>JANOOJ010000033.1:0-26110 GCA_031421295.1 Novosphingobium sp.
CAGCGGAAATCCAATCAGCGTCGACAGCACCCGGTTGCCTTGCGACGAGCCCTTGCCCGTCATGCCAAGGTTGCCCGACGAAACCGCTGTCCTGGCCTGTTCGGCCTGCTGTGCCCGGGCCAGCCGTTCGTCGAGCGACGACAGCCGGGGGTCCTGCACAACTTCAGGGTCTTCAACGGGGTCGTTCGCTGCGATGTCGAGTCGTCCGCTAATCTAGGAAATCCGCCGGAAAACGGGTTCCCCCGCAAGGCGCGCACCCCTTAGGAAAGGCGGCGCAAAGTGTCAACCGGCGGATTGTGCAGTGCGGAATGACGCGCTTTTCCCGGTGCCGCTCAAGCGAGCGACGGAGTTAAGTCACACGTGCGCGCGCCGGGTTACGGGCAGCGCGAATCGCGCAGCGGCGCGCCTGCACCGCGCGTCTGCCAGCTGCCGTCGGGGGCCTGATACTTCTCGCCCGAAACGGTGCGCGAAATCGCGAGGCAGCCGGCGGTCAGCGCATATTCCTCGACCGTGGCGTTCGCGGCCTGGGCCTTTTCGGCATAGACCGCCTTGCGCTTGATGTTGAGGTCCTCGACCATGGCGCGCAATGCGGCGCCCGGCGCGGCGACAAAGCCGAGGTAGCCGTCCATCTTCTCGCCGATCTGGCCCGATGCCCGCGCAGCAGCATAGGCCGGATCGCGGCTCTGCGCAGCGGCGGCACCAGCCACGGTCAGCGCAATCGCGCCAACGGCGAGGATCAGGCTGTTGCGGAACTTGTGGTCACCAAAGCGAAACATCAGAAAATCTCCGGATTCTTGTCGATCGTGTTCCCCGCATCCTGCGAGAGACGATAGATCACTTCCTGCTTGATGTTGATATTGAGCTCGATGACGATCGGCTTGTCCGGTGCATTGACCGAAACGCAGCCGCCGACGCCAAGCGACACCAGCACCGCCAATGCCCAGCATTGGCCTACCCTTCCCATTCCCGTCAGTCTGTCTTGCATAAGCGCAGTTGTCGCAGCCGGGGCGAGCTTGGTCAATTGATGGGTCTTCATGGCTTAGTCCTGCTGTCTGAAGGCTGAATATCGGAGGGTTTGATCGGTGGCAGCGGCGGGTTGACGACCGCCGGGGCGATCGGGCGGCCATTGGCGTCGATCAGGCCAAGCGTGCGCGGATCCTTGACGAAAGCGGGATCGTACATCGCCTTGAACGAAGTGATCAGCTGATAGAACGGCGCGCGCAGATTGACGTTGAACTGGATCGGCAGATTGGCGAAGCGCTGGGTGATGAAATTGCGCTTGGCCCCCGCGCCCTGTTTCACCCCGTCGAACCGCACGCGGGTGACGATCTCGCCTTCCAAAGCGCCGTCCATCGCGATCCGCATCTGCTTGTAATCGAGCGATTTGAGCGCCTGGAATGCGAAATTGGCCATCGCCCCCATGTTTTCGTAGGTTAGCGCGCCGATGTAGGACACGTTACCACCGGGCGCGCGCGCGTTGAGCACGCCGCCCTCGATCCGCCCGCCATTCTCGTCGAACACCAGCGGCAGGGTGCCGTCGAAGGTCCCGGTGGCGGAAAGATTGCCCAGCTGCATCCGCTCAACGAATTTGGCCGCGTTGAGCCCTTCGATCTTGAGCACATAGCGGCGCAATTCGGACTGGCCCAAGTTCATCCGGACCGGCAACAGCGTCATTGTCCCGTCGAGAAACGGCCAGGTCACGCCATTGACCTGCAGCACATTGCCGCGCTCGAGCTGGAAGCTGAGAATGCCGTCGGTCACCTCGATTCCGGGATTGATTGCGGCGATCCGCAGCTTCTGGTCGGGCGCGCTGACCATATTGATGAGATCGGTGAACACCACCGTGCCCGACGCGCCTTTGACCGGGCCGAATGCGGCGGCGAAATCGAAATTGTCGGAGGTGAACGCGCCGGTGCTGGTGACGCCGCGCAGCGTCCAGTCGATCCGCCCCGCGCCCCGGACCGTGCCGCGCGCATTGGCGACCACGCCGAGCGCGCGGCGGGTTAGCGTATCGGGCTGGAGCGCGCGGTCGAACAGGACACCCGGCACCGCCAGATCGGCATGGCCGCGCCCGACGGTCAAATCGTGGCGAATATCGACATTGACGATCCCGCGATTGCTCGACGGCTCGCGCAGGCTCGCTGCGGCGACGATGCGGTTGTTTTCGAGCGCCAGCGTCGCGCCGTTCGCGACCAGCGGCTGGAACCGCGCGTCGCCCCGGCGGTCTTGCAGGCGGAAGTCCGCATCGGCGATGGTCAGGCGGCCCTTGGCGTAACGCCAGCTCCCATTTGCCCCGAGCAAGTCAAGCGGGACCGCGAACAGCCTGACGTCCGATCCGGCAAAACGCCCGGCAATATCCTCGCCGATCCGCGCGGTGAGGTCGCTGATCTGGAACCGGGTTGCGGTCGCCGCCGGGCCAAGCGCGATGTTGAGGCGTTTGGCGGCGAGCGCGCCGGGGATCGCGAAACCGACCGGGCCGCTGGCGATGCGGATCGGCGTGGTGCCGAGCCTTCCGGCAATTTCGAGCGAGGGCGCACCCGCCGCGATCCGCGTGCCGCGCGCATCGCTGCGCAGGATCGCGCCCTCGGGTCCGGGGCAAAGCGTCACCGCACGCTGGTCGAGCGTCAGATTGGCCAGCGTCAGCCGGGCAAAGCGCAGCGGGGTGCAGCCGCGCCACACCGACAGCCCGCGCGCCGCCGACCAATTGCCATCGAGCGGCAGTTCCAGCGCTTCGGCAGAGCCACCCGGCAGCGGGCCAGACAGCCGCAAATTGCCCGCGAAACCGAGCGCGCCACCCGGCGCCTGCGCCACCATCAGCTGCGGCAGCGCCAGCCGCCCGGCACCCGCGCGATATTCCGCCATGGTAATCCGGGCGAGCAGATTGCCTCCGGGCCGCCGCTCGATCCACCCTTCGATGGCCGGAAGCCCGGCACCGCCGGTGCGGAAATTGCCCGCGATGCGCGGCGCAGTGGCACCGCCCGCCGTCAGGTCGAAGCGCGACAGCGTGAGAAGGTCGGCCCCGCTCCCCCCGCGCAGCGCGGCTTGCGGGATCACCAGATTGACGATCTGCCCGGTTTTCCGCGAGGTGAAATCTGCGGTGAAGCGGCTGTTGCGGCCCTCGCGCAGCAACGCGCTGCGGATTTGCGCCAGCATCGGTGCTGCCAGCGTACCGTCCGCACTGCGCTGGAGCCGGGCGAGCGAAGCGTCGAGCCCCTCGCCCAGCCGCACACCGCCGCCATCGACCGAACCGTCGAGATCGACGCGCGCAAAATTGTCGCTCGATCGCAGCGTGCCTTCGCCGCTCAGCGTCGCGGCCGCGGCCTGCGGAGTGGCGATTCCCCGCCCGAGCAGCTTGTAGCGCGCGGTCAGCGCCGCCTTGCGGTAGGCGAAGTCGAGCGAGCCGTTGAAACCGTTGGCGCGGTTCGCACCATAGGCAAAAGCCCCGCTTTCGATGCCCGCAGTGCCTTCGCCGCCATCGAACGCGCGGTCGAGCCGGCCGGCGAAATCGACCGCCAATCGCGATACCGACAGCCCCTGCTTCGGACAATTCAGTGCGCCCACCCGCAGCGGACCCGCAAGACTGGGGCGGTCGGCAGCGATCTTGACCGTGGTGTAGAAGCTCGCCGCCTCGGCGACGCAGCTCCCGTTTGCCAGCCGCGGCGCAGCCGCTGCGAGGATTCCGGCGAACCCATTGCGGAGCTTCCCGCCGCCCTGCGCCTTGAACCCGACCGGGCCGTAATCGGTAACCAGCCGCGCCCGGCCATCGACCAGCCCGAGATCGAGGTCGGGCAGCTTGAACGCCTCCTTGCTGCCGGTGAACAGCACCTTGTCGAGGCTGCCGAAGCTGAGCTTGCCGCTACGGTAGCTGCCATAGAGCCGCGGGCGCACCAGCGTGATCCGCCCGATAGCGGGAATTCCGAAGCGCGGAACCACATCGACATAGGCCCGCTCGATCGTCAAATCGGGACGCGCCGGATCGCCGATCACGACATTGCTCAGCACCTGCTGGCGCGGGCCGATCCGGTGGATCTGGTAGGTTGCGGGGAGGCCCAAATCGGCCAGTTGGCCCGAAATCACCCGCTCGGCGAGGTCCTTGCGCACCAGCCATACGCCCACCAGCACCAGCGCAAGCAGCACGGCGAGCACGCCAACCACACGCGGCCAGCGTCGCCGGACCGGGTCCGCAGCACCATCCACTTCAAAAGGCGTCAATTCTTGTTCGGCCTCGGCCATCGCCCCAACACTTGCGCGCACGGCCGACCAAAGGCAATGCAGGCAAACGTAACGCACGAGACGGGGAGTGGTTGCCGCAATGGCCGAGGAAGCAACCGCCCGCCCGGCCTCCCCGAACGATGCAGCGGGACATCGCGCGCGGTTGCGCCAGCGCCTGCTCGACGGCGGGGCCGAGGCGCTGGGCGATCATGAGGTCATCGAATACCTCCTGATGACCGCGATCCCGCGCCGCGACGTCAAGCCGCTCGCGCGCAGCCTGGTGGGGCGGTTCGGCGGGCTTGCGGGCGTGCTCAATGCCGACGCCAGCGCGCTCGCCAAGCACCCCGGTATGGGCGAGACCAGCGCCGCCGCGCTCAAGATCGTCGCGCTCGCCGCGCGCCGCCTCGCCCGCACCGCGGTGCGCGAGCAACCGGTGCTGGGCAGCTGGCAGGCGCTGATCGATTACCTCACAATCGACATGGCGCATCTCACGGTGGAGCGCGTCCGCGTGCTCTATCTTAACGCGGCGAACATGCTGATCCACGACGAGCACGTATGCGACGGCTCGATCGACGAGGCCGCGATTCACCCGCGTGAAGTGATCCGCCGCGCGCTCGATCTCGGCGCGGTGGCGCTGATCCTGGTCCACAACCACCCCAGCGGCTCCCCCCAGCCCAGCCGCGCCGACATCCAGATTACCAACAAGATTGCCGAGGCCGGGCGGCTGCTCGGCATTGCAGTCCACGATCACGTGATTATCGGCCGCGAGGGACACGTGAGTTTGAAGGCCAAGGGGCTGATATGAGTGGGGCAAACCTTGCGCGGGGCCTTCGACAGGCTCAGGCTGAGCGGACTTTGGCTTTTGTCGCCTCCTGCCCCACACCCGCTCATGCTGAGCCTGTCGAGCCGAAGGCGGCCGAAGGCCAACCACGCGCGGTGTCATCGCCCCGCCTGCCATGTGCGTAGCCGCGCTGGGCTGGCAGGCGCATCCGCGCTGGCAACTGGTCGCCATCGGCAACCGCGACGAGTTCCACGCCCGGCCCGCCGCGCCTCTGCATGAGTGGCCAAAATCCGACGACTCTGGCAGCGGCATCATCGCCGGGCGCGATCTGCAATCGGGCGGGACCTGGCTGGGCGTCTCGCCCGCGCGGTTCGTGCTGGTCACCAATCTGCGCGGCTATGGCCTGCCCAAGCCGGACAAGGCCTCGCGCGGGGGGCTGGTGACCGATTTGCTTTCGGCAAACGCTACTTCCCCCTTCCCCGGCGGGGAAGGGTCGGGGAGGGGGGAGCGAGGCAATAGTCGAGCGTCGACGCTGGCGGCAGTACACCCCCACCCAGCCTCCCCCTCCAGGGGGAGGGGCAGTGAGGATTGGCTCGATGCCTACAACCCCTTCAACCTGCTACTGGTGGCCGAAGGCAAGCTCACCTATCTCACCAACCGCCCCGAGCCGACCTGCACCACACTGCCGCACGGCATCTACGGCCTGTCCAACGGCAGCCTCGACGAACCCTGGCCCAAGACGCTCCACCTCAAATCCGCACTGATCGACTGGCTGGCGGCAGGCACCACCGATCCCGCCCCGCTGTTCGCCGCGCTCGCCTGTCAGACGCTGCCCGAGTTCGGCCTCCACCCGCGCGAACCCTCGGACGTCGCCATCGAACCCGCCGAGACCCCGCCGTTCATCCGCGGCGCCATCTATGGCACGCGCTGCTCGACCGTGGTGCTGGTCGATGCCAACGGCGCGGGCCGGATTATCGAGCGGCGGTTCGATGCGGATGGGATGGCGACCGGGGAGACGGCGCTGGAGTTTGGGTGGGGATCGAGAATCCTGATTAGGGGCAAGCAAACGTAAGGTTTCTTGCTTTCGCCCACCCATAAACGAACTGACGGATTTCCTGCGTTCGTTGATCGGGATTATCTTTGCCGGTTCGCATTGATACCGTAGCCTCATGCCCAACCAGCCAAGGAAGTAGCCCTAGGCGATCAAAGTTCTCGCCTTTGTCCATTTGGCCCGGGTTAAGCCATTGAACGAAAATATCGAAGTCGTTCTCGACAACATACCCGAGCGTCTTGCGAACTGCATCGATATACTGGATCGAACACAGCACGATGCGGCAATCTTGGTTATCTAGGATTTCACCTGCGTAGAGCCCCCGTTCCTCGGGCGATCCACTTACCAAAAAGACTTCGACACATTCACCACCAAAAAGCGTAAGTGTTCTCGCATATCGGCCAGTCCGAACAGGTCCCCCAAACAAGGTGTTCCAAGTTGTAGATTTCCCGGAATCGCGATTTCCGAGCACCCCAACAAAGAGTCGCTCCATCATGTACCGTCCTTGTTCTAATCATTGGGAATCGTCGTCGCGCACCTAATTCTAAAAAGCAAATGTGCCAAGCACGCTTCAAAATTGCAACGAAAGCAACGTTCGCGAACAATGGCAAATCTTCCGAAGTCGGTGACCAAAGTACCGTTCGTTTGATTTTCCTACATTCCCCAACCCTGCTACGCCCACACCCCTCTTTGAACCGTCGAACCCCTTCACCCTAGCCGCGCCCGCCAGCGCGGCTTTGTCGCATTTGCGCTGCGACGAATTTCAAGAACAAAACCGTCCTCCAAGGATGTGTTTTATCAACTTGCGTGAAATGCAACCGCCCCGCCCTTGCCATCGCCGCCCCCTCCCCCTAGCGGCTCACGCATCCCCAAACCGGAGTCGAACATGGTCCCCCGCTACGCCCGCCCCGCGATGAGTGCGATCTGGGAGCCTGAGGCGCGGCTGCGGATCTGGTTCGAGATCGAGGCGCATGCGACCGACAAGCTCGGCCAGCTCGGCGTGGTTCCGGCCAGCGCAGGCAAGGCGCTGTGGGACTGGTGGGCAACGAGCCCGCAGATCGACGTCGCCGCGATCGACGCGATCGAGGCCGTCACCAAGCACGATGTGATCGCCTTCCTGACGTGGGTGGCCGAGCAAGTCGGCGACGAAGCGCGCTTCATGCACCAGGGCATGACCAGCTCGGACGTGCTCGACACCGCGCTGTCGGTCCAGCTCGCGCAGGCTTCGGACCTGCTGCTGGCCGACCTCGACGCGCTGCTCGCCGCAATCAAACGCCGCGCCTATGAGCATAAGCACACCCCCACCATCGGGCGCAGCCACGGCATCCATGCCGAGCCGACCACTTTCGGGCTCAAGCTCGCCCAGGCCTATGCCGAGTTCGACCGGTGCAAGGCGCGGCTGGTCGCGGCGCGCGCGGAAATCGCCACCTGCGCGATCTCGGGCGCGGTCGGCACTTTCGCCAATATCGATCCGGCGGTGGAGGAATATGTCGCGGCAAAGCTGGGGCTCGCGGTCGAGCCGGTCTCGACCCAGGTGATCCCGCGCGATCGCCACGCGATGTATTTCGCCACTTTGGGCGTGATCGCCAGTTCGATCGAACGGCTCGCCACCGAGGTCCGCCACCTGCAGCGCACCGAAGTACTCGAAGTGGAGGAGTTCTTCTCGCCCGGGCAGAAGGGCTCGAGCGCGATGCCGCACAAGCGCAACCCGGTGCTGACCGAGAACCTCACCGGCCTCGCCCGGATTGTCCGCTCCGCGGTGGTCCCCGCGCTGGAGAATGTCGCGCTGTGGCACGAACGCGACATCTCGCACTCCTCGGTCGAGCGCTACATCGGTCCCGACGCGACGATCACGCTCGATTTCGCGCTGGGGCGGCTGACCGGGGTGATCGACAAGCTGCTGATCTACCCCGAGCGGATGCGACGCAACCTCGACCGGATGGGCGGGCTGGTCCACTCGCAGCGGGTGTTGCTGGCGCTGACCCAGGCGGGGATCAGCCGCGAGGACAGCTATCGGCTGGTCCAGCGCAACGCGATGAAGGTGTGGGACAGCGACGGCGCGCTGTCGCTGCTCGAACTGCTCAAGGCCGACGCGGAAGTCTCGTCGCACATCGCCGCCGAGCAGCTCGAGGCGAGCTTCGGGCTCGATTACCACTTCGCCGAAGTCGACCGCATCTTCGCGCGGGTGTTCGACAATCCGCCCGCCACAGGTGATTGACACCCGAAGAGATTCGATCAACAACTGTTCGCAGAAGTCGCAGGAGCGGTCGATGCCCGAAACCGAGATCGTGGTGTATGGCGTTCGTCAACTATCGCGCAAAAGCTGTAATGACTGCCTTGGGCCTTCCACCAATAACCTCGCAATATAATTCCGATCCTCGGTTAACCTTCCCGCCCTACGGTTTTTGAGATGAAAATACTTCGGATCGAGAACATAATATTAATCGGCCTAGGGTTGCCGAACATAGTCGCTTGCACTTCTGATTTTCCGAGAGATAGGCCTCAGGCGACCGCTGAGGTGCGATACGAGATTCCTGATCCTCCGTTCCGCAAAATGGATCACATGACTCTCCGGCACCCAAAACCATTTTCGAATCCCCAAGCAGAAGCGCTTTATGAACGAATTTCGCACGCTCAGATTAATACGCTGAGGCATCGCACCTTCGTTGCATTGAGTCGGGATTACCGGCGCCTCTGTACAGGCGAGCCGTGCAATCTTTCCGCCGCAAGCCCGACCGATCGCCAGAATTTGAAAGACCTTGAGCGCCAAGCCCGCCTGCAAGCTTCCGAGAATCGAGATTCGATCCTGTCGATGGAGGCATCGCTTCTTTCGCTCGCTCACCTTATGAGTGAAAGCGAACTCCAAGAGCTTTTACCTGAACTCGACTCGCTGCGCAGGACCGATGAAGCGAGAGTGGCTTCATTAAGGGTCATTCAGAAAACGCTTTACGGAATGGCTCTGAACTAGCTGACTTCTTGCTCGATCGGATTTTCGCGCGGGTGTTTGGGGAGTAACAGCTCGACAGTCCCTCTCCCCTTGCGGGAGAGGATACGAAGCCTTGAGGCTGAAAGCCTCTAGGCGAAGTTGGAGAGGGGAGCCTCTCTCAACTGCGGCCAAGCAACGAGTTGCCAAGCCTTCGTATCTCTCCCGCAAGGGGAGAGAGTTGAGATTGCACAGCTTCCCTTCCGGGGGAATTCGCTCTAGCATCCGCGCAAATCGCAGAAAGACAGTCACAATGCAGGCCATTCGCACGATCATCTGGGTGCTGCTCGCCGTGGCGCTCGCCGCGTTCATCGCGATCAACTGGAACCCGGTGCGGGTCAATTTCTGGCCGCTGACTGATGGTTATCTGCATTTCGACTGGCCGGTCGGCTTCATCGTCCTGTTCTCGTTCGGGTTGGGGCTGCTGCCGATGTGGCTGCTCCACCGCGCCGCGCGCTGGCGGCTTAACCGGCGCATTGCGACGCTGGAGAATACCGTCAAGGCGACCACCGCCACGCCGTCCATCCTGCCGCCGCCGGTGGGCACGCTCACCCAGCTCGATGCTGCGGCGGCGCACGAAAACCCGTCTGCCTCATGACCAATCCGATCTATCTGGCGCTGGACCTTCCCCGGCTCGACGCGGCGGAAGCCTTGGCGCGCAAGGTCAAGAGCCATGTCGGCGGGCTCAAGCTGGGGCTCGAATTCTTCTGCGCGCATGGCCACCACGGGGTGCACGAGATCGCCAAGCTCGGCCTGCCGATTTTCCTCGACCTCAAGCTCCACGACATCCCCAACACCGTCGCCGCAGCGATGCAGGCGATCCGGGTGCTCGAACCCGCGATCGTCACGGTCCATGCCAGCGGCGGGCGCGCGATGATGGAGGATGCCAAGGCCGCAGCGGGCGAGCGGTGCAAGGTCGTGGGCGTCACCCTGCTGACCAGCCTCGACGACAAGGACCTGACGCGCACCGGCGTCAACGGCTCGGCGCACGATCAGGTGCTGCGCCTCGCCGAACTGGCGCAGACCGCCGGGCTCGACGGGATCGTCTGCTCGGGCCACGAGGTTGCGGCGGTCCACCGCCAGTGGAAAGAGGGGTATTTCGTCATCCCCGGCTTGCGTCCGGCCAACGGATCCGATGGGCATGGCGACCAGAAACGCACGGTGACGCCGCGCGAAGCCAGCGATGCCGGGGCCAGCGTCCTCGTCATCGGCCGCCCGATCAGCCGCGCCGAAGACCCGGTTTCGGCCGCGCGGGCAATCGAGGCGACGCTCTAGCGTCACGCGCATGTCCGCCACAGCCATCAAGATCTGCGGAATCACCACCGCCGAAGCACTCGACGCGGCGATTGCGGCGCGCGCGGACTACGCCGGGTTCAACTTCTTCCCGCCCTCACCGCGCAATCTGGCGCTGGATCAGGCAGCCGCGCTGGCGGCGCGATCGGGCGAGGCAATCGAGCGCGTTGGGGTATATGTCGATCCCGATGACACACTGCTCGCTGCCAGCATTGCGGCGGGCCGGTTGCAAGCGCTGCAACTCCACCATGTCGATGCCCGGCGGCGCGGAGAAATCGCGTACCGGTTCGGCTTGCCGGTGTGGGCCGTGGTGGAAGTCCGCAAGGCCGGTGATCTCGCCGCGCGACACCACATCGCTGCGGCCGACCGGATACTTTACGACGCCAAGACCCCTGGTGGCACAGCCTTGCCCGGTGGGATGGGGCTGGCGTTCGACTGGACGCTGCTCGAAGGGCTGACGCATCCGCTGCCGTGGGGCTTGGCGGGCGGCCTCACCCCGGACAATGTCGGCGAAGCGATCCGCCGTACCGGTGCGCCGCTGGTCGATACGGCGTCGGGGGTCGAATCCGCGCCGGGCGTCAAGAACGTGGACAGAATCGCGGCGTTCTGCAAAGCGGCCCACAATACCTAAGGGCAACCATGACCGCAGCTAATTCATTCCGAAATCAACCCGATGAGCGCGGCCACTTCGGCCAGTTCGGCGGGCGCTATGTCGCCGAGACGCTGATGCCGCTAGTGCTCGAGCTTGAGCGCGAATACCGCCGCGCCAAGGCCGATCCGGCGTTCCAGGCCGAGTTCGACGATTTGCTCGAACACTACGTCGGCCGCCCCAGTCCGCTGTACTTCGCGCCACGGCTAACAATGGAGCTAGGTGGCGCACAAGTGTGGTTCAAACGCGACGAACTCAATCACACCGGCGCGCACAAGATCAACAATTGCATCGGCCAGATCCTGCTGGCGATGCGAATGGGCAAGACCCGGATCATCGCCGAGACCGGTGCGGGCCAGCACGGAGTCGCCACCGCCACGGTCTGCGCGCGGTTCGGCCTGCCTTGCACGATTTTCATGGGCGCGACCGACGTGGCCCGGCAATCGCCCAACGTGTTCCGGATGAAGCTGCTGGGGGCCGAGGTCCGCCCGGTGACGGCGGGGGCGGCGACGCTCAAGGACGCGATGAACGAGGCGCTGCGCGACTGGGTCGCGAATGTCCACGACACGTTCTACATCATCGGCACCGCCGCTGGCCCGCACCCTTATCCCGAGCTGGTGCGCGATTTCCAGAGCGTAATCGGCAGGGAAGCGCGCGCGCAGATGCTCAGCCGCACCGGCCGCCTGCCCGATCTGCTGGTCGCGGCAATCGGCGGGGGGAGCAATGCGATCGGGCTGTTCCATCCGTTCCTCGACGATCCCGAAGTCAAGATGCTGGGCGTTGAAGCGGCGGGCCACGGGCTCGACAAGGAGCACGCCGCGAGCCTTGCGGGCGGTCGCCCCGGCATCCTCCACGGCAACAAGACCTATCTGTTGCAAGACGCCGACGGCCAGATCGTCGAAGGGCATTCGATCAGCGCCGGACTCGACTATCCCGGCATCGGGCCCGAGCATGCCTGGCTCAAGGAAGTCGGCCGGGTCGATTATACTTCGGTCACCGATGTCGAGGCGCTCGACGCTTTCCAGCTGCTGTGCCGCACCGAAGGGATCATCCCCGCGCTCGAACCCGCCCACGCGATTGCGGCCGTGGTCAAGGTCGCGCCGACCCTGCCCAAGGACGCGATCATCCTCGCCAACCTCTGCGGACGGGGAGACAAGGACATCTTCTCGGTTGCGGAGCATCTGGGGGTGGAGTTGTGACCGAGGAGGACTTCAGCGGCATATTCGGCATCGCGCTCATACTTGGAACGAGCGCGGCGATAACCTGGTATCTTGTTCATGTCGCCAAGGTCGAGTGGTTCCGGCAGCGATTTCTCAACGGCACTCGTGCGGAGCGGATGGCCGGTGCAATACCGGTCGCCGTCCCGGTGTTCATTTTCTTTATGATCTTTATCCGGCCCCTTTTCCCATGACTCGCCTCCAATCCGCCTTCGCCAAGGGCCGCCCCGCGCTCGTCACTTTCGTCACCGGGGGCGACGGGCCGACCCCCGCGATCCTCGACGCGCTGGTCGAGGGCGGCGCGGATGTGATCGAGCTGGGGATGCCGTTCACCGATCCCATGGCCGATGGTCCGGCGATCCAGGCGGCGAATTTGCGCGCGCTGGGCGCGGGGACGACCACCGCCGATCTGTTCGCCATTGCGGCGGACTTTCGCGCGCGGCACCCGCAAGTGCCGCTGGTGCTGATGGGCTACGCCAACCCGATGGTCACGCGCGGGCCCGAATGGTTCGCCGCCGAATGCGCCAAGGCCGGGGTCGACGGGGTGATCTGCGTCGATATCCCGCCCGAGGAAGACCCCGAACTCGGCCCGGCGCTGCGCGGTGCCGGGGTGGCGCTGATCCGCCTCGCCACGCCGACCACCGACGCGGCGCGGCTGCTTGTGGTGCTCGAAGGCTCCTCGGGGTTCCTCTATTACGTCTCGGTCGCCGGGATCACCGGCCTGCAACAGGCCGCGCAGGCGAGCATCGAGGAGGCGGTTGCCCGTCTCAAGGCCTCGGCCACCATCCCGGTGGTCGTGGGCTTCGGCGTGCGCACCCCTGAGCAGGCGGCGGCGATCGCCAAGGTCGCGGACGGCGTGGTGGTCGGTTCGGCGCTGGTCGAACTGGTCGGGCAGTATGGCGTCAATGCTGCCGGTCCAGTGCGCGAACTGACCCGCGCGCTTGCCGATGCGGTGCATGGTGCTAGGTAGGCGCGCATGAGCTGGATCGACCGCGTTCGCAATTCGCTGCCCTTCACGCAGAAGCGGGACACGCCTGACAACCTCTGGATCAAATGCCCTTCGTGCAGCGAAATGCTGTTCACCAAGGAGTATGAGGAAAACCTCAGCGTCTGCCCGCGCTGCGAGCATCACGGGCGGATCGGCGCCGATGCGCGGCTGGCGCAGTTGCTCGATCCCGGCTTCGAACTCTTGCCCGCGCCAAAGGTCCGCGAAGACCCGCTCAAGTTCCGCGACAGCAAGAAATATCCCGACCGGCTCAAGGCCGCCCGCGCCGCGAACCTGCATGACGATGCGCTGACCAATGCGGTCGGCACTCTGGGCGGGACCAAGGCAGTGCTCGGGGTGCAGGAATTCGCGTTCATGGGCGGATCGATGGGCATGGCGGTGGGCTCGGCTTTCGTCGCCGGGGCCGACCGCGCGATCCGCGAGCAATGCGCCTATGTGATCTGCACCGCTGCGGGCGGCGCGCGGATGCAGGAGGGTATTCTCAGCCTGATGCAGATGCCCAAGACCACCGTCGCGATCCGCCGCCTCAACGCCGCGAAGCTGCCCTATATCGTGGTGCTGACCGATCCGACCACCGGCGGCGTCACCGCCAGCTATGCGATGCTGGGCGACGTCCATATCGCCGAGCCCGGCGCGCTGATCGGCTTTGCCGGGCAGCGGGTGATCCAGGACACGATCCGCGAGAAACTTCCCGAAGGCTTCCAGCGCGCGGAATATCTCCAGGCCCACGGGATGGTCGACATGGTGGTGCACCGCCGGGATTTGCGGGAGCGGCTGACGGTATTGCTCGATTATCTGAGCCCGGCGAAGGCGGCGTGACGATGAAAATCCTCCCCGGAACGGGGAGGTGGCGCGAAGCGACGGAGGGTTCCCACCTCGCCAGTAGCCTTGCGCCCGACGACAGGTGGGACCCCTCCGTCCCCTCTTCGAGGTGCCACCTCCCCGTTCCGGGGAGGATTAGGTGAACGACTTCGCCACCTCCGACTCCCCCGCAGTTCAGGCCCAGCTTGACCGACTGGCGCTGCTGACGCTTCCGCAGGGCCGCTTCGGGCTGGAAACGATCCGCGCGATTTTGGGCCGGCTCGACAACCCGCAGCGCGCGCTGCCGCCGACCTTCCATGTTGCCGGGACCAACGGCAAAGGCTCGACCTGCGCCTATCTGCGCGCGATGCTCGAGGCGGAGGGTTACAAAGTCCACGCCGCAACCAAGCCACATCTGGTGCGCTACAACGAGCGTATCCGCATCGCGGGCAGGCTGATCGAGGACGAATTGCTCGCCGCGCTGCTGGAGGAAGTGCTCGACGCCAGCGGGGACCTCGCCCCCAGCTTCTTCGAAGTCACCACCGCCGCCACCTTTCTGGCCTTCGCGCGCTATCCCGCCGATGCCTGCGTGATCGAGGTCGGTCTTGGCGGGCGGTTCGACGCGACCAATGTGCTGGAGCGCCCGGCGGCGTGCGGCATCGCCACGCTCGGCATCGATCACGAAGCCTTCCTGCTGCGCCCCGAGGCAGGGGTGCCGCAAGCCCCGCTGGCCCGCATCGCGTTCGAAAAGGCCAGCATTGCGCAGTCGGGCGTGCCGCTGGTGACGCAAGCCTATCCTGAAATGGCCAGCAATGCGGTGGCTGACGTGGCGCGGAAAATTGGGGCCGCGCTGGTAATGCGCGGGCGCGACTGGTGGACCGAAGTAGGCGAAGCCTTGGCTTACAGCGACGCACGGGGCGAACTCACCCTTCCCCTGCCCGCGCTGGTTGGCGTACATCAGGCCGACAACGCCGCGCTGGCGGTGGCGTTGCTGCGGCATCAGTCGCAGATCGCGGTCTCGCCCGAAGCGATGGCCCAAGGTATCCGCGCAACCCGCTGGCCCGCGCGGTTGCAACTGCTGGGCGATGGCCCGCTGACCGCACTGGTGCCGGGGCGCAAGGTGTGGCTCGACGGTGGGCATAACCCCGATGCGGGGGCGGCAATTGCGGTGTTTTGCAATCGTCATCCCCGCGAAAGCGGGGATCGCGGGCCTCCAGGTTTGGCCCAGCCGCCAGCGGTCCCCAGTCAAGCCGGAGACGACGCCAAACTTCACCTGATCATCGGGATGCTGTCGGCCAAGAATCCCGCCGCGATTGTCGGGCCGCTGGGTGGCAGTCTGGCGAGCCTGTCGGTGGTGCCGGTCGCCGGGCACGACTCGCATGCGGCGAACAACTTCGGTCCCCACACTGCACTGCCGATCCGCGCTTTCGGCACGGTGGCCGACGCGCTGCGCGCGCTGCCTCCCGAGGGCGACGTCCTGATCGCCGGGTCGCTTTATCTCGCGGGCGAAGTGCTGCGGCTCAACCGGGAGTTTCCGGACTGAGCGGGATTTCCATTTTCCTACACCGCGAAAGCTTGCCAGGCTGCCGACCGCTCTTTGGACATTGTCAGCACCCCGTGTCAGATCGGGAAAACGCCGCGCGAAGCGATGTTTTACGTGTGACTTTCGTGTGACCTTTCAGTGCGGCGTCTCGGCATCGCCGTCAGCCCCGCCGCCCGCCGCGACTTTCGTCTTGCCGAGCCAAGCGACGAGCCCGCCGATCACAAGTATCGCCGCGAATGTCCACGCGGTAGAATTGGCCCATTTGAGCGGCTGTGACAGAAGTAGGCCGACCAGCCCGACAACGACCACTCCGAAACCGACAATTCGCGCGATACCGATGGGCTCCTTCAAATTGCGTTCGTCCACCGCCCCAGTCTGGCGAATGCCCTCCACGACATAGCCCTTGCTCCACAGCACCCAAAGCAGGATCATGCCGGGAATCGCGGCGATCACGGTGAAGCCCCAGAACCCGACCCAGCCGACTTTTTCCGCGATGATCCCGGCTGGCCCGGCCATAAAAGTCCGCCCAACCCCGGCGAACGACGACAGCAGCGCGAACTGCGTCGCGGTATAGGCAATCGACGACAGGCCGGACAGGTAGGTGGTGAACACCGTCAGCCCGATGCCGCTGGTCAGGTTTTCGGTGCCGATGGCGGCGACCAGCATCCAGTAATTGTTGCCGGTGGCGGCCAGAATCATAAACATGACATTGGACAGCATCATCATCAGGCCCGAAATCAGCAGCGCACGGCCCATTCCCAGCCACAGGATGAAAGGCGCGCCAAGTGCGGAACCGATGATCAGCGCGGCGAAGCCCCACAGCTTGTTCGCCGAAATATAGTCGAGATCGGCAAACCCCAGATCGACGATCATCGGGCTGAGCATCGCCTGTCCCATCGCATCGCCGACCTTGTAAACCAGCACGAAGGCGAGAATGATGAAGGCCCCATGCCGGGTCAGGAACTCGCGGAACGGGTTGACGACCGCCTCGGTGAGGAATTGCCGGGCTTTCATCCCCGACGCATGTTCGAAGCGATCGACGAACCGGCCCGGCCCGATCCACAGAGCGCCGATGATCGCCGGCACGATTGCGAACGCAGTGAGTCCGTAAGCAGTCGCCCAGCCGAGGCCCAAGCCTTCTTGCGAGGCGAAATAGATCGTCCCCGCCCCCGCGATCAGATTGCCGGTGCGATAGCCGAACTGGTTGGTCGCGGTGCCATGCGCAAACTCCTCTTCGTCCAGTATCTCTATGCGGAAAGCGTCGATCACGATATCCTGCGTGGCGGATAGAAACGCGGTGATGAGCGCCCAGACCGCGAAAAGGCCCATGCTTCCGGGCTGCGGATTGCTTGCCCCCAGCTGCCAGACCGATACGAACAGCAATGCCTGGATCAGGAACAGCCACCCCCGCCGTTGCCCAAACGTCTTCGTCAGAAAGGGCAGGGGCAGCTTGTCCACCAAAGGTGCCCAGAGAAACTTGAGGGTGTAGGGGATGCCAAGTGCGACTGCGAACCCGATAGTCGCGGTGTCGATCCCCACTTTGGCAAGCCAGAATGTCATGGTTGCGATGAGCAGGGTGAGCGGAAAACCGCTGGAAATTCCGAGCAGAAAAGTAACCAGCGGTGCCTTGCGAATATAGGGCCGAAAGGTCTTGCTGGTCAGCGCGACAAATACCAGCGCAAGCAGCACGCCGGCAAAAATCAGGAACCGGCCCAGATCCACGGACATTCAGCATTTCCTTGCAGATGCAAATTTGGCGCGAGACTAGCGGCGAAATGGGTTATGACCAGCCCCATGAGCCATACTTCCACGCTTCCCGCAGACCGACCGTCCTTGGGCCCAACCGCAGGCCAGTTGGCACTGGCGCATCAGATCGCAGGCGGGGCGACCCGCGCCGTATCGGGCATCACCCATGTCCCCGCCGCCGCCTATACCGACCCGGTCTGGTGGGCGCGCGAGCAGCGCACGCTGTTCGACCGCCTGCCACAAGTGCTGTGCCCCTCGGCGTTGCTGCCCGACCGCAACATGTCCGTCCCCCACGACGCCACCGGTCGACCGCTGCTGATTGCGCGCGATGACGAAGGCAAGGCGCGGGTTTTCCTGAACGTGTGCCGCCATCGCGGGACCCGGCTGGTCGAAGGCGCGGAAGTGCAATGCGGCAAGCGGCTGACCTGCCCTTATCACGCCTGGACCTATGCGCTCGACGGGCGGCTGCTCGCGTTGCCCCGTCCCGAGACTTTTCCCGGTCTCAATAAAGGCGATTACGGGTTGCGGGAATTGCCCAGCTGCGAGGCCGGCGGGCTGATCTGGTTCGCACCTGTGACCGGTGCCGATTTTGCCGCCGCCGAAGTGCTGGGCGAGGATTTCGACGCCTTCGCTATGGCCGATCTGCACCTGTTTGCGCGCCGCACCCATGAAGTGGCGTCGAACTGGAAGCTGATCATGGATGCGTTCCTCGAAAGCTACCACGTGCTGCGGCTGCACGCCCAGACGATCGGGCCGTTCTTCAAGGACGGGGTCACCTCGGGCGATCTGATCGGCACGCACCAGCGCAGCTTCGTGGGCCGTGCGGCCGAGATGGACGGGATCGACTTCACCGACATGGCCGCGCTGCGCCGGGTCGGCACCTACACCTACACGCTGTTCCCCGGCACCGTGATCATCATGAGCCCCGACTATATCAACGTGATGACCATGATGCCGCAAAGCCACAACCGGACGCTGGTCGAGGATTTCATGCTGATCCCCGAAGCCCCGCAGACCGACAAGGCGCGCGACCACTGGCAGCGGTCGTGGGATTTGCTCGACGGCGGCGTGTTCGGTGCCGAAGATTTTCGCGCCGCCGCGCTGGGACAGCAGGGGCTGGAGACCGGGGCTGTCCCGGAATTGACCCTCGGTATGCTCGAGGGCGGGATCAGGCGGTTCCACGATCTCTGCGAAGAGCAGATGGCTTTGGGCGAAGCTTAGCGCGCGTGCTTCGACAAGCTCAGCATGAGCGGATGTTGTTTGCGGTAAACGGCCGTTCGTCCTGAGCTTGTCGAAGGACCCGCGCAACGCTGGCTTCGTTGCGCTCCCCCCGCTAAGGCCCGCGCATGTCCTCCACTGAAAAGCCCGAAGCCCCCCGCACCGGCGCCGTTTCTGATCCGCGAAGCGGAGAGCGCATCGCCAAGCTGCTCGCCCGCGCCGGGATCGCCAGCCGCCGCGAGGTCGAGCGGATGATCGCCGAGGGCCGGGTCAAGCTGGGCGACAACCTCGTCACCACTCCCGCCACGGTGCTGCCCAACCTCAAGGGCGTCTCCGTCGATGGCAAGCCGGTCAAGGCCGCCGAAGCCGCGCGGCTGTTCGCGTTTCACAAGCCATCGGGGCTTATCACCGCCGAGCGCGATCCGACCGGGCGTCCGACGATCTACACCGCGTTGCGCAACGCGCTGCCCCCCGGCACCCCGCGGGTGATGCCGGTCGGCCGCCTCGACGTTAACACCGAGGGGCTGCTGCTGATGACCAACGACGGCGAGCTCAAGCGCGCGATGGAGCTGCCTTCGAGCGGCATCCCGCGCACCTATCGCGCTCGCACCTTCGGCGCGATCACCCAGAACCGGCTCGAACAGCTGATGGAGGGGATCACCGTCGAGGGCATGCATTACGGCAGGATCGATGCCAATCTGGAGCGCAGCACCGGGCGCAACCAGTGGATCGAACTGACCCTCACCGAAGGCAAAAACCGCGAAGTCCGCAACGTGCTCGAATTTCTCGGGCTCGAGGTGTCGCGGCTGCTGCGCACGCGCTACGGTCCGTTCGAACTGCTCGACCTGCCGCGCGGCGCGGCGGTGGAAATCCGCCCGGTCGAAGTCGAGCGCTTCGCCGAATCGCTCCGCATCCCCGGCAAGGACGCCCCGCCCAAGCCCAGCCACGAACACGCCCGCGCGCGGGTCCAGCGCACGCGCCGCCGATGAGGATCATTGCCGGGCAGTGGCGGGGCCGCAAGCTGGTCGCGCCCCAAGGCGACACCACCCGGCCAACTGCCGACCGCACCCGCGAAACGCTGTTCTCGATGCTGGTCAGCCGCCTCGGCTCGTTCGAGGGGCTCAGCGTGGCTGACCTGTTCGCGGGATCGGGCGCATTGGGGCTTGAGGCACTGTCGCGCGGCGCGGCGAGCTGCCTGTTCGTCGAACAGGACGCCGCCGCCTTGCGTGCCCTGCGGCAGAACATCGCGGCGTTGCATGCCCAGCCCCAGTCCGACGTGCGCGCCGGCTCCGTGATGGCGCAGGGTCCGGCCAAGGCTCCGCTCGACCTCGTGTTGCTCGATCCGCCCTATGGCAGCGGCGCGGGCGCAGTGGCGTTGGACAAGCTGGTCCGGGTCGGCTGGATCGGTCCGGCGACCTGGGTAAGTCTTGAGACGGGCTACGATGAAGTGCTGCAACTCCGCAGTCTCGAAACCGTAGCAGACCGCAAGGTCGGCAAAGCGCAAATCACGCTGTTGCGGTTGCCGGACAAGCCGGCATAACTCTTTGCCGTGACGGTTAGCCTCCTTTTAACCGGCCCCTGCAATAAGTCGTCGTATGACCAACCTGATGAACTTCGCAAAAGATATTGTCGGCAAGATCGTGCTGGCGATGATTCTAATTCCGATTGTCTGGCTTGGTTCCTGTGCGGTTTTGGCGGGCGGGACAGCGGTCGCTGTCAATAAGGTCGCCAACTCCGAACTTGCCGAGAAGGCGGTCACATCACATGTCGAGCATTCGCGCCGCGACCGGAACGATGACTGGAACCGCGAATCCACGCGCAACGACTTCGATCACGACTACGGCGAAACGCGCCACTACGACTACGACTAACCCCACGCGAAAAGGGCGCCGGTTGCCCGACGCCCTTCCACCTGCACTCCGGGAGGGATCGGAGGCGGCTTACTTGCCCCCGGGATTACGGCAACTGTCGCGCAGCGTCCGCGTGCACACGGGGTAGACCTTGTTCATTGCCTCGGCTGGAACGGCAGTCAGCGCGCCCTTGTACGGACCGGCGTTATAACTTGGGTCCGCAGGCATCGCCGGGGGAACCGGAGCTGCTGCAACTTCCGGGTTGGGCGGTGTAGCCGTCGCCGGGGCAGTCGACCCGACCGGATTGGCTTGGACCTGCTGGGTCACCACGGCCTGGGGCGATGCGTTAAGCTGTGCCTCGATGTTGCTCCACGCCACGCTGCGCTGGTCGGGGGCCATGTGATGGATTTGGGTGCGCTGCTCGGCGGTAAGCCGCCACCAGGCGGTCTGCTGGGTGGGGGTCAGCGTCCAGTAATAGGTCTGGTACGGGCCGGGCCACGCATCGTAGCTGGTCTTCTGCTCGGCTGGCCAGCCTTGATACATGGTCTGCTGATCAACGCTCAGGATAACGGCAGTCGGTGCCGCCATATCCTGCGCAGTGAGCGCAGTGCCACCAAAGCCAAGGGTCAGCGCCGCAGCCGACGCGAGAAACAAGGTACGCATGATTAACTCCACGAAATAGGAATGTTGCAGGGAATACGTCTCCCGGCAGCATCGGTTCCTCGCAGGGCCTTGCGCGACTGGCCGACGTTCCCTAGCTGTTCGCTTGTGTCCCAGCCCCCCGAAATCCCCGTCCATCCCGTGCTTGAGGCGCAGGATGTCTGGCTTTCCGGGCTAAACGCGCCGCAGCGTGAGGCAGTGCTGACCAGCGATGGTCCGGTGCTGATGCTGGCGGGTGCGGGCACCGGCAAGACGGCGGCACTCACCGCACGTCTGGCACATCTCGTCCGGTCGCGGCGGGCTTGGCCAAGCGAAATCCTCTGCGTCACCTTCACCAACAAGGCGGCGCGCGAAATGCGCAACCGGGTGGGTGAGCTGATCGGACCGGCGGTCGAGGGCATGCCCTGGCTGGGTACATTCCACGCGATCGCCGCCAAGATGCTGCGCCGCCATGCCGAAATGGTGGGATTGCAGGCCAATTACACGATCATCGACACCGACGACCAGCTACGACTGCTCAAGCAGCTGATCCAGGCCGAGGGGCTCGATGACAAGCGCTGGCCGGCACGGCAGCTTGCCGGGCTGATCGATCGGTGGAAGAACCGCGGGCTCAACCCGCCCGATCTCGATGCAGTCGAGAACGAGGCCTACGCCAATGGCAAGGGCCAGCAGTTCTACCGGCTCTATCAGGACCGGCTGAAAACGCTCAACGCCTGCGATTTCGGCGATCTGACGCTGCACATGCTCAACATCTTTCGCAAGGAACGCGGGGTGCTGGCGCAGTATCAGCAGCGCTTCAAATATATCATGGTCGACGAATATCAGGACACCAGTCAGGTCCAGTACCTCTGGCTCCGGCTGCTCGCGCAGGAGCATAAAAACATCTGCGTGGTGGGCGACGACGACCAGTCGATCTATTCATGGCGCGGCGCAGAAGTCGCCAACATCCTGCGGTTCGAGAAGGATTTCCCGGGCGCAAAAATCATCCGGCTTGAGCAGAACTACCGCTCCACGCCTGACATCCTCGCCGCCGCCTCGGGCCTGATCGGCGCGAACAGCGAAAGGCTCGGCAAGACACTGTGGACGACCCGCAACGACGGCGACAAGGTCCGCGTCATCGGCATCTGGGACGGTCCGGAAGAAGCTCGCCGGGTTGGCGAAGACGTGGAACGGCTCGAGCGCGAAGGAGCATCGCTCGATGCGGTGGCGATCTTGGTGCGCGCCCAATTTCAGACGCGCGAGTTTGAAGACCGCTTTATAGCTATCGGGCTCAACTACCGGATAGTCGGCGGTTTCCGGTTCTATGAACGCGCCGAAATCCGCGATGCGCTGGCCTATCTGCGGGTGATCGCGCAGCCCTCCGACGACCTTGCGTTCGAGCGGATCTACAACACCCCCAAGCGGGGCCTCGGCGACAAGACGCTCGAAAAGCTCCACCGCCATGCCCGCGCGCGCAACATGCCGCTGGCGGCGGCAGCGCTCGAAATGGTCGACAGCGACGAGCTTGCGGCCCGCGCGCGCGGGACGTTGCTGGCGCTGATGCGCGACTTCGCGCGGTGGCGCGAGCTGGCCAAAGTCGCCTCGCCCGCCGAGCTGGTGCGCACGCTGCTCGATGAAAGCGGTTACACCGCCGCGCTGCAGGCCGAACGCAGCGTGGAGGCGGCGGGCCGCCTCGAAAACCTCTCCGAACTTTCGCGCGCGGTCGAGGAATACGAAACGCTTGGCGATTTTCTCGAACACGTCAGCCTGGTGATGGACAACGACGCCGCCGACGATGCCGAAAAGCTGACCATCATGACGATCCACGCCGCCAAAGGGCTGGAGTTCGACCATGTGTTCCTGCCCGGGTGGGAAGAAGGCGTGTTCCCTTCGCAGCGTGCGATGGACGAAGGCGGGCTCAAGAGCCTCGAGGAGGAACGCCGCCTGGCCTATGTCGCGATCACCCGCGCGCGGCGGCGTTGCACCATCCTCCATGCCGCCAATCGCCGCATCTACGGCCAGTGGACCAGCTCGATCCCCTCGCGCTTCATTGTCGAATTGCCGCCCGCGCATGTTGCGCAGGAAACGACGCTATCGGGCGGTGCGTCATTGTGGCGCGCCAACTGGTCGGAGAGCTCGGACCCTTTCGCCGATGTCGCCCGCGCCCAGCCTTCGCGGATCATGACCCGCGGCCCCGGTTGGCAGCGCGCCGCCGCCTCGACTTACGATGCCACCCCGCGCCGGATCCCCGAACCCAGCCGCAGCGCCGCCAGCTTCGCGTCCAAGCCGCGCGCCGACATCGGCCTTGGCGCGCGCGTGTTTCACGACAAGTTCGGCTACGGCACCGTGGCCCTTCAGGAAGGCAACAAGCTGGAGATCGACTTTGAAACCGCCGGCCGCAAGCGCGTGATCGACAGCTTCGTGAAGCTGGCGGAATAAACGAAGTTACGCGCCGCCGATCATCAACCCGTGTTGCACGAACAGCTGGGTCGGTGCAAAATCGGTAAATTCGCGCACAGCGAGACCTTTGTCGCGCGCAAAACCGCGCAGCAGCGCTGATGCTGCGGGAATATCTCCGGTGTCCGGGCCGAACGCCTTGTCCGAATTGTCGAGGTAGATCATCCCGCCATCGCGCAGATGCGCGATCGCGAAACTGGCGCAATCGAGCCGCCAACTCCCATCGATCATGATCAGATCGTACAGACGGTCGGGTGCCTGCGCGATGTAGGCACCCTGGCCCTTGGCAAAGCGATAATCGACATGCGGGAACGGTGCGACCAGCGCGGCAACGACCCGCCGCCACGGCGCGTAATCCTCGATCGACACCACCGAACCGGCGTGCTGCGCGTACCAGACGGTCGACATGCCCGAGCCGAATTCCAGCACGCTGCGATCTGACGACAAAAATCGCTCGATAATCGCGCGGGCATCGTAGGAAATCCATGGCGCTACCGGTCGCCGATCGAACGCCAGCCGCAGCGCGCTCGAAACGATCGCGTGTGGTCCGTTGCGCAGAAGCCGGTCAAGCGAGACCCGATTGCCAAGCTCGTCATGCAGCCGGGTTTTGCGGGTCGGGGCGCCCGCAACCAGACGGGTCCACGGGTTCAACGCACCAAGTTCCCGCAGCTCTCGACGGACTGCGGCAGAATTGCCAAGGCAATCATGGATCGAGCTTAACTCTGGATGGTGAACTGGAGAAAGCCTGGGACCGGGCCATTCCATTCGTCGTCGTCCGTGGCGGCCGCCTCACGGCGTGGTTCGCGCACTGGCTTTGCTGCCTCTACGCGTTCCGGCTTCGGCGCGCGCTCACGCTTCGGTGCGGCTTCGCCGGGCGCACTCACCTGCTCAAGCGGCGCTGCTTCCGCGACTTCTGCTGTCTCGGCGCGCGGCTGGCGTTCTTGGCGGGGCGGGCGTGGTTCGCGCGCGGGTCGCGGGTCGCGCGCGGGACGCGCATCGCGGGCAGGCCGAGCCTCACTTGCCGATTTCTCTTCGCGCGCCATACGTTCGTCTGCGGTGGCGGCTTCGTCCATGCCATAGACCGGGATCTTGCCGCCGGTCAGCTTCTCGACATTGTCGATCGCTTCGGCATCTTCGGGCGCGACGAAGGTGAAGGCCCTGCCCTTGGCGCCCGCCCGGCCGGTGCGGCCGATGCGGTGGACGTAGTCGTCGGGATGCCACGGTGTGTCGAAGTTGAATATGTGGCTCACGCCCTTGATGTCGAGCCCGCGCGCGGCGACGTCGGAGGCAACCAGGATATTGATCGTCCCGGCCTTGAAGCGGTCAAGCTCGGCGATGCGCGAGGGCTGGTCCATGTCGCCATGGATCTCGCCTGCGGAAAAGCCCGATTGTTTGAGGCTCTTGGCCAGTTCGCGCACGGTGGTCTTGCGATTGCAGAACACGATCGCGGTGGTGACGTTGTCCGAGCGCAGCAGGCCGCGCAGCACGTCGCGCTTGCCGCGCGACGTGACCGCAACCTTGAACTGCGCAATGTTGAGGTTGGACGAGGCCGGACGCGAAACCTCGATCGACTTGGGGTTCGTGAGAAACTTGTCGGCCAGCTTCTTGATCGGCGGGGGCATGGTCGCCGAAAACAGCAGCGTCTGGCGGGTGGCGGGGAGCTTCGAGCAGATCGTTTCGTTATCGGGGATGAACCCCATGTCGAGCATCCGGTCGGCCTCGTCGATCACCAGCAGGTCGCACCCGGTAAGCAGGATCTTGCCGCGTTCAAACAAATCCATCAGCCGCCCGGGTGTGGCGATCAGCACATCGACCCCGTCCTTCAGCGCCTTGACCTGGTCGCCCATTTGGACCCCCCCGATCAGCAGCGCCATCTTGAGATCGTGATTGACCCCGTACTTGACGAATTCGTCAGCCACCTGCGCCGCGAGTTCGCGGGTCGGCTCGAGGATCAGACTGCGCGGCATCAGCGCGCGGCGTCGGCCATGCGAGAGGATATCGATCATCGGCAGCACGAAGCTGGCGGTCTTGCCGGTCCCGGTCTGAGCGATGCCGATGATGTCTTTCATCATCAGCACGCTGGGGATGGCCTGCGCCTGGATCGGCGTGGGCGTGTCATAGCCCTTGGCGGTGACCGCAGCCACCAATTCATCTGACAGGCCGAGATCGGCGAAGTTCATAGGCTTTTCGAATTTCCGGATAGAGTAGTGCGGGTTGCAGGGCTTGCCGGCCCCATCAACGCTGCCCGGCTCGCTGCAGTTGCCCGTGCGAACGGCAGGCGCGCCCTAGGCGCAAAGCAGCGGCAAAGTCAAGGAAATGCGCCCGCTGTGGCGGGCTCAATCGTCGTCGTTATCGACCAGCTGTTTGAGCGCGGTAAGCTGGCAGTTGGCCCCGGTGCGCGATTGCAGCGTATCGCGGTGCGTGCACAGCTGCCCGTCCTCGCTGCGCGCCATGTAGAAGCCCGAATAGAAATCGCGGGCACGGCAAGTTTTTTCCAGCGTCGCGCTGACGATCCGCTGGTCACGCATGAACAAGATCAGCTTGCTGTCGCCGCCCATCTGCACCCCGGCGATACCCGAGACGGGCAGACAGCGGCCCATCCGCCGTTCGGTCAGATTGGAAGGGATGCCGCTGGTTGGCAGGTCGGCCAGCATATTGGGCCGC
>JANOOJ010000034.1:0-6114 GCA_031421295.1 Novosphingobium sp.
TCATGCGAAAAGCTGCCGAGCGATCCGCAGAGGCAACGTGGAAACGTATCGGAACACTGCTTGACGACTTCCCACCCCACGAATGCGCCGCATACATCACTAACTCAGGTTATGGTGCAGCGTAATGTTATCCCGCTCTAATGCGGCCTATTCCTCCACCGGCACAGGCCGCTGCAAATTCGGCTTGCGCATGATCAGCACCAGCGGCACGGCGGCGGCGGCCATCCAGGCCATCACCCAGAAATCGTCGATATAGGCAATCATTGCGGCTTGCCGGTTCACTTCGGCATCGACCATGCGCAGCACCGAATCGCCCAGCGCCTGGAACCGGTCGAGCGAGGAGAAATCGATCACGCTGGTGGCAGAGGCGGTAACATGCGCGCCCAGATCGGCATGGCTGACCTGCAGATTGCGTGCGAACAACGCCGTGACGATCGAAATTCCCACCGATGCGCCCATTGAGCGAAACAGGTTGAGGAGGCTCGACCCGTCGGTTCGCAGCGCAGGCGGCAGCGTGGCGAAGGCGGTGGCGTTGAGCGAGATGAACACCAGCCCCATGCCCAGCCCCTGAAAAAACCCCGACAGGACGATCTGCCAGTAATCGACCGCCAGCGACCAATGCGCCATCTCGTAAAACGACAGTGCGGCGATAGCGAACCCCGTGCCTACCAGCACCCGCGGATCGAAGCCGCGCCGGACCAGGATGCCTGACAGCTGCATCGTCAGCAGCACCCCGACCCCGCGCGGCATCAGCGCCATGCCGGTGTCGATCACCGAATAGCCGAACAGTCGCTGGAGCATTGGCGGGAGCAGCGCCATAGGGGCGAACATCACCACCCCGATCACCATCATGAAGACCAGCGCGACGCTGAAATTGCGGTCGGCGAATAACAGGCGACTGAACAGCGGCTCACGCGCGGTAGCGAGGTGGATAATTCCGACCCAGCCCGCCGAAAGCGCGAGGCCGACATAAATCCAGGTTTCGGCCGAATCGAACCAATCGACGTGGTTGCCCCGATCGAGCAACAGCTGCACCGAGGTCAGCGTGATCGCGATCATCGCAAAGCCGAACAGGTCGAACCGGCGCCTGGCAATCTCGCGCGAGGGGAGATTGCCGATAAGAATGGTCAGTGCCACGGCGCCCAGCGGGACGTTGACGTAGAACACCGCGCGCCAGTTCCAGTTCTCGGTCAGCCAACCGCCCAGGATCGGCCCGAGAATCGGCCCGATCATGATTCCCATCCCCCACAGCGCCATCATCTGCGGCTGCCGCGAGGGCTTGTTGGTGTCGATCATCGCGGCCTGGCTGAGCGGGGCGATGAATGCGCCGGTGGCCCCCTGCAGCGCGCGGAAGATGACCATCTGCGTCAGGTTCTGCGCCATGCCGCAGAGCATCGAGGTCAGCACGAAGCCCGTAACCGAGGCGATGAACAGGCGGCGCGAGCCAATCCGGTCGGCCAGCCAACCGGTCATCGGCATCGCGATCGCAGTGGCGATGATATAGCTCGTCAGCACCCAGGTGATCGAATCCGGGGTTGCCCCCAGCGCCGCTTGCATGTGCGGAATGGCGACATTGGCGATTGTGCTGTCGAGTATCTGAAGTAGCGAGGCGATCATGATGCCGACCACCAGCAGGAGATTGTTTTTGACCGGCAGCAGCGCGACGTCAGCTATCGGCGGCGGCGGGGTAGCTGCGCCGGACCGTCGACGTGCTGCAGAAGGAGCGGCGGCAGTCGCCACGCGCGCGCGCTTACTTGCCGTCGCTGACGGTGAAGACTTTCACCTTGGTCGAAAGCCCGGCGATCAGCTGGCGCGGGCTCGTCTCATCGAGCGCGATCCGGACCGGTACGCGTTGCGTCACCTTGACCCAGTTGCCCGTCGCGTTCTGCGCGGGGAGCACCGAAAATTCGCCCCCGGTACCCGCGCCGATCGAGGCAACGTGGCCCTTGAGAACAATATCGGGGTAGGCATCGAAGCGCACTTCGGCGCGCTGGCCGACCTGCATTTCGGCGAGGTCGGTTTCCTTGAAATTCGCCTCGACATAGCTGCGCTGGCTGGCGACGATCGTCAGAACCGGAAGCCCGGCAGCGACGTCCTGCCCGACTTGCAGCCGGTCGGCCTGCGCGATTCGCCCGGCCATCGGCGCGCGGACATCTGTCCGCCGCAGATTGAGTTCGGCGGCGGCGCGCTGGGCACGGCCCGCTGCGACTTGCGGGTTGACGCCCGGCACTTGTGCGCCGGTCGATAGCTTGGCAGCAGCCTCGCTGCGTTTGGCTTCGGCGACGTTGAGTTCCTCGCGCGCCTGGGCGACCTGATGCTGTGCTGCTTCATATTCGGCCTTGGTGGTAAAGCCGCGGTTCCACAGCGCCTGCTGGCGGGTCAGCCTCGCCTGCGCGAAGGCGATGTCCTCGCGCGCGGCGGCACTGTCTGCGCCCGATAGCGCGCTGGATCTGCTTAGCGCGGCGACATTGGCCTGCGCGGCGGCGATCGAGGCGTCGGCTTGCGCGATCTCGAGGCGGTAGGGTTCGGGATCGATCCGGAACAGGATGTCGCCGACTTTCACCTGCTGGTTCTCCCCGGTCAGCACGGCGACGATCTTGCCGCCGATCTCACCGCTGACAGTAACCTTGTCCTGCTGGACATAGGCATTGTCGGTCGAGACGTAGCCCTGCAGGCTCTGCCAGTACCAGATGCCGCCAATCACCACGAGGAACGGCACCAGCAGCATCAGCGCCAAGCGGCCCCAGCGGCGCTTGGGGGCAGGAGCAACGGCCGCATCGATCGCTGCGCCGTCCTGGTCGGAGAGCTTGGCCTGTTCGGGGAAAGTGGGATCGGCTTCAGCCATTGACGAGCGCCCGGCTGTCGCGCCGCGCCGTCAGATTGGCGCTGACGTCGGTCAGAATGCGGGTAAAAGTCTCGCGGTCCTGCGCGGCGATGCCGGACATCATGTGTTCGATCATTTCATCGACGCAGACCCGCAATTCGGTAATCATCGCGCGGCTTCGTGCGGTCAAATGGACTCGCCAGGCGCGCCGGTCGGCCGGATCGCGGCGACGCTCGACCAGCCCGGCTTCTTCCATCCGGTCGACCATGCGGCACAGGGTAATCGGCTCCACTTCCAAGCGATCGGCGTAGTGACCCTGATTCTCGCCTTCGACTCGCGCCATATAGAGCAGCAGCCGCGCTTGCGGCCCGGTAACCCCTACAGAGCGCACGCCATCGTCGAACGCCCGGCGCAACAGGCGCGAACTGTCTCCAAGCAGATAGCCGATATTTTCCATGACGACTGAACATATAATAAGTGTGCTTATCAAGTCAAGACTGGCCAAGTTCCCTTCGGCATGGCTACACCGGGCCATGACCAGAACCGCCACCGGCGGCTGCCAGTGCGGCCGCATCCGTTACGAAGTCACACTCGCCGGGGACGACGCCTATTGGTGCCATTGCCGGATGTGCCAGCGCGCCACCGGGGGGATTGCAGCGGCTTTCGTCGAGGTCAAACCCGGCGCGGTGATGTGGCTGTGTGAGCCCGATTGGTACGCCAGCTCGCCGATCGCGCGCCGCCCGTTTTGCGCGGCCTGCGGCACGCCGCTCGGCTTCGCCTTTGTAGATGGGGAGGGCGGAATGGATCTGACAGTGGGCAGCTTCGACGATCCCGCGCCCTTCCGCCCCGTGGTGCATGCCGGATCGGAAAGCATCCACGAAGCCTGGCTCGATACAAGCGCGCTGCCGCGCCATTACACCGCTAGCACCGAGAGCGTGGCCAAGCGCTGGAAAGCGGCCGGACTGGAGGTGCCGGAATGAGCGGGCACTACGAGGGCTTCGGCGGCGCGCGGCTTGCGCTGCACCGGATGGGTGAGGGGCGACCGGCAATCCTCTTGCACGGGCTGTTCTCCAGTGCCGAGATGAACTGGATCAAGTTCGGCCATGCGCAGTTGCTCGCCGATGCGGGGTTCCAGGTGCTGATGCCCGATTTGCGCGCGCATGGGCAGAGCGCCGCGCCGCATGATCCGGCGGCCTACCCGGCGGACGTACTGGTCAAGGATTTGGTCGCGCTGGTGGATGCGCTTGGGCTGGTGGACTATGATCTGGTCGGCTTCTCGCTCGGCGCACGCACTGCGGCGCGCGGCGTGCTGGCGGGACTTGCACCGCGCCAACTGGTGCTGGGCGGGATGGGGCTGGAAGGACTGGCCGGATGGAACCGCCGCAGCGCCTTCTTTATCGACGCGATCGACCGCTTTGCCGAGGTCAGGCACGGCGATCCGGCGTTCCTCGCGGTGCAGTTCATGAAGTCGATGAAGGTCGACCGGGTGGCCGCGCGGTTACTGTTGCAGTCGATCGGCGACACTTTGCCCGAGGCGCTTGCTGCGATCACCATGCCGACGCTGGTGGTCTGCGGCAGCGAGGATCAGGACAATGGCTCGGCACAGAAGCTGGTCGCCGCGCTGCCCGATGCGACGCTCGCCACGGTGCCGGGGACGCATATGAGTTCGGTGACGCTGCCCGATCTTGGCGAGGCGATCCGCGACTTCCTTACCTGAACGGCGGTTCGTGAAACGCGCGCAGCTTGCGGCTGTGCAGGCGGGTGCCCTCGGCGCGGAGCAATTCGCAGGTCAGCGTGCCGATTTTGAGGTGCGCGCCGATGGCTTCCTCGTAGAACCGGTTGGCTTGCCCCGGCAGCTTGATCTCGCCGTGGAGCGGCTTGTCCGAGACGCACAGCAGCGTTCCGTAGGGCACGCGGAAGCGGTAGCCCTGCGCGGCGATGGTCGCGCTTTCCATGTCGATGGCGACCGCGCGGCTCTGGCTGAGGCGGCGCGCGCTGTCGGTATAGCGCAGTTCCCAGTTGCGGTCGTCGGTGGTGACGACGGTGCCTGTGCGCATGCGCTTCTTGAGGTCCGCGCCGCCGGTGCCGCTGACCATCTCGGCCGCCTTGGCGAGCGCGAGCTGGACTTCGCCGATCGCCGGGATCGGGATCTCGGGCGGCAGCACAGAATCCAGCACATGATCGTCGCGCAGATAGGCGTGGGCCAGCACATAATCGCCGATCCGCTGGGTATCGCGCAGCCCGCCGCAGTGGCCGATCATCAGCCAGGCCTCGGGCCGCAGCACCGCAAGGTGATCGCAGATCGTCTTGGCGTTGGACGGACCGACCCCGATGTTGACCAGCGTGATGCCCGCGCCATCGGGGGTCATCAGATGATAGGCTGGCATCTGGTGCCGCCGCCACGCGGTATCGGACAGCCGGTCGCGCGCATTGTCGACCGGCGCGTCGAGATAGAGCCCGCCCGCGCCCGAAAGCGCGGTATAGCCGTTCTGGCCGAGCTGGGTTCCGGCCCAATCGACGAATTCATCGACGTAGCGGTGGTAGTTGGTGAACAGGATGTAGCGCTGGAAATGCTCGGTTGCGGTGCCGGTGTAGTGGGCGAGGCGGGCGAGGCTGAAATCGGTGCGCAGGCCATCGAACAGCGCCAGCGGAATGTTCTGATGGGGCGAGGAAATCTCGATCCCGTCGGCCAGCTCGTCGCCGATCATCGCGAGTTCGGTCGAGGGGAAATAGCGCGCAAGGTCCGAGGGACTCAGGGTGCCCAGCCCGGCGGTAGCGTCGAGCACATAGGGAAAGGGGATTTCCTGGTTCGAACGGACGACTTCGGCCTCGATCTGGTAGTCGTCGGCGATCAGGGCGAGCTGTTCGCGCAAATAATCCGCAAACAAAGCGGGACGGGTGACGGTGCAGGCATAGGTCCCGCAGCGCGCCAAACGGCCGAATGCGCGGGCGAAATCGGGGCGGGTCTCGTGCCCCGCGTAATGCAGCCGCAGTTCGGGATAGCACCAGGCGTTCTGGCTGCGGCGTTCGGGCGGGGGCAGGGTGCCGTCGGCGGCGAAAGCGACGATGTCGGAGCGGAGCGTAACGACGGCTTCGTCGTAAATCCGGGACAGCTCCGCGATGATCGTATCGGGCGATTGCATCGCCAGCCCGTAACGCACGAAACCCTACAAAGCAAAGGCGGCGCCGCAGTCGGTTGCTCCCCTACCCTTCAGGGGAGGGGCCGGGGGTGGGGTCTGTCCTCTATTTCAAACGGCGGGGTGGCATTACAAACCCCACCCCAACCCCTC
>JANOOJ010000035.1:0-2211 GCA_031421295.1 Novosphingobium sp.
TGGGACCTGATGAAGATGGGTCCGACCTCGGCCAATTGCCTGCCCGCGCGGCTGGTGTGGGTGACCAGCCAGGAGGGCAAGGCAAAGCTCGCCGCCTGTTCGGGCGGGGCCAACCCGCCCAAGATCCTCGCCGCGCCAGTCACCGTCATTATCGGCATGGACATGGACTTTTTCGAGCAGTTGCCGTGGCTGTTTCCCCATGCCAATGCCAAAAGCTGGTTCTCGGGTAATCCGGCCCTGGCCGACGCGACCGCGTTCCGCAATTCCTCGTTGCAGGGGGCCTATTTCATCATGGCCGCGCGCGCTCTCGGGCTCGATACCGGACCGATGTCGGGCTTCGACAATGCGGCGGTCGACGCGGCATTTTTTGCTGACAGCCCCCGGGTCAAATCGAACTTTATTTCGACCTTGGGCTACGGCGACCCGGCAACGATCTTCGAGCGCAGCCCGCGCCCCAATTTCGGCACCTTCAATAGTATCGCCTGACGCGCTACCCTGCGCGGCAATGCGCACTCTGGTAATCGATAGCGCGACGGAAGCCTGTTCGGTGGCGCTGTTCGCAGACGGCGTCCTGCTCACGGGCGACTGGCGCAAGCTTGGCCGCGGTCACGCCGAACAGCTCGTGCCGATGATCGCCGCGCTGCCCGGCAAGGGCCGCGCCGATCGGATCGCGGTTGCGCTGGGCCCGGGCAGCTTTACCGGATTGCGGGTCGGCCTCGCGGCAGCGCGCGCCTTGGCATTTGCGTGGGGCGCGGAGTTGGTGGGCTATCCCACCCTCGCGCTGGTTGCGGCGATGGCCCGGCGCGAGGGATGCGGCGTGACCGTGGCAATGACCGGCGGGCACGGCGAATGGTTCGTGCAGGACTTCTCCGCCGACGGCGTAGCGACAGGCGCACTCGCCTCGCGGACGCCGGGCGACGCTGCGGCGAGTGCCGCTCACAACCTAGTCGCCGGGAGCCAGGCCCAAGCACTGGTCGCCCTGCGCGACTCAGGTGAGGTGCTGGCGCTATGGCCCGATGCGCGCGACTTCATGCTGCTGCCCGCAGGCGCCTGCACTGCGCAGGTTCACCCGCTTTACGGCCGCGCGCCCGATGCACGGCTGCCGTTGACGGCGACATGATCGGCCAGGACGACGATATCGACCGGATCATGGCGGTGATGGACTGCGCCTTCGATCCGGCGTTCGGCGAAGCGTGGAATCGCCGCCAAGTCAGCGATGCCCTGCTGCTGGGGAATTGCCACTACCGGCTTGCCGACGCTCCGGATGCCAGGTCAGCCGCCCCGCCCCAAGCAGCCGGATTCTATCTGTCGCGCTTTGCATTCGATGAGGAGGAGTTGCTGCTGCTCGCAGTCGATCCCCGCTATCGCGGCACCGGAATCGGTCGGTCGTTGCTGGACGAATTCGCCCGCAGTGCCCAGACGCGCGGTGCCAAGCGTCTGCTGCTCGAGATGCGCAGCGGCAATCCGGCCGACCGACTCTATCGCGGCTTCGGCTTTGTGCCGGTCGGCGTGCGGCCCGACTACTATCGATCGGGAAATGGCCAAAGAAATGATGCAATTACTTTTGCCTTAGAGCTTCAGTAGCCGCGCCCTTAGCGACAACAACATCCAAAGTTAACCAAACTGTTTGGGATTGTCCCGCAATGCCCCTTGAATCCGGGTTTGATATGGTTATTGCAACCTCGTCGGACGGATAGAGCGCAATGCCACCGTGCGAAGAAGACCACTACCAAGGTCGCTACCTGACTAGAAGGAACCTTCAACATGGATTCGCTACAAAGCGATATGGGCGAAACGCTCATAACACTGACGTCAGACATTGTTGCAGCTCATGTGAGCAACAACAGTGTTTCAGTTGACGATATCCCGGCGCTGATCACCAATGTGTATGGTGCGCTCGCCGGGTTGGGCCAGGCCGCCCCGGCACCGGAAGTGCGCCCCGAGCCGGCCGTATCGATCCGCGCGTCGATCAAGCCGGACTATGTCGTCTGCCTTGAAGACGGCAAGAAGCTGAAGATGCTCAAGCGGCACCTGATGACCCACTACAATCTGACTCCCGACCAGTATCGTACGCGTTGGAACCTGCCTTCGGATTATCCGATGGTTGCGCCCAACTATGCGGAAAAGCGCCGCGAACTCGCCAAGAAGATCGGCCTCGGCCGCAAGCCTGGCGTGAAGCGGGGCCGCAAACCCAAAGCTGCCTGATACCCC
>JANOOJ010000036.1:0-4190 GCA_031421295.1 Novosphingobium sp.
GGCAAGAGGTTGAACAGCGCGAGGAAAATGTTGACGGTGATGAAGTTGAGCAGGTTCGCGGCCAGGAACCGCGCCGCGACCGAAGGCTCGGTCACTTCGCCAAACGCCGCGAGCACGCCACCCAGCGCCACTGCGGCCAAGCCTGCCATGACGAGATTGATCCCCGGCCCGGCAGCGGCGACCAGCATCATGCCATAGCGCGGATTGCGCAGCCGCCACTTGTTGACCGGAACCGGTTTTGCCCAGCCAAATATCGGTCCCTTGGCGAGCGCCAGCAGCCCCGGCAGGATCACCGTGCCCACCATATCGACATGGCGCAGCGGATTGAGACTGAGCCGGTTTTGCTCCGCCGCGGTCGGATCGCCCAGCGCGCGGGCCATCCAGCCGTGGGCGACTTCATGGAAGACAATCGCCAGAATCAGCGGGATGATCAGGCTGGCGGCTTGAAACAGGGTTTCATTCATCCGTGCATGGCTTCCGAAAAGTGCCTCCGGCACAGGGCGACATAGCGATCATTCCCGCCGATCTCGGTTTGCGCGCCGGCCTTCACCGCCGAGCCGCTGGCGTCGATCCGCAAGTTCATCGTCGCCTTGCGCCCGCAGTGACACACCGCCTTGAGCTCGACCAGCGCGTCGGCGATGCCCAGCAGCGCCGCCGAACCGGGAAACAGTTCGCCCTGAAAATCGGTGCGCAGACCATAGCACAGCACCGGGATTCCCGCCCCGTCGGCCAGCCGGGCGAGCTGCCAAACCTGCTCCTTGGTTAGAAACTGCGCTTCGTCCACCATGACGCAAGCGAGTGGCTGGCCCGCATGAGCGGCAGTCACCCGCTCCCACAGATCGGTGTCCGGCCCGTAGCGGTGCGCATCCGCCCCCAGCCCGATCCGGCTCTCGATCGCCCGCTCGTCGGAGCGGTGATCGAGCGCTGCGGTCCACAGCATCGTCGCCATCCCGCGCTCGCGATAGTTGAAATCGGCCTGCAACAACGTGGTCGATTTCCCCGCGTTCATCGAGGCGTAGTAGAAATAGAGCTTGGCCATCCGCGCTATAAAACCTCTACGGGAACGGGCGTCGATGCGCCGGCTTGCTTGCGCACCGCCTTGTCGAAGGTCGCGAAGCTGGCTGCCTCGCGCGTGGCGACGATGTGCATGACATCTTCCCAGTCGGCACCCGCCCGGAAGCGATCGACCGCCCATCGCAATTGGCCGCGATCCTGGATGAACGCCGTGCGGATCGCGAGAATCGCTAGCATAGCATCGGCAAACTGTTCGCGAGACATGCCCCCGACGCTCGTCAGCACCCAGGCCAGTTCGAGCAAGACCGTCGGCGCGACCTCGATCGGCTGGTCCATGATTTCGTCGGCGATTGCAGCCTGGCGCGGATCGTCGCGGATTAGCCAACGAACAACGACATTGGTATCGATCGATCGCATCAACGGCCTTGTTTGCGAAGATAATGTTCGACCGCAGTTTTGCGGGCGGCTTCCTTCATGTCCTTGATCGAGACCGGTGGCCCATCGTACCGATAGAAAGATTGAATCTCGCGCAGCGCCTCGGCGGCACTCATTCCATCCGAATGCGAACCTTCTTTCTTGAGCACGATCTCACCTTCGCGCTCGACCACGTCGAACACCATACCTTCCACCAACCCAAGCCGGTCACGGACGTCCTTGGGAATGACGACCTGCCCTTTGGCCGAAAGTTTGGTCTGCATGGACACCGCAGTAAGATACGTCTTACCACAAAGCTGTTCAACCCCCATTCTTGGCAAGCCCGCGCGTTTGACGAAATCCCGCCAAAGGCGCAACGTGAGGTTGAAGGAGATGGCGTCATGCGTGCCGCACTGGCGTTTGCGCTGGTGCTGGCAACCGCCGCCACCACACCCACCCACCGCTACCGGCTCGATGAGGCGGGCAGCCGGGTCAGCGCGCGGGTGGCGTTTTTGGGGCTGGCCAGCAAGACCGCGCATTTCCCCAAGCTGAGCGGCGGAATAGTGCTTTCGCCCGACCGGCTCGACGCGATCGACCTCGATGTCACGCTCGACGCCCGGGCGCTCACTGCGGGGGACAGCGTCACGCTAGGGCGGCTGCGGGGTGCGAAATTCTTCGATGTCGAGCACTATCTCACGGTCCGGTTCAGCGGCCAGCGGATGGCCATGACCGGGCCGGTGACCGCTACCGTCGCGGGTGAGATTACCGCGCGCGGGGTTAGCCGCCCAGCGGTGCTGGCGGTGACTTTCGCCCAGCCCCCGGCCCATGCCACCGGCCGCGAGCCGCTGGCGTTCACCGCGCGCACCAGAATCGATCGCCGCGCCTTCGGGATGACCGCCTACGGCCTGATCGTCGGGCGCACGGTCACGATCACAATCGACGCGCGGATGGTGCCGGATTAAGCTTCGCCCAAATCCCGCTTGACCTGCGGTTTGCGCAGCAGCGCCGCGATCCGCGCCGCCTCGTCGAAGCTGTCGTCGGGCAGGAACTTGAGCTTGGCGGCATATCTGGTCTTGAGCCGCGCGGCGACTTCGCGCTGAAACCAGGCGGTGTTGGTGCGCAGGGCCTTGAGCACCGCCGCCTCGTCCTCGCCCAGCAGTGGCTTCATGAACACCGTGGCGTAGCGCAGGTCGGGCGACATCCGCACTTCGGTGATGCTGACGCTGTGCGCGGTCAGCACATCGTCATGCACTTCCTGCCGCAGCAGCAACTCGGACAGGATATGGCGCACCTGCTCGCCCACTTTGAGCAGGCGAACCGAGCGGGTTTCGGGGGTGACGGCGGGGCGGGGCATCAGCGGCTCCCTTCGTCCAGCTTGGCAAGAATGCGCTTGAGCGACCGCATATTCCGTGCCGTGCCCTTGGCTTGAAGGCGGCGCTCAAGAAACGGCCCAGTCAGGCTGGAGACCCCGGCCCCGTGAACGTAATCGAGATAGAGCACACGCGGTCCCAGCGCCAGCCGCTCCGAACCCCGGTCCTTGTGTTGTTCGAGCAGGACCGCGAACTGATCCGGATCGGGCTGCCGGTCGAGGAAGATCGAATGGACGAACTTGTCCTCGCCGTCGCCATGCCACGGATTATCGGCAATTGCCGCCGCTACCTCCGCCCGGTCGCGCACCGCGACCATGCTGCGCATCTGGAACCGCTCGGCCATCATCAGCCCGAGCTTTTCCTCAAGTCCCGGAGTGGGCCGTTCCGGAAAGTCGAACAGCACATTGCCGCTGGCAACCACGGTCTCGACATTCTCGAACCCCTCGGCCGCAAACGCCGCGCGCAGCTCCGCCATCGTCAGCCGGTTACCGCCGACATTGATCGAACCGAAAAAGGCGACGTAGCGCGGCAGGCGCTTGCTCCCTACAACACCCGATCGCGCATCTCGACATCGAAGGTCTCGAGCACGTCGCCGGGCTTGATGTCGTTGGTGCCTTCGAGCACCACGCCGCATTCCAGCCCCGCGCGCACTTCGGCCACATCGTCCTTAAACCGGCGCAGCGAGGCGACGGTGGTCTTGGTGATGATGACGTCGTCGCGGGTGATGCGCGCGTGGATGCCCTTGCGGATGTAGCCGTCGGTGACCAGCAGACCTGCCGCCTTGTCGTGCTTGCCCGCCGGGAACACTTCCTTGAGCTCGGCGCGACCGACCACGGTTTCGATCCGTTCGGGGCCCCACTGACCGGCCATCTCCAGACGGATGTCATCGGTCAGGTGATAGATCACGTCGAAGTACTTCATCCGCACCTTGTGACGCTCGATCATCTCGCGCGCCTTGGCGTTGGGGCGGACATTGAAGCCGACGATCGGCGCGCCCGAGGCATGCGCCAGGGTGACGTCGCTTTCGGTGATCGCACCTACGCCCGAATTCAACACGCGAACCTTGATCTCGTCGTTGGAGATCTTGTGGAGCGCGTTGACGATCGCTTCGGTCGAACCCTGGACGTCGGCCTTGATGACCACCGGATACTCGATCAGGTTGGCCTTGTCGGCCAGCGCCGAGAACATATTCTCGAGGCTCGCGGGCGCGCTGGCGGTGCGCAGATCGGTGGCCTTTTCCTGACGATAGGACGCGACTTCGCGCGCGCGCTGTTCGTTCTCGACCACGCTGAGCTGGTCGCCCGCCAGCGGCACCCCGCCGATCCCCAGCACTTCGACCGGCATCGAGGGGGTGGCAACCTTGATCTGGCGGCCTTTGTCGTCGATCATCGC
>JANOOJ010000037.1:0-11936 GCA_031421295.1 Novosphingobium sp.
GGTGCGTGGATTGCCTGGCCCGGCGATCCTGCCCCGGGCGGTGACGAGGATGGGGCTGCGCTGCTCACCGTGGGCGATGCCGGTCAGGCCTTCGCCGCCGCCGCCGCCGGGATGGGCCGCGCACGAGTGCCAGCCTTGCTGGCGCAAAGCTGGCGAACCCATGGACTGGTAGCGGTATCAGGCGACGCCGAGCCGTGCCGCCGGGGCTACTGGCTCGTCGCGCCCCTGCCGCAGTGGCGACAGAAGAAGGTCAAGGCGCTGGTCGCGCATTTGACCATCTGATCGCCTTAGCGGCGCGTGCGACGATACCTGCAGTGACGGTTATACCTGGTCCGGGCGATTTCATGGCCCGCGACGCCGCCAGCGGCTGCGCCGACGATCGTGCCGGTCCCGCGATTGCCGCGACCGGCAATGACGTTGCCCAAAACACCACCGGCAACCGCGCCGACAACCGCGCCTTCGGTCTTGTTCAGACGCTTGCACGCGCGGGCTTCGGCGGTACTCGCGGTGGTCAGGGCCAGTGCCGCAGCGGCGAGCGAAAGGGTGAGATTACGCATCGGTTTTCTCCTCATTTGTTAAGCAGTCAACGCTTGGCCACACAAATGCGTTCCCCGATGATGCCTTCCCGACCCCTCAGGGCCCGACCACCACCGCGCCGCGCGCCATCACAAAACGCATTGTCTTGAGCACCCTGACGTCGGCCAGCGGGTCGCCATCGACCGCGACGATATCGGCGCTTTTGCCCGCCTCGATCGTGCCGATTTCCTTGTCGAGTCCGAGCAGTTCGGCGGCGTTGACCGTCGCGGCCTTGATCGCTTCGGCCGGCGGCATTCCGTTTTTGACCATCAGTTCGAACTCGTCGGCATTGCGGCCGTGCTTGCTGACCCCGGCGTCGGTCCCGAAGGCAATCCGCACCCCTCCCGGATAGGCGCGTTGCAGGGCCTTGCCGGTGATCCCGATCCGCCAGTCGATCTGGGCCTTGACCGCCGGAGGATAGGCATTGGGATTGGCCGCAAGGCGTTCGAGATAGCCGTTTACGGTCGATAGGGTGGGCACATAGAATGTCCGCCGCTCGCGCATCAGCTTGATGATTTCGTCGTCCATCACCGTGCCGTGCTCGATCGAATCCGCCCCTGCCAGCACCGCCAGCTTGATCCCTTCCGCCCCGTGCGCGTGGACCGCAACCTTGCGGCCATAGGAATGGGCGGTCTCGACCAGCGCGCGAGCCTCGGCTTCGTTCATCCGGATCGTCAGCCCGGTGCCCGAATTGACCCCGCCGGTGGTGGCGAATTTGATCACCTCGGCCCCGCGCCCGATCTGTCGGCGCACCGCGCGGCGACAATCGTCGGGGCCGTCGCAGAGGTTTTCGGTGTGGATCAGCGACTCGACATCGTCGGCCCGGCCGACCCGGCCATCCATGTGCCCGCCGGTGGTCGAAATCGATTCGCCGGCATCGATAATGCGCGGGCCCTGGACCCAGCCGCGCCCGATTGCCTCGCGCAGCGCGAGGGTCTTGCCGCCGTCATCGCCCAGATTGCGGACCGTGGTGAACCCGGCGCGTAGCGTCTTCATCCCGTTCCAGTAGGTTTCGAGCGCGCCGAGCGGCAGGCTGTCGGTCATCGCTGCGGCCAGCCGTTCATTGCCGGCCCGGTCGGTGGCGAGATGGACGTGACTGTCGATGAAGCCCGGAAGCACGGTCTGCGCCTTGAGGTCGATGGTCGCGGCACCGGCTGGCGCGGCGACGAAGCCGTCCTGCACCGCAACGATCCTGCCCTCATCGACAATCACGGTCGAAGCGCCACGCGGCGCCTGGCCGGGCACGGCGATCAACCGGCCGGCATGGATATAGGTCGGCGCGGCCAGCGCATCGCTCGCGGCAAGCAGGGCGGTGGCGGCAATGGTGGCATGGTAGGCGGCGCGGCGCGAATACATGGCTTTCCCCGGAAATAGCTGATCCGGGGGAGCCTAGGGCTACGTCCCCTGTTGGGCAAGTTTGCCCGGTTCAGTCGGGGATTTCCCAGCGGATCGTGGTGGCATAGCGGCCAGCCACCTTTGCGCCGGTATCGTCGGTTGCCGGATCGAACCTGGCGCGCGCGGTGACCTTGGCGCAGGCGACCCGGTCGAGCGCGATAAAGCCGCTCGAGCCGGTCACTGCGCAGCTTTCGACCCGGCCGTCGCTCGATACCGTCAGCGCAATGCGCGTCCGCCCTTCGTGCTCAAGGCGCAGCTCGCTGGCCGGATAGTCGTTGGCGGTGACCCAGTTCGACATCGTGCCGCGCGGGGTGGCAGCTTTGGGCGCGAAGCCGGGCGTTACGCTGGGCGAGGGGATTGGCAGCAGGCCCTCACCGTCGCCGATTGCGGGGCGCAGCGGGGGTAGGATCATCGGATCGATTGCGACCATATCGGGCATCGACCGGTTCAGATCGACCCGCGGCTGCGGCGCGGTGCGTGGCGCAAGCGGTGCCGCATCGACCGGCTCGACTTTGGGAGGCGGCGGCGGCTTGGGGGGCTCGATGGGAATATTGATCCCGGTAAACTGCGTGATGACTTCCGGAATTCCGGACGCGGCCAGACCGACCACCAGCGCATAGCCGAGCCCGACGTGGATAGCGGCAACGGCGGCGATGACGGGTAGGCGGCCCTTGGGAGCACGGGCATTTGCATAGGCCATGGTACACCTCTCCAGATGGCCGCCCCCGGAATCGTCAGACTCGGGCGAAACAGGATCGGACGGCGCTTCCCACAATAGGGAAGTGCAACATGCGCTTACATTTGTGAACGCCAGCTTTCCGTAGCGTCAAGGCCTCAGGATTCGCCGGGAACCTCGACCCGCAGCATCGCCAGCGCGGCGATCGCCAGCGTTCCGGCGGCGAAGGCCATCGTCCAGATCGGATCGCCCGGGAAAAACGCTTTCATGATCGAGCCCATGATCGTGGCGACCAGCAGCTGCGGGATCACCACGAAGACATTGAACAGCCCCATATAGATGCCAAGCTTGGCCTGCGGCAGGCTCGAGGCGAGGATCGCGTAGGGCATCGCCAGGATCGAGGCCCAGGCGATGCCGACCCCCACCTCGCTCAGCAGCAGCAGCTGGGGATCGCGGATGAAAAAGAAGCTGGCATAGCCCGCCGCCCCGCACAGCAACCCGACGATATGCGTGCGCGCCTTGCCGAACCGCGCAGAAAGCCACGGCAGCAGCGTCAGTGCGGCGATGGCGGCGACCGCGTTGTAGGTCCCGAACAGGACATCGACCCAGCTCGCGCCCGCCTGATACCCCGCGCTTGTCGGGTCGGGCGAGCCGAAGGCGTATTGCGCGACGATCGGCGTGGTGTTGATCCACATGATAAACAGCGCCGACCAGCTGAAGAACTGAACCACCGCCAGCCGCTTCATCAGCACCGGCATGCCCGAGAAATCGCCGACGATGTGGCCCAGCATCGCGGCCGGACTGCCACGCTTGGCCGAGGAGATTGCGCGGGCGCTGGCGAGGCCATAGGCGATCAGCAGCCCGCCGAGCAGATAGACTTCCTTCTCAAGCGCGAACTGCGAAACCGCCAACACAACGACGACACCCGCTGCGATCCAGGCAAGACAGTTGCCATAGCTGCGCGATGCCAGTGCGCGCATGGTGTCGGCGCCATTGGCGGCCGCGTAGCCGTCGAATTCGGCCATCTGCTCGGGCGAATATTCGCGCGTGGTCACGATCGTCCACAGCACCGAGAGGAACAGTGCGCCGCCGCCGAACCAGAAGGCCAGCCGCACGGTATCGGGGATCACTCCGGGCGGAGCGGTATTGGCCACTCCGAAATATTCGAGCAGCGTCGGGAAAATCGAGCCGACCACTGCGCCCGCGCCGATAAAGGCGGTCTGTACCGCATAGCCCGCGCTATGCTGATCTTTGCGCAGCATATCGCCGACAAAAGCGCGGAACGGCTCCATCGAGATGTTGAGCGACGCATCCAGCAGCCACAACAGCACGGCAGCGGCAAGCAGTGCGGGTGCCAGCGGCATCGCAAACAGCGCCAGCGCCGCGAGCACGGCCCCGGCAAGGAAATAGGGCCGCCTGCGCCCCAGCCGCCCCAGCCAGGTCTTGTCCGAGAGATGGCCGATCACTGGCTGCACCAGCAAGCCGGTCAGCGGCGCGGCGACCCACAGCGCGGGCAGATCGTCGAGGCTAGAGCCCAGCGTCTGGAACACCCGGCTCATATTCGCATTTTGCAGCGCAAAGCCGATCTGGATGCCGAAAAAGCCGAAGCTGATGTTCCACAGGCCTGCAAAACCCTGACGCGGCTTCTCCATAAAGCGATCCTTCCCTGCGCTGGCGGGCTATGCCGTCTCGCGTCCCACGACGGGTTGCACGTTCGCACCGCTGCGACAACACGCATACGAATACGTCCCTGCCTCCGCGTGAGCGGAAAATAGTCCCGTCAGGCGCCGCTGCTTTTGCGCACCACCAGCCGGGCGGGCAGTTCGTGGGGCGGAGGGGGGCGGTTCTCGATCCGGGCGAGCAGCGTTCCTACCAGCATTTCGCCGGCGCCCTTCAGGTCCTGCATGATTGTGGTGAGCGGCGGGTTGGCGAGGCTGGCGGCAGGTATGTTGTCGAAGCCGACTATGGCAACGTCGCCGGGGATAGTGCGTCCCGCTTCGCTCAATGCGCGCATCGCGCCGATTGCGATGAGGTCGCTTCCTGCGAAAATTGCGTCGAACGGGGCATCGCTGGCGATCAACTCCGCCGCCGCGCCATGCCCGGCTTCCTCGGTCGTGATCGCATTGCGCTGAAGCCTGGGGTCCGGTGCAATGCCGCGCTCGGCCAAAGCCGCGCAAAGCCCGCGATAGCGCTCGGAAAATTCGGGATAGTGGTCGTCGGCCTGGCCCAGGAACGCGATCCGCTGCCGCCCCAACCCGAGCAAATGTTCGCCCGCCAGCCGGCCCGCGCCGAAATTGTCGGAGCCGACCGTCGCGCCGATATTGTCCTCATTGACCGAACCCCAGCGCACGAAATGGGTGCCGTGCCCGACCAGCTCGGTCAGCCGTGCCTCATACAGCGTATAGTCGCCGTAGCCGAGTAGCAGCAGGCCGTCGGCGCGGCGGCTGTCCTGGTACTGGACGTGCCAGTCATCCTCCATCCGCTGGAACGAAATCAGCAGATCGAGGCCGCGGTTGGCGCATTGCCGGGTGATCGAACCGAGCATTGCGAGGAAGAACGGGTTGATGTGCGATTCGTCGGGCGTCGGATCTTCGAAGAACAGCAATGCGATGGTGTTGGAACGTTGCGAACGCAGCGAGCTAGCGTTTTTGTCTACAGTATAGTGCAAGTCGCGGGCAATCGCCTCGATCCGCTGGCGCGTCGCGAGGCTGACCGATTTGCTGCCGCGCAAGGCCCGGCTGACGGTCGGCTGCGAGACGCCCGCAAGATAGGCAATATCGAAGCTGGTCGGCTTGGTGGAGGGCTGACGGCCCATCGCTTCTCCCCTCGTCATGCGTGTCTTTCACGTCACGCCGCCAGCATACGCATATTATGCGTATACGTATGCCCTCTTTCTGCAATCGCGGTGGAGGCCGTAAGGAGTTTTGCAATCAGGGGCCGTAACGCCGGGGCCCGTCAAAAACATCCGGTTAAACAAGAGGGGGTTCACGTGGCACTTCGCACCAATTTTGTCGGTGGCATGGGCGTTTCCGCCATTGCCGTCGCTATCGCCGCCTTGGCCGCGCCGGCGGCTGCCCTTGCGCAGGATGCCGCGCCCGTCTCAACCGATGGCGCGATCGAGGATGACGGCACGATCGTGGTCACCGGCTTCCGCGCCAGCCTTGAAGCGGCAATCAACCGGAAAAAGACCGCCGAGCAGGTGGTCGAATCGATTTCGGCCGAAGACATCGGGAAGCTGCCCGACGCTTCGATCGCCGAATCGATCGCGCGTCTGCCGGGCCTGACCTCGCAGCGTCTCTCGGGTCGCTCCAACTCGATCTCGATCCGTGGCTTTTCACAGGACTTTTCGACGACTTTGCTCAACGGCCGTGAACAGACTTCGACCGGCGACAACCGTGCGGTCGAATACGACCAGTACCCGTCCGAAGTCGTCAGCCAGGTCAATGTCTACAAGACCCCGATGGCCAGCCTGATCGGCCAGGGCCTGTCGGGAACGGTCGATCTGCGCACCATCCGCCCGCTCAGCGCTGGCAAGCGCATCCTCACCATTGGCGCGCGCGGTTCCTATGCCGAGCTCGGCAAGCTCAACGCCGGATCGCGCGACCTCGGCTATCGTGCCAACGTGCTGCTGGTGGATCAGTTCGCCGACGATACGATCGGCGTCGCCCTGGGCGTCAGCTATGTCGATGAGCCTTACCAGACCCAGGAATTCAACGCCTGGGGCTACCCGTCGGACGGCGGCAACAACGTAATCGGCGGCTCGAAAAGCTACAACACCTCGTCGCGGCTCAAGCGGCTGGGCGTAAACGGAACGCTGCAGATCAAGGTGACCGACAATTTCACCTCGACGCTCGACGGCTTCTTTACCGATTTCAAGGACGACAACATCAAGCGCGGCATCGAACTGCCGCTCTACTGGTCGAGCGCGACGCTTCAGCCCACCCGGACGGCCAGCGGTGGCTTCATCACCAGCGGCTCGTTTGCCGGGGTCAAGGGCGTGCTGCGCAACGATGCGTTCCAGCGTCACGCCAAGCTCTATTCGTTCGGCTGGAACAACAAGTGGGAAGGCGACGACGGCTGGAACGCGATGTTCGATGCCAGCTATTCCAAAACTGACCGCAACGAGCTGGCGCTCGAAAGCTACTCCGGCACAGGCCGCGGCAGCGTCGGCGCGACCGATACCATCGGCTTTACCAGCGGCACGCAGGGCACGGTCTTCACCCACAACCTCAATTACGGCGATTTCAACACTATCCTGCTGACCAGCCCGCAGGGCTGGGGCGGGACGCAAATCGCTCCGAACGGAACCCGCATCGACGGCGGGCAGGACGGCTATTATAACGACCGGATCGTCAAGGACACGATCTGGCAGTTCCGCACCGAAGTCGGCAAGACATTGGACGGCTTCCTTTCGGGCGTGCAGTTCGGGATGAACTACACCAACCGGTCGAAGTCATTGCGCCCCGACGAATTTTTCATCGGCCTGACTGCCAACACGAACGGCACGACCAGCGTCGCGGTCCCCTCGCAGTTCCGGCTTGGCACGACCAATCTGGCGTTCCTCGGCCTCGGCCCGGTTATCAGCTACGATCCGCTCGCGCTGCTTAATGCCGGTATCTACAAGCTGGTGCCCAACCCCTACGGCGATGTCGTGGTCAAGAGCTACTCGGTCAACGAGAAGCTGATGACCACCTATTTGCAGGGCAATATCAAGACTATGGTCGGATCGGCCGAACTCACCGGCAATTTCGGTGTGCAGGCAATCTTCACCGATCAGAACTCCACCGGCGCGGCGGCGGCCTACCTTGGAAACAATGTCAACGGATCGCCCAATATCGGCGCAGTGGTTCGCCAGGCGAGCACCGACTACGTTGATGTATTGCCGAGCCTCAACCTTTCGTTGCGCCTGCCAAGCGACTTCGTGATCCGGTTTGCTGCCGCGCGCGAAATAATCCGACCGCGCCTCGACGATATGCGCGTTTCCAGCAGCTACGGCGTTTCGTTCAACGATCCCGGCGATCCGACCCGCTTTACCTGCCCCACCGGGCGTACCTGCTATGTGGTACGCGGCGGGTCGGGCAATCCCAACCTGCGGCCGTGGCGCGCAAACGCGCTCGATCTGACTTTCGAAAAGTACTTCGGCACCAAGGGCTATCTGGCGCTGCAGCTGTTCTACAAGGACCTCGAGAGTTATATCTACAACGCCGATCGGCCGTTCGATTTCACCGGCTTTCCCACGCAGAATCCGGGGAACGACGTGAATGGCCGGCCGATCATTGTGAATCCGCAAGGGACTCTGAACATCCCGACCAACGGCGAGGGCGGCTCGCTCTATGGCCTCGAAATTGGCGGTACACTGCCCTTCGAGACGTTCATCCCGGCGCTTGAGGGCTTCGGGATCACCGGCGGCGTCTCCTACACCAAGACCAAGATCAGCCCGACTCCGGGCGCACCGGCGGAAGACCTGCCGGGCTATTCGAAATGGGTTGCCAACGGCACCGCCTATTTCGAGCAGGCCGGGTTCAATGTTCGCGGCTCGGTGCGCTACCGCTCGACCTTCGTCGGCGAAGTCTCGGGCTTCGCAGCCAACCGCACCCGCCGCCGGGCCGCGCCCGAAACGATCATCGATGCGCAGATCGGTTACGATTTCCAGCCAGGCAGCGCACTCCATGGGCTCTCGCTCTACCTCCAGGGGCAGAACCTCACCAACGAGCCCTTCGTCACGACCAATCCCGGCGATACGCGCCAGGTGATCGACTATCAGCGCTATGGACGGCGGTACCTCGCCGGCTTCACCTACAAGTTCTGATGAGGGAGCGGCGGGGTTCCGGGGCGGGTCGCACTGCCGGAACCCCGTTCGTTTCGTGCCTTGCTGGATGTTTTCTACTTGATTGCCCAGCCCCGCTTGGGGTTCATCCGGTGCGGGGTCATCCCGTCGGAGACAGCTGATGAGCGCTGAGCCCCAGTTCCGGATCGTGATCGTCGGCGGCGGCACTGCCGGGTGGATGAGCGCCGCTGCGCTGGCCCGCTTCGCACCGCGCAGCCACACTACTACCGTGGTCGAAAGCGAAGCGATCGGCACGGTCGGGGTGGGTGAGGCAACGATCCCCGCGATCCGCCTGTTCAACGATGCGCTGGGGATCGACGAGGGCGAATTCCTCCGCGCCACCAAGGGCTCGTTCAAGCTGGGCATCGAATTCGCCGGCTGGCTGCGCGAAGGGCACAGCTACATGCACGCTTTCGGCACGGTCGGGCGCCAGCTTGGCCTGCTGCCGTTTCGCCATTATTGGGCGCGGGGCAGGGCGCTCGGCATGGCCAAGCCGCTGGCGCATTATTCGGCCAACGAGCTGGCCGCGCGCACCGGGCGGATGGCGACCGGGGTCAGCGGGCCGGGCGTGCCCGAGCTGCCCTGGGCCTATCACTTCGACGCGGGGCTTTATGCGGCGTTCCTGCGGCAATATTCCGAAGCGCGCGGGGTTACGCGCCACGAGGGCATGATCGCCAGTGTCGGGCGGGCCGAGAACGGCGACATAGCATCGGTCACCACCAGCGACGGGCGCAAGATCGAGGGCGATTTCTTCATCGATTGTTCGGGCTTCCGGGGCTTGCTGATCGAACAGGAACTGCAGACCGGCTATGAGGACTGGCGCGAGTGGCTGCCGTGCGACCGGGCGATGGCGGTGCCGTGCGAGGCTTCGGGCAATTTCACGCCCTATACGCGGGCGACGGCGCGCAAGGCCGGCTGGCAGTGGCGCATTCCGCTGCAGCACCGGATCGGCAATGGCTACGTCTATTGCAGCGAGTTCATCTCGGATGACGAGGCGGCGGCGACACTGCTTGCAAATCTCGACGGACCCGCGCTGGCCGACCCGCGCCCGCTGGCCTTTGTCACGGGGCGCCGCAAGCAGTTCTGGAATCGCAACGTGCTCGCCGTCGGGCTCGCCAGCGGCTTCATGGAGCCGCTCGAATCGACCTCGATCCATTTGATCCAGTCGGCGATTACCCGGCTGCTGACCGTCCTGCCCTCGGGCCCGGTCGATCCGGCGATCCGTGACGGCTTCAACCGCCGCTCGGTCGAGGAATACGAGCGGATCCGCGATTTCCTGATCCTCCATTACTGGGCCAACCAGCGCGAGGAGGCGTTCTGGCAGCGCTGCCGCGACGTCGCGCTGCCCGAGACGCTGGCTGCCCGAATCGAGGAATACCGGGCGGCCTGCCTGATCCAGCCGGGGATGGACGAGCTGTTTACCGAGGTTGCCTGGGTGCAGGTGCTGGCCGGGCAGGGGATCGAACCGCGCCGCTGGAACCCGATCGTCGATCGCTATCCCGAGGCCGATCTGGCGAAATTCCTCGCCTCGGTCGAACAGGACTGCATCGAAACCGTGCGGCCGATGCCGCTGCATATCGATTTTCTGGCGCAGCTCTGCGCCGAACCCGAACCCCAAGGAGCGGCTGCATGATCCGCACGATGAGCTTTGCTGTGGCGCTGGGGCTCGCCAGCCCGACGCTGGCCCAGCCTGCGCCCTCGCAGGATTTCCGCGCCCGCCCGCCGCAGCGGGAGGTGGTCTATTTCGTGCTCCCCGACCGCTTCGAGAACGGCGATCCGAAGAACGACCGCGGCGGTCTTACGGGCGACCGGCTCAAGACCGGCTACGATCCGGCCGCCAAAGGCTTCTACCACGGAGGCGATCTCAAGGGGCTGACCGGGCGGCTCGACTATATCCAGGGGCTCGGCGCAACCGCGATCTGGTTCGCGCCGGTGTTCAAGAACAAGCCGGTACAGGGGCCGAAGGGCGACGAAAGCGCGGGCTATCACGGCTATTGGGTGACCGATTTTACCTCGGTCGATCCGCATTTTGGGACCAATGCCGAATTCAAGGCCTTCGTCGACGCCGCCCATGCACGCGGGATGAAAGTCTATATGGACATCATCGCCAACCACACCGCCGACGTGATCCAGTACCGCGAGCCGGGCGACTATTCCTATCGCAGCCTCGCCGACTATCCGTTCTCGCGGCGCGGCGGGGTCGATGGCGCCGCGATCAACGCAGGCTTCGCCGGCGATCAGCTCGCAACCCGCGAAAACTGGGCAAAGCTGGCGAACCCGGCCTTCGCCTACACCCCCTATGTGCCCGTGGGCGAAGAGAACGCCAAGGTCCCCGCCTGGCTCAACAGCCCGGCCTATTACCACAATCGCGGCAACAGCAATTGGGTCGGCGAATCCGCGCTCTATGGCGATTTTGTCGGGCTCGACGATCTCGCCACCGAGCATCCGCGCGTGGTTGCCGGGATGATCGACATCTACGGTTCGTGGATCGATCGCTTCGGGATCGACGGGTTTCGCATCGACACCGCCAAGCACGTCAATCCCGAATTCTGGCAGGCCTTCGTTCCCGCCATGCTCCAGCGAGCCGCGCGCAAGGGCATCCCCAATTTCCACATCTTCGGCGAGGTCGCGACCGAGTCGATCGATCCGGCGCTCACCGCGCGCTGGACCCATATCGCCGGCCTGCCCGCCAATCTCGACATGGCCTTCTCAAGCGCGGTGATCCAGGCGACCTCGGGCAAGATCGGCACCGATGCCCTGGCCCGGCTGTTCGAGGACGACGTGCTTTACGCAGGCGGCAGCAAAGCCGCGCTGCAATTGCCGACCTTCCTGGGCAATCATGATTTCGGCCGCTACGCGATGTTCGTGAAGCGGCACAATCCGGGTATCGGGGCCGACGAACTGCTGGCGCGGGTCAAACTGGGCCAGGCGATGCTGCTGACCCTGCGCGGGGTGCCGGTGATCTATTACGGCGACGAGCAGGGCTTCGTCTCCGACGGCAACGACCAGCTGGCGCGCGAGGACATGTTTCCGTCCCGGGTCGCGGTCTATAATGACAACGAGCTGCTCGGCACCGATGCGACCACCGCGCAATCGAATTTCGACACCGGGCATCCGCTCTACCGGCTGATCGCGGCGCTATCCAAGGCCCGCCTTGCCACGCCCGCGCTTACCGACGGAATGACCAAAATCCGCGCATTTTCGGACAAGCCCGGGCTGCTTGCGGTCTCGCGGTTCGATCCGGTCACGGCGCGCGAAGTGCTGCTGCTGTTTAACACCTCGACTGCCCCGGTCACCAGCCGGGTCCAGGTGGAAACCGCCAGCTCGGCGTGGTCGGGACTGGTCCAGGCTTGCACGGCCCGGACGGTTGCGCCGGGCAGCGCCGAAATATCTCTCCCACCGCTGGGCTACGCGATCTGTGCGGCCAAGCCCCCTGAATGAAATGAGTTCGCTGTTGTCCTC
>JANOOJ010000038.1:0-23181 GCA_031421295.1 Novosphingobium sp.
CCAGCGAGACCGCCAGCATGGCGAACAGCTTGCCCAGAAACACCGCGTCCATCGGGATTGCCGCAGCAAGAATTTCGATGATCTTGTTGCCCTTTTCCTCAACCAGATTGGACAGCACCATGCCCGCCAGCAACATGGTCAACAGAAACAGCAGCGTCTGCCCCGCCTGCGCGGTCAGGATCCGCCCGCGGTTCTGCGATGCCGTGCTGGTAGCAAGTTTGGTCAGCGCGACTTCGGGATAGGCGGCCGGGGCGCGGCTGGTGGCCTGGGCGGCGAGCAAGGATACCGGGCCCCGCCATCGCTCGATCTGGTCGGCCGAGCCCGTCAGCACGGGCGCAGCGGGCGTTCCCGTGACAATTGCCGCAAGGTTGGCGCGGTTGGCTTTCATCGCGGCTGCGGGGTCGAAGGCTTCGCCCGGTGTGGTGCGCGCCACCTCGACCAGATCGGGCAGGTTGCGGCCGAGCTTGGGCGCGAGCAGCCGGTGCGCCGCCAGCATGGCATCGACATCGGGCGCGGCCATCGCAATCCCCAGCTGCGGCCGTTCGGTGCTGGCCTTGACCTGGCTGCCGATCCCGCCCGCCATCATCCCCACCAGCAGCGGGAACAGGGGGCCAAGCAGAAAGAAGATGAAGCTGCGGCTGAACAGGATTGCGGTGAAATCGCGCCGCGCCACGACCAGTGCGGCCTGCATGGTGGAGAGACGACCGGTCATGCATCAAGCTCCGATGTCAGCGCGGGTGCTTCGACAAGCTCAGCATGAGCGGATGTTTTTGCACCATTCCCAGACCCGCTCATGCTGAGCCTGTCGAAGCACGCGCACAACGCTCGCCCCATCATGCTGGCCCGCCCTCCTCAAGCGCCTTGGCGGCGGCCTCCCCGGCGATGGCGACGAAGGCATCGTGCAGCCCGGCGCGTTCGATCGACAGCGAGAGGATGCCCGCCTCGCCTTCGATCAGCGCACGCAGCAGCGGCTCGACCCCGGTTTCGGGGAGCGAGAAATGCCAAATGCTGCCTTCGCGGCGGGCATCGCCGGGCAGTGCCTGACGCCATGTTCCGCCATCGGCGCGGGTTTCGAGCCGGACCTGCGCCGGGATGCGATCGCGCGCGACATCGACCGGACCGGCGAACGGCACCTTGCCGCCCGCAATGATCGCCACCTCGTCGCACAGCCGCTCGGCATGGGCGATGACGTGGGTCGAGAAGATCACCGTCGTGCCGCGTTCGGCCAGCTTGCGGATCATACCTTCTAGCCGCCCCTGATTAATCGCATCGAGCCCCGAAAACGGCTCGTCGAACACCACCAGTCGCGGTTCGTGGACCAAGGTGCCGAGCAGCTGGACCTGCTGCGCCATGCCCTTGGAGAGCTGGCGAATCTGGCGGTCGGCGGCGTAGCCCAGTCCGTTTTCCTCGAGCAGCGCGCGCCCGCGCCTGCGCCCTTCGGCCAGCGGGAGCCCGCGCAGCGCGCCAATAAAGGCAATCGCCTCATAGGCTTTCATCGCCGGATAAAGTCCGCGTTCCTCGGGCAGATAGCCGATCGCATGCGCGACTTCGTGCGGCCGGTCATGGCCGAGGATGCGGCGCACGCCTGAGTCGGGATCGATGATGCCGAGCAGCATCCGCAGCGTGGTAGTCTTGCCCGCGCCGTTGGGGCCAAGGATGCCGTAGATCGCGCCTTCGCGGACCGAGAGGTCCACCCCGTCCACCGCAGTGAAGCCGTCGAAGCGTTTGACCAGGCCCCGCGCTTCGATTGCAAGGGGGGCCTCGATAGCCAGCGCGGGCTCGGCCACATTGCCCGTCACTGGCCATTCCCCTAGGTCGATTTTCATGGCGCTCGGTTAAGCATCGCGCGTGAACAGGAGCAACAGCAACTTGGTTAACGCCGCGACAATTGCGTGCCTGACGGACGACCTCAAGGCCGAGGCCGCGCGGCTGGGCTTTGTCGCTTGCGGGATCGCTCCGGCGGCGGAAGACCCGGTTGCGGCGGGGCGGCTCGCGGAATGGCTGGCGCAGGGCAGCCACGGCCAGATGGCGTGGATGGAGGAGCGCGCGGAGCAGCGCCGCAGCCCGCAGGGCCTGTGGCCCGAGGCGCAATCCGTGATCGCGCTGGGGATGAGCTACGCCCCAGACAGCGACCCACTGGCGCTGGAAAGCCAGCCCGATCGCGCGCGGATTTCGGTCTATGCGCAGGGCAAGGACTATCACGATACGGTGAAGAAGGCGCTGAAAGCGCTGGCCCGCTGGCTGGTCGCAGCGGCTGAAAAGCGCGAGTTAGGCGAGATTGGGGTCAAGGTGTTCGTCGATACCGCGCCGGTGATGGAGAAGCCGCTGGGGCAGGCGGCGGGGCTGGGCTGGCAGGGCAAGCATACCAATCTGGTCAGCCGAACCCACGGTTCATGGCTGTTTCTCGGCGCGATCTACACCACGATGCAACTGGGGTACAACCGCACCGAGACCGATCACTGCGGCAGCTGCAACGCCTGCCAGAGCGCCTGCCCGACCGACGCCTTCCCCGCGCCCTACAAGCTCGATGCGCGGCGCTGCATTTCCTACCTGACGATCGAGCACCGGGGACCGATCCCGCAAGAATTCAGGAAAGCCATCGGCAACCGCATCTATGGCTGCGACGATTGTCTCGCGGTTTGCCCATGGAACAAATTCGCCGAGGCGGCTGCGGCCAACCGGGCCTTCCTGCCCCGCGCCGAACTCACCGCGCCGAAATTGAACGAGCTGCTGGCGCTCGACGACGCAGGCTTCCGCAAGCTGTTTTCCGGCTCGCCGATCAAACGCATCGGCCGCGACCGCTTCATCCGCAATTGCCTGATCGCGGCAGGGAATAGCGGGGATGCCGGGTTGGTGCAGCGAGTGGGCGAACTCACTTCCGACCCCGATGCCGTTGTCGCCGAAGCTGCCACTTGGGCGCTAGGCGAACTGTCGCAATAGCAGCGCACGCAGAGGCGCAGAGGCGCAGAGGGGTCGCATTTTGGGGCGAAGCCCCTTGAATGCGTGAGGTTGCGTCAGTCGCTGCGCTGGATGATTGAAGTGCCTGCGGCGCCGCACCCGATCTCTGCGCCTCTGCGCCTCTGCGTGCGTCCCTTCTTCTTACCGCCCCAGCAGGTTTCGTGCCTGACTGGCGATCTGGGCGAGCATCGCCGGGGCGACGGTCATCGCGCTTTGCGCGCGGGTGACCATGGCGCGGAACTGGCGGATCGCGGGAGCCTGCGCTTCGGCCCAGCGTTCGACCGCAGCCTGCGGATCGCCCTTGCGCGCAGTTGCCCGGCGCAGGAAATCGAGCCGCATATGCTGGAAATCGCGCGCCAGACCATTGACCAGCAGGCGCTCCCACGGGTCCGAGGGGTTCATCTGTTCGGCGGTCTGCTGCGCCCAGTCGAGCCCCAGCCGCGCGCCGATCTCGGTAAAGGCGCGGGTCAGCACCGGGGCCGGGGTGCCGCTGCGGCGCGAGAGCGCGGCAAGGCCCATCACCCCGTCGATGTCGACCAGATGCGCGACTTGCGCGCCGACCGCATCGGGCGCGCCCGCCGCCGCGAAATCGGCGCGCAACCGGGCCGACTGCGCCTTGGCCTCGGCGGCGAGCAGCCTGCCCGTCGCCTGCGACAATTCGCGCACCCCCGCCCTCAGATCGGCGACCATCTGGCCCGGCTGGCTCGAGCCGCTTTCGACCCGCAGCAGATCGGCCATATGGGTGACCATCGTCGCGGCAGCGCGATCGAACAGCAGGATCCGCGCGCGTTCGGGCATGGCACTGGTCTCGATCGCCTCCCACACCCCGCCCATGCCGAGCAGGCGTTCGGCGGCGACGAATGCCGCGGTGACCTGCGCGAGGCTGGCACCTTCCTCCTCGACCAGTTCGAACGGGTGGATCAGCCCGAGCCGGTTGACCATCCGGTTGGCCAGCTTGGTCGCGATGATCTCGCGGCGCAGCCGGTGGCTCAGGATGTCGCGCTTGAACTTGCCGCGCATCGCCGGGGGAAAGGCGGCGAGCAGCTCTTCGGCGAGGCCCGGATCGTCGGGCACATTGCTGGATTCGAGCGCATCCTGCAGCACCAGCTTGGCACTGGAGAGCAGCACCGCCAGCTCGGGCCGGGTCAGCCCCTGGCCATCGGCGGCACGGCGCGCCAGCACATCGCTTTCGGCCAGCCCCTCGGTCTTGCGATCGAGATGGCCGCCTTCTTCCAGCGTTTCGAGCAGCCGCAGATGCGACGCGGTGGCCGGTGCCCCGCCCGCCTGCGCGATCGACAGCGCGAGCGCCTGCAGCCGGTTGTCCTCCAGCACCAGCGCGCCGACATCGTCGGTCATGCTTTCGAGCAGCTTGACGCGGCCCGGCTCGGTCAGTCGCCCGGCGCGTTTGGCGCTGGCGAGCGCGATCTTGATGTTGACCTCGTTGTCCGAGCAATCGACCCCGGCCGAATTGTCGATGAAGTCGGTGTTGATACTCCCGCCCTGCAGCGCGAATTCGATCCGGCCGGCCTGCGTCGTGCCAAGGTTGGCGCCCTCGCCGATCACCCTGGTGCGCAATTCCGCGCCATCGACGCGCAGTGCATCATTCGCCGGATCGCCGACCTGGACATTGTTCTCCGCCGAGGACTTCACATAGGTGCCGATCCCGCCGAACCACAGCAAATCGACCTCGGCCTTGAGGATCGCGGAAATCAGCCCATCGGGATCGATGCTGGCGGCCTCGATCCCCAGCATCGCGCGCACCTCGGCGCTGAGCGGGATGTCCTTGAGGCTGCGCGCGAAGACGCCGCCGCCCCGCGAAATCAGCTTCTTGCTGTAATCGTCCCACGATGAGCGCGGCAGTGCGAACAGCAGCGCGCGTTCCTTCCAGCTCCTGGCCGGATCGGGAGCGGGATCGAGGAAAATGTGGCGGTGGTCGAAGGCGGCCACGAGCAGAATCGCCTTGCTCAGCAGCATGCCGTTGCCGAACACGTCGCCCGACATATCGCCGCAGCCCGCGACCCGCACCGGCTCGGCCTGCACATCGACCCCCAGTTCGAGGAAGTGGCGCTGGACCGAAAGCCATGCGCCCTTGGCGGTGATGCCCATCGCCTTGTGGTCGTAGCCCTTCGAGCCGCCGCTGGCGAAAGCATCGTCGAGCCAGAAATCGAACTCGTCGGCGATCCCGTTGGCGGTGTCGGAGAAGGTCGCGGTGCCCTTGTCGGCGGCGACCACGAAATAGGGGTCCTCGCCGTCGCGGATCTCGACCGCCCTGGGGTGGACCACCTTGCCGCCAACGATATTGTCGGTGATCGACAGCAGCGTGCAGATGAACAGTCTGTAGCTGTCCTTGCCTTCAACGAGCCAACCCTCACGGTCACGCGACGGATCGGGCAGCTGCTTGGGATAAAACCCGCCCTTGGCCCCGGTCGGCACGATCACCGCGTTCTTGGTGCGCTGGGCTTTCATCAGCCCGAGCACTTCGGTGCGGAAATCGTCGCGCCGGTCGGACCAGCGCAGGCCCCCGCGAGCGATCGGCCCGGCGCGCAGATGGATGCCCTCGACCCGGCGCGAATAGACGAAAATCTCGCGCCACGGCACCGGCTTGGGGAGACCGGGGACCAGCGAGGAATCGAGCTTGAACGCCAGCGCCAATTGCCCCGCCGACGCGAAAGCGTTGGTCCGCAGCATCGCTTCGACGACGGCTCGGTACTGGCGCAGCAGCCGGTCGTCGTTGATCGCGCTGACATTGGCCAGCCCATCGCGGATCGCGGCCTGGATCGGTGCTTCGCCGCGCGCGCGGTCGCCGTGGTGGCTGGGGTCGTGGCGCACGGTGAAGAGGTGGATCAGCCCCTTGGTCACCCCCGGCGCGTTCTGCAAGGCATCGACTGCGGTGGCGATCCCGAAGTTGACCCCGGCCTGCCGGAGGTAGCGGTACCAGGCGCGCAGCCAGTTGGCCTCGCGCGCCGAAAGCGCGACAGTGGTGATCAGGCGATTGAACGGATCGTCTTCCGCCGCTGCATTGAGCACATCGGCCAGCGCGGCTTCGATCGCCTCGCTGCGCGCCAGCAGCCCGGTTTCGGACAGCCCAGCGGGAAGCGCGAGGAGGAAGTCGTGGATCGTGCCCAAGCGCCCCTCGTCGAGCGCGGTGGGCTGGTCCTCGATCACCCGGAACCCGAAATTCTCCAGCGCCGGAACCACATCGGAGAGCGCCAGCGAGCCGTGCCGCTGATAAAGCTTGAGCCGCAGCGAGCCCGCCGGATCGCCCGCCAGCCGGTGCAGCCGCGCATCGCGCTGCGTGCCCGAAGTGCTGTCATCGGGTGCGAGGCGGCGCAGCCTGGCGATGTCGACGGCGGCTTCGGCCGGGCCGTAGAGCGCGCGATAGGCGAGCGGGAAAGCCTCGGCATGGCGCGCGGCGATGGCAGCGGCGCGGCTCGGCTCTTCGCTCGCCGCGATCTCGCTTTCGACCGCCTCGTTCCAGCCGCGCAGCATGCCTTGCAACCGCGCATCGAGCTGCGCTTCGTCGGGGAGCTTTGCGACCGCCGGGAGATCGAGCACATAGCGCAGCAGCGCGATGCTGCCTTCGACTTCGAGGCTCCAGTCGAGCACCGGCGCGCCGCAGGCTTCGACCAGCATCGCTTCGATCTGCAGCCGCGTGCCGGTCGACAAGGCGTCGCGCGGCAGCCACACGAACGCGAACAGATGGCGCAGCAGCGCCGAGGGGACCAGCGCGAGCTTGGGGCGCGGCCGGTCGGTCAGGCTCATCATCGCGGTGGCGACGCGTTCCAGATCCTCGTCGGCAAAGCTGGTCAGCAGATCGTGCGGCAGCGCGGTCATCGCGTGGACCAGCGCTTTGCCAGCATGACCCTGCGGCGCGAAGTCGAAGCGCGCCATCAGCTCGGTCAGCTGGGTGCGCATGCGCGGTACTTCATGCGGCGCGGCGGCCAGACCCGCGCTGGTCCACAGACCCGCGTGAACCGAGAGCGCGGTGACCTTGCCCTTGGTGACGACCGGCACGATGAACAGGTCGAGCGGGGTGCGGCGATGGACGTTGCTGACGGTGTTCGATTTGACCGCGAGCGGGGCCTGGCGCTCAAGGCTTTTGGCCTTCGTCCTGGCATCGAAAAAAGCGAAGGCGCGGTCGTAGGAAATCGGTCCGAGCAACGTCTTGGCCCCGCGCCGGCAGATGCCCAGCGCGCCGGTCTGGCTGCCGTCGCGGTGACGCGTGACATGACCCAGCTGGGTCAGCATCCCGTCCTTGAACCAACGCAACAAGGCACCGCCCTCGCTGTTGCCCAGCGTTTCGGCATCCGCAGCCATGGCGGCTTGCAGCTTGGGCCAATCGGCCACGGCAGCGCGGACGTCCGACAGGGTGCTGCGCAGCGCGCTTTCCAGCGCGCGCCGCTGCCGCGCATCGACCCGCGGGGTTTCGACATAGATCATCGATTCGCGCTGCTCGCCCGCCGCTTCGCCGGGGACAATCGCGCTTAGCTGCCCGGCCGCATCGCGGCGCACGGGCAGCACCGGGTGAACCAGCCGGTCGATTTCGAGCCCCTGCGCGGTGATCGTCGCGGCGATCGAATCGACCAGGAACGGCATGTCGTCGTTGATCAGCGCCAGCCGCATGAAGCGCTCGGTCGCGCTGCCTGAAATCGATTCGATCGCGATCACGGCATCGCCCGGCTCGCGCATGGCGGCAGCGGCGAGCACGAAGGCGGCGGCGCTGCGGAGATTTTCGGCGCTGAACGGCGCGTCGCCGGGGAGCAGCGATTCGTCCAATTGCTCCGCGAGGGCGGCGGTCAGCGCGGCAGCGGATGTGGCGACACCCGAATCGCGGGCGGGGCGGTTACTCATCGCTGGCGCTCTCCTCGAGGATGCGAGTCATTATATTACCGTGACAAGCATCTTTCGTGCGCATTGTAGAGCCGAGCGGTGACGACGGCAACCAGTTTGGGGCTCGGTGAATGTGCGTAATCGGCGTTGCGGAAGATAAGGGTTCACGCAGAGGCGCAGAGGAAGAAAAACGCAGAGGCGCGAAGGTGCCGTGCTTGCGGCGAAGCCGCTCGGTTATCATGCGATGGCGTCATCCGGTCTGCGCAATGAAGCGGGCGGCTTTGCCGCAAGCGGAACACCTCTGCGCCCTACTTTCCTTCCTCTGCGCCTCTGCGTGAACCCCTTCCCTTCGTCAATCTTTCCCCAAAACCTCCATCGTCAATGCGAGCGAACGGTGGCGCGCGGCGGGATCGAAGGTTGCCCCGGCGACAATAATCTCGTCGGCTTGGGTGCGTTCGGCGAACCGCGCGATCGCGGCGCGCACGGTGGCCGGGCTGCCGACCGCGCTGGCCTGGCGCATATGCTCGAGCATGCTGCGCGCCTGTGCGGGCAGGCTGTCGCGGTAGCCGGGCACCGGCGGCTTGAGGCGACCGGGGTTGCCGCTGCGCAGCGCGACGAAGCTCTGGTCCATCGAGGAGGCGAGCAGCGTCGCCTCCGCGTCGGTCTCGGCGCAGATCACGGTCATCGCCGCCATGACATGCGGCTGGGCGAGCGCCGCCGAGGGCTGGAACCTTTCGCGGTACAGCTTCAGCGCGGCGTCGAGATGATCGGGGGCAAAATGCGAGGCGAATGCGTAAGGCATGCCCAGCGCCGCAGCGAGTTGCGCGCCGAACAGACTCGACCCCAGGATCCACATTTCGACCGCCGCGCCCAGTCCCGGGGTGGCGGTCAGGGCCAGCTGCGGCTCGCCGGTGAACAGCGCGCGCAGCTCGACCACGTCCTGCGGAAAATATTCCGACGCCTGCATCAAATCCTTGCGCAAGGCCTGCGCGATCCGCCCATCGGCTCCCGGCGCACGGCCCAGCCCGAGATCGACTCGCCCCGGAAACAGCGCGTCGAGCGTGCCGAACTGCTCGGCGTTCACCCACGGGCTGTGATTGGGCAGCATGATCCCGCCCGCGCCGATCCGGATGGTCGAGGTGGCCTGGCCGATATGCGCCAGCACCACCGAAGTCGCGCCGCCCGCAATCCCGTCCATCGCGTGATGTTCGGCCACCCAGAAGCGCCGGTAGCCCGCGTCCTCCGCCGCCTTGGCGAGCAGTGCGGCGTCGGCGAGTGCCTGGGATACAGTGCCGCCCTCGCGGACCGGGATCAGATCGAGCACGGATAAAGGTATCATGGCGTGGTGCTAGCCGGTCCCAGCTGCGCGAGATAGGCCTGTGCGGTCTTTGCCGAGGGCGAATCGGGCGCGGCGGCCACCACCGACTGCCAGCTGCGCCGCGCCGCCTCGCTCCGGCCCGAGAGTACCGCGATCACGCCGGCCTCCAGCCCGATCTCGGGATCGCGGGGATCAAGCGCGGAAGCGCGTTGGACGAATGTCTGAGCCTCGCTCAAGCGGTCCTGCCGCCGTGCGAGGGTGGCAGAAAGCAGCCAGCCAACGGGGTTCTCGGGACTGGCGGTGCGGCCTTCGGCGAGTGCTGTCGCGGCTTCGCTCTCGCGCTTCAATGCGATGAGCGCGCGCGATCGATCGATCGCGATGTCGCCGGCGAAGCGCGGCGGCATGATTGATGCGTCGGCATGGGCTTTGGCGAACAGGGCCTCGGCGCGCGCCGGATCGCCCGCAGCAAGCGCGGCGTTGCCCGCCATCGCGCCATAGCTCGCGCGAAGGTGACGCATCGCTTCGAGATCGCGGGCGAGCGTGAAGGCGTCCGCCGCTTCGCTCCACCGGTCGATCGCGCCGAGTGCGACGCTGCGGCAGCGCGCGGGATCGACCGCAGGCTGGCCCTTGACCGTCTGGACCCAGGCCGCAGCGAACTCCAGCGCTTCAGCCGGGTTGGCTTGTGCCTGTCTGAGGCAATCGGACATGCGCTGGGTGCCCGCAAGCGGCGGCAACGCGATGGGTGCCTGGTCAACCGCCTTCTTGCGCGGGATTTCGAGCGGTGCCTGCGGCAGCGCGCCGCCCGCCCCCGGTGACACGCTCGGCCCGACCTGGGCGAGAAGGGCGGCAAGGATCAGCGACATCGTGGTTCCGTTCAGGTTAGCAAGGCTATGGTCTGCAACAGCAGCGCGATGTCGGCCTCGCGGCTGAGGCGGTGGTCGCCGTCCTTGACCAGCGTGACCTGCACCCGGTCTGAACGCAGCGCGGCAGCGAGCCTGAGCGAGGTCTCCCACGGCACGTCGGCATCGGCTTGCCCGTGAAGCAAGTGCACCGGACAGCTCAGCGCGATCTCGCCGCCGAGCACAAGGTTCGCCTCGCCATCGGCCCATAGTGCCGGATAGGTCGGGGTCGGCTCGGGGCCATAGGGATTGGCCTCGAAGATCGTCTCGCCCGCTGCCAGTGCGGTCTTCTGCCCGGCGGTATAGCCCCAGTCGGTGAAATCGGGCGCGGCGGCGATCCCGACCAGCGCGGCGATCCGCGTCGGTATCGCCAGCGCGACCAGCAGCATCAGCCACCCGCCCATCGACGAGCCGATCAGCACTACCGGGCCAGCGCATTCGGCCTCGACCAGTGCCAGCACCTCGTTGCGCCAGCGGCTGAGCGTGCCGTCGGCAAAGGAGCCATCGCTCGCCCCGCAGCCCGAATAATCGAGCAGCAGGCAGGCTCGGCCTTGCGCCGCCGCCCAGTCGAACACCGCGCAAGCCTTGCTCCCGGCCATGTCGGACTTGTAGCCGGGCAGGAATACGAACGTCGGCCCGCGCCCCTCGGCCTTGCGAAAGGCGAGCCGCGCGCCGCCGGGCATAGTGTGAAAGCGCGTCTCGTTCATCCGCGTCTCATGCCGCGCCCGGCCGCGCTTGTCTTGTCACAATTCCTGCTTAGGGGTGGCGGTGAGAGGATTGTTTCGATGACGAATTTACTGCCGCCCGCGCTGGCGACGAGCCGACGGACCCTGCTCAAGGCCGGAGCGCTGGGTCTTGCGGGTATGGCGATGCCGCTATCCGCCGCCGATGCCCCCAAGGGCTTTACCCACGGGGTCGCCAGCGGCGAACCGGCTGAGCGCCAAGTGTTGCTGTGGACCCGCTACGTCGGCGGGGTCGAGACCAAGCTGGGCTACGAATTGTCGGCAACGCTCGATTTCGCGCGGGTGGTGGCGAGCGGCGATGTCAGCGCCTCGCCGGACCGTGACTGGTGCGCCAAGGCCAGGGTCAGTGGCCTTGAAGCGGGCAAATGGTATTATTACCGCTTCATCGCGCCCTCGGGCGAGCGTTCCGCGACCGGCCGCACCCGGACCATGCCGGTGGGCAGGCTCGCCTCGTTCAAGCTCGCGGTGTTTTCCTGCTCGAACCTCGGCTTCGGCCATTTCAACGCTTATGCCCATGCGGCGGAGGCGGGCGAGTTCGATCTCGCGGTGCATCTCGGCGACTATTTTTACGAATACCAACGCGGCAATTATCCTTCGGCGAAACAGGCGCTGGAAGGCCGCTTGCTGTGGCCCGCACACGAAACCGTGCTGCTCGCCGATTACCGCGCGCGCCTCGCCAGTTACCGTGCCGACCCCGACCTCCAGCGGCTCCACCAGCTGCTCCCATGGGTGGCGATGTGGGACGATCACGAGGTCGCCAACGATACCTGGAAGGACGGCGCGGAAAACCACCAGCCCGAAACGGAGGGCGATTGGGCCACCCGCAAGGCCGTGTCGGAGCGGGCGTGGCGCGAATGGCTGCCGGTCTCGGACGATGACTGGGCGAGCTACGAGATCGGCGATCTGGCGACCCTGGTGCGGCTCGAAACCCGCCATGTCGCCAGGACCAAACCCCTCGACCTGCTCAAGGCGGGCGACGTGCCGCCCGATCGGGTCACCGCCGCACTGACGGCCTTCCGCGACGGGAGCTGGCGCGATCCCGCACATACCCTGCTGGGCCAGAGCCAAGAGGCATGGCTGGCGGCGGGGCTGAGGCGCTCGGTCCGCGCGCGCAAGCCGTGGCAAGTGCTCGGCCAGCAAATCGTGATGGGCAATCTCGCCATGCCCGATGCGGTGGCCCAGGGCATGGGCGCAACCACCCCGGCCTGGCTCAAGCGGCGCATCGCCAACACCGCCGCCGCCGCGCAAATCGGCCTGCCCTTCAACATGGATGCGTGGGACGGCTATCCCGCCGCGCGCGACCGATTGTACCAGTCCGCGCTGGCTGCCGACGCCAATCTGCTGGTGCTGTCGGGTGACAGCCACAACGCCTGGGCCTTCGATCTCGACCGGGGCGGCACCCGCGTCGGGGTCGAGATGGCGGCGCATTCGGTGACCTCGCCGGGGGCGGAGGGTACGCTCAGCTGGATGAAGCCCGACGATCTGGCCGCCGCGCTCTACGCCCGCAATCCCCAGCTCAAATGGGCCGACACCGCGCGCCGCGGCTACCTCGCGGTCGAGCTGACCCCGGCCAGCGCGACCGGCGAATGGCGCTTCATGAGCGGCGTCCGCCAGAAGGGCACCGCGCTGTCGGGAACCAAGCGGATGACGGTGATGGCCGGACAGCGGCGGTTCGTTGCGGGTTGAGGCGGCGGGCTGCCCCGGCTAAGGGCCGGGCATGTCCGATATGATCACGATCAGCCTGCCCGATGGTTCCAGCCGCGAAATGCCGCTGGGGTCGACTCCCGCCGATGTCGCGGCGGCGATCGGGCCGGGGCTGGCCAAGGCGGCGCTGGCGGCGCGGATCGATGGCGAGCTGGTCGATCTGACGCGGCCGTTCACCGGCGATGCGGCCCTCGCGCTGGTGACCGCGCGCGACGAGGCCGACGCGCTCGAACTCGCGCGGCACGATTATGCCCATGTCCTCGCCGAAGCGGTGCAGGCGCTGTTCCCGCGCACGCAGATCACGTTTGGCCCGTCGACCGACGATGGCTTCTACTATGACTTCGCCCCAGCGGAACGCCCCTTTACCGACGATGACCTGCCCGCGATCGAGGCAAAAATGCGCGAAATCATCGCGCGTGACGAGCCGTTGTTGCGTGAAGTGTGGAACCGCGCCGATTTGATCGCGCGGTGGCGCGAGCAGGGTGAGACGTTCAAGGCAGAGTGGGCGGGCGAACTCCCCGATGGCGAAGAGCTGACGGTCTACCGCGCCGGCAACCGCGCTGACGCCTGGCTCGATATGTGCCGCGGGCCGCATCTGCCCTCGACCGGCAAGCTGGATCCGGCGGCGTTCAAACTGACGCGCGTTTCGGGCGCATACTGGCGCGGCGATCAGAACAACGCGATGCTCAGCCGGATTTACGGCACCGGCTGGCTCAACAGGAAGCAGCTCGAGGCGCATCTGGTCCGGCTCGAACAGGCGGCGCTGCGCGACCACCGCAAGATCGGCGCGGAGATGGATCTGTTCCACCTCCAGGCCGAGGCCCACGGCTCGGTGTTCTGGCATCCCAAGGGCTATGTCATTTACCGCGAGCTTGAAGACTATATGCGCCGCGCGATCCAGGGGACGGGCTACCGCGAGGTCAAGACCCCGCAAGTGATGGACGCCCGCCAGTGGGAGAAATCGGGTCACTGGGGCAAGTACCGCGAGAACATGTTCGTGATCCCCGACGAGGTGCCCAACACCGAGGATGAGGGCCCGGTGATCAGCGGCGAGGCCGACTGGATGGCGCTCAAACCGATGAACTGCCCGGCGCATGTGCTGATTTTCCGGCAAGGGATCAAGAGCTACCGCGATCTTCCGCTGCGGCTGTATGAGAACGGTTGCTGCCACCGCAACGAGGCCCACGGTGCGCTGCACGGGATCATGCGGGTGCGCCAGTTCACCCAGGACGACGCCCACATCTTCTGCCGCGAGGACCAGGTTGTCGGAGAAGTGCGGGCGTTTTGCGAACTGGCCGACCGGATCTACCGCGATTTCGGCTTCAGCTATTCGATCAAACTGGCGTTGCGGCCCGAGCAGCGGTTCGGTTCCGAGGCGATGTGGGACCAGGCTGAGGCGGAACTGCGCGATGCGGTGGTGCGCGCGGGACTGGCGACCCCGGAGCACGGCTGGGAAGAACTGCCCGGCGAAGGCGCGTTCTATGCCCCCAAGCTCGAATGGCACCTGACCGATGCGATCGGGCGGACCTGGCAGGTCGGCACGATCCAGTCCGACCGGGTGCTGCCCGAGCGGCTCGATGCGAGCTACATCGGCGAGGATGGCGAAAAGCACCGCCCGGTCATGCTCCACCGCGCGATTTTCGGCGCATATGAGCGCTTCATTGGCATCCTGATCGAAGAATATGCCGGCAAGCTCCCGGTTTGGCTCGCCCCGGTGCAGGCAGTGGTGGCGACGATCGTCTCGGATGCCGACGACTATGCGCAGGACGTCACCGCGCAGCTCAAGGCGGCGGGTATCCGGGTCGAATGCGATCTGCGCAACGAGAAGATCAACTACAAGGTGCGCGAGCACAGCCTCGCCAAAGTCCCGCACCTGCTGGTGGTCGGCAAGCGCGAGGCCGAGGAAGGGACTGTCGCGGTGCGCACACTGGGGGCCGAATATCAAAAGGTAATGCCGCTGGCCGAAGCGATTGTCATGTTGCAGGGCGAGGCAACTCCTCCGGATTTGCGGCAGGGTTGAAGTTGGCAGGCTCAATCCTCCCCGAAACGGGGAGGTGGCAGTCCGCAGGACTGACGGAGGGGTCCCACCTCTCCGCCGGCGCAACGATTGTCGAGAAGTGGGCCCCCTCCACCACCGCTTCGCGGCGGGCCCCCTCCCCGTGCCAGGGAGGATTTTGGTCATGCTGGGCCTGACCCCCGAACAGCTCGCGGTCGGCATCGCCGCCGCGCTCGCTGCCGCCTTCGTGCGCGGGCTGGCGGGGTTCGGGATGGCGATACTGCTGGTCCCGGTGCTGGGGCTGGCGATCCCGCCGCGCGAGGCGGTGGTGGTGGCCAACTGGCTCGGGCTGCTGATCGGGCTCGTGGGCCTCAAGAAAATTCTCGGCGCGAGCGAGCGTTCGGCCTTCGTCATTGCTGGACTGGCGATGGTCGCGACCCCGCTCGGGGTCTGGCTGCTGGTGATCACCGACCCGTCGGTCGCGCGGCTGCTGATCGCGCTGATCGCGCTCGGCTCATTCGTGCTGGTACTGCTGCCCAAGCGCGCCGAGCATCATTTGCCGGGCGGTGCCGAAACCGGCGCGACCGGGATTGCCTCGGGTATTCTCACCGGATTTGCCGGAATGCCGGGGCCGCCGGTAGTGCCCTATTATCTGCGCCGCCAGATCGCGCCCGCGCTCGCGCGTGCTTCGATGATGACGATTTTTCTCGCGACCTCGCTCGCGGGGGTCGTCTCGGCCTCGGTGCTGCGAGTCGCAACCTGGCGTGAGCCGATGTTGGCGCTGGTCCTGTTTCCGGCGGTGCTGCTGGGCAACTGGCTGGGCCTGCTCGCCTTCGGCAAGGTCAGCGACCGCGCGTGGCGGGGATTTACCGGCGGCGTGCTGGGGCTTGCGGCAGCAGCGGCACTGTGGCGGCTGCTACAGGGGTAGCGGCTGGCCCGCGAGGATCAGCGCGAGCGCACAGCCGCACACGATCAGGCTGCGCAGCGAGGCGATCGACCAGTCGGCGGTTCGGACAAGGGCGATAGCATTGGCCATAGCGCGATCATGCCGCGCATGCCTTGCCGAAAGGTTAAATTGGTTCACACGAAGACACGAAGATGGATTGAGCGGGGGAAGGCGACAGACCACTTCCAATCCCGTCTATGCTGAGCTTGTCGAAGCACTGCCCTTCTTCGCGACGCTGGACGCAAGGGCCGAAGGAAAGAGCAGCCCTTCGACAGGCTCAGGGTAGACGGATTTTGGGGGAACGTCGCCCAAGGCACAACATCTTCGTGTCTTCGTGTGAACCCTCTACAATTCAGGCATCTGCTGGCTGGCGCAATGGAAGCTGCCGCCGCCTGCCAGTACCGCGTCGGCGGGAAGCCCGATGGTAGCGCGCGCGGGAAACAGCGCGGCAATCGCGGCGACGCCATCGGCGTCGTGCGGCGTGCCATAGGTCGGCACCACCACCAGATTGCTGGTGACGACGAAGTTCAAGTAGCTCGCGGGTTCGATCCGCTCACCGCTCATCACCCGCCCGGGCGAGGGTACTTCGCATACTGTAACCCCCGCCGCCTCGGCCCGCGCCTTGGCATCGGCATAGATCGCCGCGTTGGGATCGTCCGGGCCGGTGGCGCGCGGTACCGCCAGCGTATTGGGCGCAACAAACCGCGCGAGGTTATCGACATGGCCGTCGGTGTGATCATTGATCAGCCCGTCGCCGAGCCACAACACCCGCTTCTGCCCCAGATCGCGGCACAGTCGTGCCTCGACCTCGGCCTGCGAGAGCTGCGGATTGCGGTTGGCATTGAGCAGGCATTGCTCGGTGGTGACCACCAGCCCCGCCCCGTCGACATCGACCGCGCCGCCTTCGAGGATCCAGTCGGCGGTCGCGAGCGGCAATCCCGCGCTCTCCGCCAGCTCGGCCCCGATCGTCTGGTCGCCCGCCATCGAATATTTCCCGCCCCAGCCGTTGAAGCCGAAGCGCTGCGCAAGCTGGCGCGTCCCGTCCGACAGCACCAGCGGCCCGGTGTCGCGCAGCCAGATGTCGCCATAGACGCGCTCCTCCAGCGCCACCGCCGCCGAACACAGCGCCCGCGCCCGCGCCGCATTGGCGGCGTCGCGCACGATCAGCCGCACCGCCTGCCCGCTCTCCGCCACGGCATTGGCAAACGCGGCAATCTGCTCCTGCGCCGCACCGAGGAACCCCGGCCACTCCTCGCCGTCGTGCGGAAAGCCGATCCACAGCCAGCGCTGCGGATGCCATTCGGGAGGTATGAAATAGTTTGTCATATTTTAAAAATAGTTCTACGTATCGTATTGTAGGAGCTGGTTATGGGTAAGTATCGACCATTGGCGGACTTTCTCAAGGCTAACAAGGACGATGCATGGGATGCCTCGTTCTCAGAAATTGAGGACAAGCTTGGGTTTCCGCTTCCCGCCAGCGCACGCCGCCATCGCGCGTGGTGGGCAAATTCGAGAAATGGTAGCCACAGCCAAGCCAAAGGCTGGTTGGATGCCGACTGGGTTGTTGTTCCGGGCGAAATCGATCTCAAGGTCGGGCGCGTTCGCCTTGAACGCACTCGCGCTGGCGGGCGTCGGTCGGCCACCCGCGAGCCGAGCCGCTTGCGGGAGGAAGCAGCCGCGTGGTCCGGAATCACCGACTTGGGCGAACTAAACAAGGCCGCGCTGTCGGCGTTGATCCGGCATGAACAGGCAAAGTATGTCGCTTCGCTCGGCGGATCAATGCCCGATGCGGAAGCTGCGCCTCGCCGCCGAACTACGTGGTGATCGTCGCCGACAGCTCGGTCTGGATCGATCACTTCCGCAATCCGCAAGAGCAGCTGCCGCGCTTGATCGACTACGGCGAGCTGTGGATGCACCCATATGTCATCTGCGAACTGGCGCTGGGATCGGTGCCGGATCGCGTCAGGTTCGTCGCCTTCCTGCAATCATTGCCCTGTTTTGAACCCGCCGACGATTCCGCGTTGCTCCAATTTGTGAATGACTACGAGCTCAACGGGAAGGGCGTCGGGCTCGTCGACGCCGAATTGCTCAGGAGTTGCGCCGAGGCCAAAGGCCGCCTGTGGAGTCACGACAAGCGGCTTCTCGCTCAAGCCGCCCGCTTGGGGCTCGCCTACCAGCCCTGACCCCCTACTTCCCCGCCCTGCTCCGATCGCGGATCGCGCGGAATTCGTCGGTCGGGTGCCAGTTAGGCCAGTCGGTGGTCATCGCCAGGCTGCGGCCCAGCCGGTAGTAGAGCTCGCCGGTTTGCAAGGGGCCCGACCAGTCCCACTTGCCATCGTATTCGTCGCTCGGCTGGTGGTAATTCTCCTTGGTGTATTTGTCCGCCGCAGCCTGGCCCGCAGCCTTGCCGCCGACCACCCAGTCGCTCCCGCGCCCGACCGAGAACATCGGCACGCCGCGCTTCGCCAGACTGAAGTGGTCCGAGCGGTAATAGCTGCCGCGCTCGGGGTAGAGTTCAGGGGCCGCGACCAGCTTCATCGCGCTCAGGGTCGATGCCAAATAGCGGGTGAGGCCGGACTTGTCGCCGCCGGTCACCGTGACGTCGCGCGACGGACTGCCTTGGGCAACGCCGTCCATGTTGACCCCGCCGACGGTTTTCGCCAGCGGATAGAGCGGGTTGGCGGCGTAATATTCGGAGCCGAGCAGGCCCGATTCCTCGAGCGTCACCGCCGCGAAGACCTGGCTGCGATCGGCCGGCCCCGCCTTGACGTTGGCCTCGGCCAGCGCGACCAGCATCGCGGTGCCGCTGGCATTGTCGAGCGCGCCGTTGCAGATGTCGTCGCCGGTGGCGTCTGGCTTGCAGCGGCCCAGATGGTCCCAATGCGCGGTATAGAGCACGTATTCGTCCGGACGCCTGGCCCCCGGCTGGATGCCGATCACATTGCGGGAAATTGCGCGCTTGATCGTGTTGTCGAACGAGAGCGAGGCTTTGAGCCCCAGCGGCACCGCCGTGAAGCCCTTCTGCCCCGCCGCCGCGCTCAGCGCCGCAAGGTTCTTGCCCGCCGCTGCAAGAATCGCTTCGGCCACCGGCTTCTGGATCCAGCCGTTGGCGGAGGTTTGGTCGGCGCCATCATTGGCCGTCTGGACGTGGTACTGCGCGCCGGTCCAACTCGATTCGATCACATTCCAGCCATAGGCGGCGGGGAAAGTATCGTGGATCACCAGCGCGGCGGTGGCGCCCTGCCGTGCGGCTTCCTCGAACTTGTAGGTCCAGCGGCCGTAATAGGTCATGCGCCGACCCTTGAACGGCCCGTCCTGCGTTTCCATCGCATAGTCGGGATCGTTGACCAGGATCACCGCAGTCTTGCCGCGCATGTCGAGGCCCGCATAGTCGTTCCAGCCCAGCTCGGGCGCGTTGATGCCATAGCCGACGAACACCAGCTCGCTATCGGCGATCTCGGTGCGCGGGGCGATGCGATAGCTGCCGACCACCATGTCTTTGGCATAGGGGAACAGCAGCGTTTTCGCGCCGCCGGTCACCGCCAGCCCGGTGACATGCTCCGCAATGATCTCGACCGTGGGCACGTCCTGCGTCCAGCTGCCGTTATTGCCGGGCTGCAATCCTGCTGCCGTGAACCGGTCGATCAGATAGGCGACGGTCTTCTCCTCGCCTGCTGTGCTCGGCGCGCGGCCTTCGTATTCGTCGGAGGACAGCGTGCGGACCATCGTCTCGAGCGTGGTCTGCGATACCGCGACCGGGATGACGCGGGGGACCGGCGGCGCAGCGGCCTGGGCCGGGACGGTCAGCAGCAGGGCAGCGGCGGCGAGCAACGGGACGGGGCGAAGCACAGGCAAAACCTTTCGAACAGCCGGTTCGGCGCGGCATGGCACCGGACAATGTGCAAGGATTGGCAGAGGCTTGCGCGACCCGCAAGCTTGACCGCGACGGACGCTTGCGCGCATCGCCATCCGGATGACTGCGAACTGGACCGGAGCGATCGAACGCGCACGCAGCCATGCGCCGTTCCTCGCGCGCGGGCTGGACCGGCTGCCCGAGCTTGAAGCGCTGCTCGCGGCGGGACAGGCCGAGCAGGCGCTGGCCTGGGCCAAGACGGCAGGTTCAGGCGCAGAGACCGTGCCCAGCGCATTGCGGCGCGAGCGGCTGGCGCTGGCGATTGCGCTGGCGGTGGGCGATCTTGCCGGGGCGTTCCCGCTGGCCCGGGTGATCGGCGAGCTGTCGGACTTTGCCGACCGGGCGATGGACGCCGCGATCGCCGATGCGATTCGCCGCCGGGTGCCGGATACCGAGCCCGCCGGGTTCCTCGCCCTGGCGCTGGGCAAGCACGGCGCGCAGGAGCTCAACTACAGCTCGGACATCGATCCGATCCTGCTCTATGATCCCTTGGCGCTGCCGCGCCGCGCCCGCGACGATCCGGGCGAGGCGGCGCAGCGGGTGGCGCGCACGCTGATGGAGACGCTGAGCCATGTCGATGCCGAGGGCTATGTCTTCCGGGTCGATCTGCGGCTGCGCCCCGCATCCGAAGTCAGCCCGTTGGCGATCAGCGTGGAGGCGGCGCTGACGCATTACGAATCGAGCGCCTTGGCGTGGGAGCGTGCCGCGTTCATAAGAGCGCGCGCCTGTGCCGGAGACGTGGCGGCAGGCGAAGCGTTCCTCGCTGCAATCCGCTCGTTCGTGTGGCGCAAGAGTCTCGATTTCGGGGCGATTGCCGAGATCGGGCGACTGACCCAGCGGATTCGCGCCAACCATGCCGGACCGCTCCACCCCGGCCCCGGTTTCGATCTCAAGCGCGGGCGCGGCGGCATCCGCGAGGTCGAGTTTTACGCCCAGACCCACCAGCTGATCCACGGCGGACGCAATCCCGCGCTGCGATTGCGGGGCACGCGCGCCAGTCTCGACGCGCTGGCTGCGGCGGGAATTATCGATCCGGGGGACGCCAAACTACTGGGCGAAAGCTACGACCGGCTGCGGACGATCGAGCACCGCCTCCAGATGGTCGCCGATCAGCAGACCCACAGCCTGCCGCGCGATGCGCGCGCGCTCGAGGCGGTGGCGCGGCTGGAAGGGTTGCCCGATGGCGCGGCGCTGGTGGCGGAACTCACCGCGATCACCGATGCGGTGGGGAGCCGCTATGACGCGTTGATTGCGGCGCATGCACCCGAGGGCGCTCCTGCTCTGGCCCCGATTGCCACTGGCGGGTCGGCGCTCGCCGGAGAGCTGGCCCGGCTCGGCTTCGCCAATCCCGCCGCGCTGGCCTTGCGGATCACCGGGTGGCGCACCGGCAAGCTGCGCTCGCTGCGGAGCGAGGCCGCGCGCACCGCGTTCGAGGCCATTCAACCGGCGCTGCTCGCCGCGCTGGCCGCCGCGCCCGAGCCGACCCGCGCGCTGCTGCGCTGGGAGCAGCTGCTCGTCAATCTGCCCAGCGCGGTAAATCTGTTTCGCCTGCTCGAAGCGCGGCCCGGATTGCTCGAACTGCTCGCGCGGATTCTCAGCCTTGCTCCGCCGCTGGCCGATGCGCTCGCGCGCCGGGCCGATCTGCTCGATCCGCTGATCGATGCGACCGCCTTCGATTTGCCCGGGGATGTCGCCGCGCTCGCCGCAGAGTTTGGCGCCATCGAAAGCTGGGGCGAGCCGGGGGCGGACTACCAGCAATTGCTCGACCGGGTCCGGCGGCTGGTGTCCGAACGACGCTTTGCACTGGGGGTGCAGCTGGTTGAAGGATCGCGCGATCCGCTTGAGATCGCGGCGGGCCTGTCGCGCATCGCCGAGGCCGCGCTGACGGTGCTCGCCGCAGCGACCATCGCCGAGTTCGAGCGCAGCCATGGCCGGATTGCCGGGGGCGAGCTGGCGATTCTCGGGCTGGGGCGATTGGGCGGCGGGGCGCTGACGCATATGTCCGACCTCGATTTGATCTATCTGTTCACCGGCGACCACGGCACCGAATCGGACGGGGCGCGGCCCCTGGGGGCAACGCTCTATTTCAACCGGCTGGCGCAACGGATCACCGCCGCGCTGAGCGTGCCGACCGCCGAGGGCGCGCTCTATGAGGTCGACACGCGGCTGCGCCCCTCGGGTGCGCAGGGGCCGCTGGCGGTCAGCATCGCCAGCTTCGCGCGCTATCAGCGCGAGCAGGCGTGGACCTGGGAGCATATGGCGCTGACCCGCGCGCGCGCGCTGTTCGGTCCCGCCACCGCGCGGACCGAGCTCGACGGTATCATCGCCGACGTGCTGCGCAGCCCGCGCGATCCGGCGCAATTGCGCAAGGATGTGCTGGCGATGCGCGGCGAGATCGCGCGGCATAAGCCCGCCAAGGGCCCGCTCGATGCCAAACTCGCGCGCGGCGGGCTGGTCGATGTCGAGTTCATCGTCCATTTTCTCCAGTTGAAAGACGGCGTCGGGTTCTCGCCCGATCTGGGCAAAGCGGTCGCGGCGCTGGCTGCGGCGGGACTGGTCGCGCAGGATCTGGTCGCGGCGCATGAACTGCTGGCGAGGCTGCTGATCGCCATGCGGCTGCTTGCCCCCGATGCCGAGCAACCCCCGCAGGCGGCGCGCGCGGTGCTTGCCAAGGCGTGTGGTTGCCGCGATTGGGGGGACTTGATGGGGCAATTCCTTGGCGCGCGGCGCAGTGTCGCGGCGGCTTGGGCGACATGCTTCGATGAGCATCTGGAGATCGCGTGATGAGCAGTTTTCCCGGCATCGGCGATGCCCTGCCCGATATTGCGCTGGAGACACCGGAGGGCGAGAGCGTCCGTCCAAGCGATTATGCGGGCCGCAAGCTGGTGGTGTTCTTCTATCCCAAGGACGATACTCCCGGCTGCACCACCGAGAACAAGGACTTCTCTGCCTTGGCGGACGAGTTCGCGCAGGCCGGGGTCGCACTGCTCGGGGTCAGCAAGGACCCGCCCAGGAAGCACGCGAAATTCATCGCCAAGCACGGCTTGGCCGCGCCGCTGGCGAGCGATCCCGAAACCGGCGGCCTCGCCGATGCGCTTGGCATCTGGACCGAAAAATCGATGTATGGCCGCAGCTATATGGGGATGCTGCGCACGACGTATCTGGTGGGAGCCGACGGCAAGATCGCGCGGGTGTGGGAGAAAGTGAAGGTCAAGGACCACGCCGCCGCAGTGCTGGCGGCTGCGCAGGCGCTTTGACCAGCGTCGCCGCCGCGATTCGCGCGGCCCTGCTCACTGCCGATCCGCAGGCCAAGGTCATGGCGACCCGCGCGGTGGCGCGCGACTGGCGCACGGGGCGTCTGTCCTTCGCTTTCGATGCTCCGATGCCCGATCGACCGGCGCGGCCCGCTGCGCCCGAACTGCTCGCGCCGGGGCGAATGCCCAAGCGCGGGCGCGGGATGTCGGAGCGCGGGCGGATCGCATTGTGGCACAGCCTTGCGCATATCGAATTCGTCGCGATCGATCTCGCGCTCGACATGGCAGGGCGCTTTGGCACCGCGATGGGGCCGGAGTTCGTGTCGGACTTCCTCGCCACCGCAGCGGACGAGGCGATGCATTTCGCGCTGCTCGACCGGCACCTGCGCACCATGGGCAGCCACTATGGCGCACTCCCCGCGCATGACGGGCTGTGGCAGTCGGCGCTCGAAACCCGGCATGACGTCGCGGCGCGGCTGGCGGTGGTGCCGATGGTGCTCGAAGCGCGCGGGCTCGATGTCACCCCGGCGACGCTCGAACGCGTCGCGGCGAACGGCGATGCGCGCGGCGCGGCGATCCTCGAACGAATCCTTGACGACGAAATCCGCCATGTCCGAATC
>JANOOJ010000039.1:0-10934 GCA_031421295.1 Novosphingobium sp.
GGCGCGGGGCAAGCTGTGCTATCCTCTCCCGCAAGGGGAGAGGAAAGGATTTGGAAGACTGAATATGTCCACTGAACTCAAAGTCCCCACGCTCGGCGAATCGGTTTCGGAAGCGACCATTGGCGAATGGCTCAAGCAGCCCGGCGACGCGATTGCGCTCGACGAGCCGATTGCCAGCCTCGAAACCGACAAGGTCGCGGTCGAAGTCACCGCCACGGTTGCGGGGGTGATGGGGATGCAGCTCGCCAAGGTCGGCGATAACGTTGCGGTCGGCGCGGTGATCGCGACGATCGAGGACGGCGTTGCTGCTGCCGGGGCCCAGCCGATCGCCGCGCGCGAGGAAAAGGCGATCGCACCCGCCTCCGACACAGTCGCCAAGGCCGAAGCGCCCAAGTCCGAACCTGCCAAGTCTGAACCAGCCGTGGCGTTCGATGCCGCCGCGCTCTCTCCCTCGGTGCGCCGCGCGGTGCTCGAACACGGGATCGATCCGGGCACGGTCAAAGGCACCGGCAAGGACGGCCGCCTGACCAAGGACGACGTCGTCGCCGCCGCCAGCGCCAAGCAAGCCGCCCCCACTCCGCCCCCTGCTCCCACCCCCGCTCAGGCTGAGCCTGCAACCTCCGCTCATCTTGAGCCTGTCGAAAGACACGAAGAGCGCGTCAGGATGACTCGCCTGCGCCAGACCATCGCCAAGCGGCTCAAGGAAGCGCAGGACACCGCCGCGTTGCTCACCACCTTCAACGATTGCGACATGTCGGCGGTGATGGCCGCGCGCGACCGGTTCCGCGACCAGTTCGAGAAGAAGCACGGCGTCCGTCTCGGCTTCATGAGCTTCTTTGCCAAGGCCGCGTGCCTCGCGCTCAAGGACATCCCCGCGGTCAACGCGCGGATCGAGGGCGACGAGATCGTCTATCACCAATATGTCGACCTCTCGGTCGCGGTCTCGGCCCCCAACGGCCTCGTCGTGCCGGTAGTCCGCAACGCCGACCAGCTTTCGTTCGCAGGCATCGAAAAGGCCATCGCCGACCTCGGCAAACGCGCCAAGGACGGCACGCTGACGATGGACGACATGAAGGGCGGCACGTTCACCATCTCCAACGGCGGCGTGTTCGGCGGGCTGATGTCCACCCCGATCATCAACCCGCCCCAGTCGGCAGTGCTCGGCCTCCACCGCATCGAGGACCGCCCGGTGGTTCGCGACGGCCAGATCGTGGTCCGCCCGATGATGTACCTCGCGCTCAGCTACGACCACCGCCTGATCGACGGCCGCGAGGCGGTTACCGCTTTGAAGACGATCAAGGAAGCGATAGAGGATCCCACTCGGCTGCTGATCGATTTGTGAGGTTCCCATGGACTACACGCGACATATCGAGACCAAACCCGGAGTGCTGGGCGGCAAACCGATCATCCGTGGTCAACGCATCTCGGTGGAGATGCTACTGAGCTTTCTGGCTGCAGGATGGTCTGTAGATGACGTGCTGCAAGAATATCCAGCCGTTACCCGAGAGGATATGCAGGCCATATTTGCGCTGGCGCATGAACTTGTGACCGAGGAACGATTCATCATCGAATCCAAGGTTGCGTAGTGCGAATTCTTGTCGACGAGAATGTCTCGCGGGGCGTGGCGAGTGCCTTGGCCGATGCTGGTCATGAAATTGAGCGGGTAGCGGTTTCGTTGCGATCCGCAGATGATAGGCAGGTCTTGGCTCATGCGATTGCTATGGATGCGGTCCTAGTGACGTTCGATGCAGATTTCGGACGCATGATTTTTGCCGAGCATCACCCGTCCCCGAGGGCGGTAATCTACCTGCGTTCGCCGCCGCCCTCGCCCGCGGAAACCGTCCGCCGCATCCTGCGCGTCCTGGCATCCGACGCGCCGCTGATCGACGGGCATTTCGTCTCGGTTGACGCGACCTCGCGATACCACCCGCTTCCTGTCGAGGATTCTTCTCAATGACCGAATACGACTACGACGTCCTGATCATCGGTTCCGGTCCCGGCGGCTATGTCGCGGCGATCCGGGCGGCGCAGCTTGGGCTGAGGACGGCTTGTGCCGAGGGGCGCGAGACGCTCGGCGGGACTTGCCTCAATGTCGGCTGCATTCCTTCGAAGGCGCTGCTGCATGGGTCCGAGCTGTTCGAGGAAGCGCATTCGGGCGCGCTCGCCAAATTCGGGGTCAAGACCGGCAAGGTCGAACTCGATCTCGGCGCATTGCAGGGTGAGAAGGCCAAGGCGGTGTCAGAGCTGACCGGGGGGATCGCGTTCCTGTTCAAGAAGAACAAGGTCGACTGGCTCAAGGGGCTGGCGACATTCAAGGATGCCCACACGGTCGTCCTTCGACAGGCTCAGGATGGCACGGAGAAGGCTTTCACCGCCAAGACCTTCGTCATCGCGACCGGCTCGTCGGTCACTCCGTTGCCGGGGGTCGAGGTCGACAACACCAAGGGCGTGATCGTCGATTCGACCGGCGCGCTGGCGCTGGCCAAGGTGCCGCAGCACATGGTCGTGATCGGCGGCGGGGTGATCGGGCTGGAGCTGGGCTCGGTCTGGCGGCGGCTCGGCGCAAAGGTCACGGTGGTCGAATTCCTCGACCAGCTGCTCCCCGGAATGGACGGCGAAGTGCGCAAGGAGAGCGCCAAGCTGTTCAAGAAGCAGGGCATGGAACTGCGTCTCTCGACCAAGGTCACCGGGGCTACCGTCAAGGGCAAGACAGCCACGCTGACGCTCGAACCGTCTGCCGGTGGGGCGGCCGAGACCCTGGAAGCCGATTGCGTGCTGGTCGCGATCGGTCGCCGCCCCAACGTCGAGGGGCTTGGCCTCGATAAGATCGGCCTCGAACTCAACCAGCGCGGCCAGATCGATACCGACGGCGAATTCCGCACCGCGGTCGACGGCGTCCGCGCGATCGGCGATGTGATCCCCGGCCCGATGCTGGCGCACAAGGCCGAGGACGAGGGCATCGCGGTGGCCGAGTATCTGGCGGGCCAGACCGGGATCGTCAACCACGCGGTGATCCCCGGGGTGGTCTATACCATGCCCGAAATCGCCGGGGTGGGTCTCAGCGAAGAAGACGCCAAGGCCGCCGGGCACGAGATCAAGGTGGGCAAATTCCCGATGGCCGCCAACAGCCGCGCCAAGACCAATCGCGACACCGACGGCTTCGTCAAGGTGATCGCCGATGCCAGGACCGACCGCGTGCTCGGCGTGCACATCATCGCCAGCCTGGCCGGAACGATGATCGCCGAAGCCGCGCTGGCGATGGAATTCGGCGCGACGAGCGAGGACATCGCCTACACCTGCCACGCCCATCCGACCCATTCCGAAGCGCTGAAAGAAGCGGCGATGGCGGTGACCGGCAAACCGATCCATATTTAACCGAATGAGCGCGCGCCCCCTCATGCAACGCCTCGCGCGCTGGCACATCTGGCTGGGCTGGGCCGTGGGGGTGCCGTTCCTGCTGTGGACCGCGAGCGGGCTGTTCATGGCCGCGCGCCCGATCGAGGAGGTGCGCGGGGAGGATTTGCGCGCGGCGGCGGTGCCGGTCGCTGCCGACGGGCTGATTTTTCCCCGGATCGCCGGGCCGATCGCCAAGGTGACACTGATCGGCCAGCCGCGCCAGCCGGTGTGGGTCGTGACCGGCAGCGACAGCATCCCCCGCCGCTATGCGGCGCGCACCGGCGCACCACTAGGTGAGGTAAGCGAAGCCGAAGCGCGGGCGATCGTCGCCGCGACCTTCACCGGCAAAGCCCGGCTGACCGGGATCCTGCGCCTCACCGCCGCGCAGGCCCCGCTCGATCTGCGCCGCCCGCGCCCCTCGTGGCAGGCGAGCTACGCCGATGGCACGCATCTCTACATCGACGCGGGTACCGGCGAGGTGCTCGCGCTGCGCACGCAGTGGTGGCGGGTCTACGACTTCATGTGGGGGCTGCACATCATGGATCTGCAGACGCGCGAGGATACCAGCCACCCGATTTTGATCCTGTTCGCGGTCTTCGCGCTGGTCGGCAGCCTGTTCGGGACGGTGCTGCTGTTCCGGCGGCGCAAGGCGCGGCGATGAACGCAACGCTCCCCGCAGTCGCTCCGGCGCTACCTGCGATCATCGGGCTGCTCGACCTGATCGGGATTGCGGTGTTCGCGCTGACCGGCGCGCTGCTCGCCGCGCGGCTCAGGCAGACCTTCGTGACCATGGCGTTCTTCGCGCTGGTCACCGGGGTCGGCGGAGGCTCGGTGCGCGATCTGCTGATCGGTGCGCCGGTGTTCTGGGTCCGCGATCCGTGGGTTGCGCCGGTATGCCTCGCCACCGCGCTGATCGCGTGGTTCACCCCGCGCCGCTGGTGGGCCGAGGAAACCGGCACCGGCGCGCTGATCGACTGGGCCGATGCCGCGGGGCTTGCCGCCTATTCGGTGCTGGGGACCGCCAAGGCGCTGGGCTATGGCGTCGCGCCGCTCCCGGCGGTGCTGATGGGGGTGATCACCGGCTGCGTCGGCGGGATCATTCGCGATGTGCTGGCCGGGCGTCCCTCGATCCTGATGCGGCCCGAACTGTATGTGACTGCTGCCGCGCTATCCTCGGCGCTGTGCGCGCTGGGAGCGGTGCTGGGATTGGCCAACAGCCTCGCCTGGCCGTTGGCCGCAGCGGCGGGGTTCACCCTGCGCGGCGCGGCAATGCGCTGGAGTCTTGGTTTGCCGGCTTATGGCAAGCGGGGCTAGAGCAACGCGCCATAAATCTGAACCTCACCCGTCTATCCTGAGCTTGTCGAAGGACTGCCCTTCTTGCTTGAGGCCGGGCATCAGGCCCGAAGAAAAGTGCAGTGCTTCGACAGGCTCAGCATGGACGGGTTGGGGATATGGTTCAGAAAAACTGTGGTTTGCCCTAGCCGGGGAATTCGGGGCGGTTGTCTTCGCCGGTGCCGTCATAAGTCGCGCGGTCGCGCCCGCCATCGACCGAACGGATCGTGCCATCGCGGCTGACGGTGCAGCTGAATGCCCCGCCGCCATTGGTCTGGCCCTGCACGCGCCAGCCATCGCCGTCGCGGGCAACGCTATCGACCGTTTCGACCCGGCGTTCCCCGCGCTCGATTTCGTTGACGCAGCCGTCCACCGCGCGATCGATGTTGCGGTCGCTGCCCCAGCTGCGCTGCGGCACGGGTTCACCATAGCGGCTCGAGCCGGCGCGCTGGTCGCGGTCGGGATAGCGGTAGGTGTCGTTGCGGTTACGATCGCGGTTCGATTTGCTCGCGGCGCTGGCAATCGCGGCGATCCCCCCGATGATCAGCACGCCAGTGAGGACATCGCCGACGCTGATGTCGTCCCGCCCACGGCGGCCGCCCCAGCCGCCCCAGTCGCGATGATCGTTGGCGGTCGGTGTTGCAGCCGGGCTACCCACCACAGCCGCAGCGCGATGCTTCAGGATAACGGGAACATAGACTTCCGCCGCGATGGCCGGAGTAGCTGCCATCGTCAGCGCGGCAGCAAGCGCCAGTACGCCAGCGGAACGGGAAACCGAACGAACCATGATGATGCCCTCCCAAGCGCAGGCCAAAGGCACCACGCCAATAATCGACACGGCTAGGCGGTCCAGGCTTTCTAAGGCCTGAACCGCCCGGCGTGCTACAATTGTCCTGGCTTAAAGGCCACGAATCCCATTGTAGTCGATGTCATAGACCCGGCCACGTTCGAATTTGCACTTGAACGAACCGCTGTCGTAGCCGCGAAGGTTTTCGTTCCAGCCGCGATAGTCGTTGTTCCAGCCGCTACCGTAGCGGTTGTCGTTGTCGTTGTCGTTGTTCCAGCCGCTACCGTAGCGGTTGTCGTTGTCGTTGTTCCAGCCGCTGCCGTAACGGTCGTTGCCGTTGTTCCAGCCGCGGTTCGAGCCGTTGACCGCGATCCGGCCGCGCACTTCGAAACCGTAGCGCGTCTGGCGCACGTCGCGGATGTCGGTGACATTGGCGCGGCCATTGCCGTAGCGCTGGGCCTGACGTTCGGCCGCATAGATGCACTGCTCGACCGCCTGGCGCGGGTTGCCACGGTACTGGTTGTAACCGTTGTTGCCGTAATTGCCATAGTTACCGTAGCTGCCGTAGCCGCCCTGATCCGGATAACCGGCCCGGTCATAGCCGTAGTCGCGGTTGCGGCTGCCACCCGATGTTGCGGCAGCGATGCCGCCGATAATTATCGCACCGGCAATGATCTCGCCGACACTGATGCCGCCGCGATCGTAGCGATAGTCACGGCTCTGGGCAGAGGCCGGGGAAGCCGAAGAAACGGCCATCGCGCCAGCCGCGATGGTGCCGACCAGGGCTTTGGACATGATCTTCATGACTAAAATTCCTCGATGAAACCGGGACGATTTCCCGGCGATGGGAATGGTCTAGCGAATCACCTGTGGCGTGAGCCTGAACTGGAGTGACAGCAATTGTTCATCAGATCAGCCCGTTTTATGAACGATGCGATTATGGAACCCGCAAACCGCTCCACTGCGCGAGAAACGACAGCACGTCCGAACTCTCCTCGATCGCCTTGTCGGTCGGCTTGCCCGAACCATGCCCGGCGCGGGTTTCGATCCGGATCAGATGCGGCTTGGACCCGGCCCGCGCAGCCTGCAACGCGGCGGTATATTTGAAGCTGTGCCCGGGCACCACGCGGTCGTCGGTGTCGGCCGTGGTCACCAGCATCGCCGGATAGGGCTTGCCCGCCGCGATGTTGTGATAGGGTGAATAGGCGCGCAGCACGCGGAAATCGGCTTCCTTGTTCGGGGATCCGTAATCGTCGGTCCAATAGCGCCCGGCGGTGAACCGGTCGAACCGCAGCATGTCCATCACCCCGACCTGGGCATTGGCCGCGGCGAACAGATCGGGCCGCTGGTTGACCACCACGCCGACCAGCAGCCCGCCGTTCGACCCGCCCTGGATCGCGAGGCCGCCCTTGGGGGTAATCCCCTGCCCGATCAGATATTCGCCCGCCGCGATAAAATCGTCGAACACGTTCTGCTTGTTGGCAAGCCGGCCACCGTCGTGCCATGCCTTGCCGTATTCGCCCCCGCCGCGCAGGTTCGCCATCGCATAGGCACCGCCTGCTTCGAGCCACGCCATCCGCCCCGCCGAAAAGCCTGGGGTTAGCGATACGTCGAACCCGCCATAGCCATAGAGCAGCGTCGGCACCGGCTTGCCGAGCGCGGCGATGCTCTTCTTGCGGACCAGAAACATGGGCACGCGCGTCCCGTCCTTCGAGCTGTAGAAGCGTTGTTCGACGAGGTAATCGGCGGGGTTGAAGGTAAGTTTCGGGGTGGCGAAGGGCTGGGTCCTGCCGGTGGTCAGATCGAGCCGGAATACCGCAGCGGGCTGGTTGAAGCTGGTGAAGTTGTAGAACGTCTCGGCATCGCCCGGCTTGCCGCGAAACCCCGAGGCGGTGCCGATCCCGTTGAGCGCGAGCACCTGCGTGGGCTGGCCGGCGAGGTCGTAAACCACCGCGCGGCTGGCGGCGTCCTTGAGGTAGGACAGGATCAGCTTGTCGCCGATGATATTGCCCTGCTCGAGCGTGTCCGCGTTCTCCGCGACGAGTTGCTGCCACTTGGGCGCACGCGCCTTGAGGTCGATCGAGACCACACGGAAGCGTGGGGCATTCTGGTTGGTCACGAACCACAGCTTGCTGCCCATCCCGTCGATCAGGTTCCAGCTGTGGTCGAACCCGGTGACCAGCGCGCGGGCCTGCCAGCCGCTGCGCTTGCGCTGCTTGAGATCGATCACGTGGACTTCGTAGCGTGCATCGGTGCCCACCGCGCTGGTGATTACGGCATAGCGTCCGTCCGAGGTCAGCTCCGCGCCGTGGCCATATTCGGGATGATCGGGGGTCGCATAGACCAGCTCGTCGGCCTCCTGCGCGGTGCCGATCCGGTGAAAATAGACCGCCTGGTTGAAATTGCGCGCCTGGAAATCGGTGCCCTCGGCCGGCTTGGGGAAGCGCGAATAGAGGAAGCCTTCGTTGCCGACCCAGGCGAGGCCGGTGAATTTCGCCCAGCGGATCTCGTCGGGCTGCGGCTGGCCGGTGGCGGTGTCGAGCAGCTTGAGCACGCGCCAATCGCTGCCGCCGTCCTGCACGCTGTAGAGCAGCAGCCTGCCGTTTTCGGAGGGCTTCCAGCTATCGAGCGCGGTCGCGCCGTCTTTGGCCCAGGCGTTCGGATCGATCAGCAGGCGCGGGGTGCCGTTCAGCCCGGTGCGGACGAACAGTTGCGACTGGTTCTGCAATCCCGAATTGCGGGTGTAGAAATAGCGCCCGCCCGCCTTGGTCGGCAGACCGAAGCGTTCGTAGTCCATCAGCGCGGTGATCCGCCGGGTGAACCACGCACGCTGCGGCAATCCGGCCAGATAGCGCTCGGTCAGCGCGTTCTGGCGCGTGACCCAGTCGGCCACTTCGGGATCGTTGCGGACATCGTTTTCGAGCCAGCGATAGGGATCGGCGATCCGCTCGCCGAACTGCACTTCGGCGACAGTACCGGTGCGGGTCGCGGGATAGTTGAGCACGTTCACCTCACCCGCTTGCACAGTTGCTGCCGCGATCAGGCAAGCGGCGGCAAAAGGCAGCGCAAACGCGAAGCGGCACATCGAGGTCTCCGGGAAATGCAAAAGGCGGGTGCGAACGTAACATTCGCACCCGCCTTTGCAATTGTTTCACGCGCGAACCGGAACCTTACGCCTCGGCGAAGTCTTCCTCGGTCATCACCGGACCCGAATCCTGGCCCTTGGCAGCGACGTCGCGGTCGACCAGTTCGATCACCGCGATCGGCGCTGCGTCCGACGCCCGATACCCGGCCTTGATGATCCGGGTGTAGCCGCCTTCGCGGCCAGCATAGCGCGTCGCCAGCACGTCGAACAGCTTGCCCAGCTGCGTCTCGTCGAGCAGCCGCGCATGCGCGAGGCGGCGATTGGACAGCCCGCCATGCTTGCCCAGCGTGATCAGCTTTTCGATATAGGGGCGCAGTTCGCGCGCTTTGGAGGTGGTGGTGGTGATCTGCTCGTGCTTGATCAGCGCCGCCGCCATGTTGCGCAACAGCGCGGTGCGGTGGGCCGAGGTGCGCTGCAGCTTGCGGCCGCCCATCTTGTGACGCATGGATTTGTCCTTCGTTCGTTAAGGGCCCGTATCAGGTAGCCCAGACCGGGCGAACCGAAAGCCGGAACGCCGAAGCGCCGCCCTCAACGCGAAATGGCTGCGAGAGTCAAGGAAGAAGGTGGTTCGCGCAGAGAGCGCAGAGGAAGCAGGACGCAGAGATCGCAGAGGTGTAGCGCTTGCGGCGCAGCCGCCTTCGCCTTCAACGCCGCACTATTCGCAGCCTTTGAAATTGCCAGCGGCTTTGCCGCAAGCGCACCATCTTTGCGCCCTCTGCTCCTCTGCGCTCTCTGCGTGAACCCCTTCAAAGCGTAGCGATCCGCGGCGCGGTGTTCGGCGCGATCAGCAGCGCATGGAGCGCCCAGACCATCGCGTCGGCGCGATCGGGGGAACGGCCTGGTCCCAGATAATCCCCGCCCGCGACCAGCCCGCCGAGCTCGTCCTCCAGCTCGGGAAAGCGCCCCGCCAGCCGTGCCTTCCCGCTTTCGAACAGCCCGGCGATCGGCTCGGCGCGGCGGACCTTGCTGTGGGTCGCCGAAACCAGCGTGATCGCAGCCGCAATCCCGACACTATTCAGCACGGCGCGGACCATATCGCCGCCCTGGTTCTTTTCCGCCACCACCCGGTCCGCCTGCCAGTGCTCCGCCGCCGCAGCGACCGCGCGCGCCCAGCCTTCGGGCGACAGCCCGCCCGCCGAACGATCGGCCAGCACATACCCCACCCCCTCGGCGTCGAGCCCGCAGACCACGATCCCGCAGGTTCCCGCCGCGCTGGCCGGCGGATCGACCCCGACCACCACGCGGCGCAGCGCGTCCGGCTCGGGCATCGCCCCGCGGCTCGCCTCGATCAGCGCGGCGGGCCAGAGCGATCCCGCGACCTCGGGCAGGAACACCCCGTCGAGCTCCTCGCGCCCCATCCGCGTCCCGCCATAGCGCCGCGTTGCCGCCGCGACGAATGCGGGCGCGAGGTGCGGATTGGCCGAGGTCGGCCCGCCGGTGACCACGGTATCGGGCTCGGCGAGGATCCCCGCCAGCGCCGCGCAGCCGCCGCGCGGGGTGGTGGTCACCAGCGCGCGCGGCTGCTCGCCGCACCGCAGCCCGAGCTGGAGCATGTCCCACGTCGCCAGCGGATGCCGCCACTTGGCGAGCTCGTCGCACCACGCAAAATGATGCTGCGGCCCGCGCAAGGCATCGGGCGAGGCCCCCGAATAGAGCACCGCCTCCGCCCCCGAGGCGAATTTGAGCAGGTGCCGCGAGGGCAACCAGTCGGCAATCTCGTTCGGCCGCGCGCAGGCCAGGATGCCGCTGGGGCCCTCGACCATCACCGCGCGCGCTTCGTTGATGGTCGCGGCGACGAGCGCGATGCGGAGCGGGTCGGCCACTCCCCTCGCGACATTCCTTTTCTCGTCATCCCGGCGGAGGCCGGGACCCAGTCCCCCTGACAATGACTCCGCGAAGCGTCGCAGCTTTCTTGTGCGGTCTGGGCCCCGGCCTTCGCCGGGGTGACGATTCAAGTTCTGTGCGCCACGCGCCAACTTCGCCTGATCCCGCACGCACCCCAAAACCCACTCCGCCCCCGCCCGCGTCTTCCCGAACCCGCGCCCGGCCATCAGCACCCAGGTCCGCCAGTCCTCGCCGGTTGCGGGGGCGGCCGGCGCAAGCTGCCCGCCATGCGCCCACTCCGAAAACGCCCGCGCCAGCGCGCGCACCTGCCGCTCGGGCAAGGAACGAACCAGCCGCTCGCGCACGGCGGGATCGGCGCCGTGGAGGAGATCGGGGATGTTGGGCATTTTGCGGGCTTTGACGGCTGGATGGGGGTGGTTAAGCGACGGT
>JANOOJ010000040.1:0-23118 GCA_031421295.1 Novosphingobium sp.
CACAGGGGACTCGATACGACCATGAAGGCCACAATCGAACGTGCAACGCTGCTGCGCTGCCTGTCTCACGTCCAGTCGGTGGTTGAGCGGCGCAACACCATCCCGATCCTCTCGAATGTGCTGATCGAGGCTTCGGGCGACGGGACGGTCAAGCTGATGGCGACCGACCTCGATTTGCAAGTAGTGGAATCGATGCGCGCGGTCTCGGTCGAAGGCGCGGGTGCGATAACCGTCTCGGCGCATCTGCTGTTCGATATTGCGCGCAAATTGCAGGACGGCAGCCAGGTGAGCCTGGAAACCGCCGACAACCGGATGACGGTCAAGGCCGGACGCAGCCGTTTTTCGCTGCCGACGCTGCCGCGCGACGATTTTCCGATGATCGTCGAAGGCGATCTGCCGACCAGCTTCGAGCTGCCCGCTGCGACGCTGGCGCAGCTGATCGACCGGACCCGGTTCGCGATCTCGACCGAAGAGACGCGCTATTACCTCAACGGCATCTTCCTCCACGTCTCGGATGAGGAGCAGCCGGTGCTCAAGGCCGCCGCGACCGACGGCCACCGGCTTGCGCGCTTCACCCTGCCGCGTCCCGATGGCGCAGAGGGCATGCCCGACGTGATCGTGCCGCGCAAATGCGTCGCCGAACTGCGCAAACTGCTCGAAGAATCGCTCGATACCAATGTCCTCATCGATCTTTCGGCCAGCAAGGTCCGCTTCACGCTGGGCGGAGAGAACGGCGTGGTGCTGACCAGCAAGCTGATCGATGGGACTTTCCCCGATTACAGCCGGGTGATCCCGACCGGCAACGACAAGCTGCTCAAGCTCGATCCCAAAAGCCTGTACGAAGGGGTCGATCGCGTCGCCACCATCGCCACCGAAAAGACCCGCGCGGTCAAAATGGCGCTGGAAAACGACAAGGTCACGCTCTCGGTCACCTCGCCCGATAACGGCACCGCCAGCGAAGAAGTCCCGGCCGATTATTCCGCCGCCGGGTTCGAGATCGGCTTCAACGCAACCTACCTCAAGGACATCCTCGCCCAGATCGACGGCGACACGGTGGAACTCCACCTCGCCGACGCGGGCGCCCCAACGCTGATCCGCCAGGACGAGAAGAGCCCCGCGCTCTACGTGCTGATGCCGATGCGGGTGTAGCAGCATCCTCCCCATAGGGGGATGGGGTCGGTAGGGAGAGTACCATGAGCCAGACCGTGCAGGTCGCCCGAGGCGATATTTCCAAGTCGCGGATTGTCGATGTAACGCTGCCTCCTTTGGGCGAGGGCGAGGTTCGGCTGCGGGTCGAGAGTTTTGCGGTAACCGCCAACAACGTGACCTATGCGGTGGTCGGCGATGCGTTCGGCTATTGGAACTTTTTCCCGGGCGAAGATCAGTGGGGCGTGGTGCCGATGTGGGGCCATGCGGTGGTCGAGGCCTCGGAGCATCCCGACATTGCCGTGGGCGAGCGCGTTTACGGTTATCTGCCGATGGCGACGCATCTCGATGTCCTGCCTGCCAAAATCAGCGCCGCAGGCTTCAGCGATGCTGCCGCGCATCGCCTGCCGATGAGCCCGATCTACAACCAGTATGGCCGCCTCGCCGCCGATCCCGAGCATGACCCCGCGCGCGAGGCGCAGCGGATGATCTTCGGCCCGCTGTTCAAGACCGGCTTCCTGATCGAAAGCATGTTCCGGCGCGAGAGCTGGTTCGGGGCCGAGGCGGTGGCGATGACCAGTGCCTCGTCCAAGACCTCGATGGCGCTGGCCAGCGTGGCACGCGATAAATCGCCGCAGATCCGGCGTATCGGGCTGACCTCGGCCGGCAATGTCGAATTCGTCCGGGCCAGCGGGTTCTACGACGAGGTGCTGGCCTATGACGCGATTGCCAGCCTGTCGCAGGGGGCCTCGGTTTCGGTCGATTTCGCAGGCAATGCCGCGCTGCTCCACGCGGTCCACAGCGCGCTCGGCGAGCAGCTCAAATACTCATGCACCGTCGGCGCGACGCATGTCGGCCAGGGCTTTGGACGCGATAACGGCCCGCTTCCCGGACCCGCGCCGATCCTGTTCTTTGCGCCCGATCATGCGGTTGCGGCGATTGGCGAGATGGGGCCCAAAGCCTTCGGCGAGGCGGTGGCGCAGAGCTGGCACCGGTTCATCGGCGAGACTGAAGGCGCGGTGACGGTCGACACGCGTTCGGGGCTGGCTGCGGCCGAGGCGGCGTTTGCCGATACGGTCAAGGGGACGGCCGATCCGGCGGTGGGGATCGTGATCCGGCCCTAGGTACCGGGCTCCATAATCTGAATCACCGTTCGTGGTGAGGAGGGACAGAGCGCAGCGAAGGCCCGTCTCGAACCACCAAGCACCGCGCGCGTGGTCCTTCGAGACGGCCTCTCAGCCTTTGGCCTCGATTCCTCCTCAGGACGAACGGAGGTGGGCCAGATTGGCGGCGTTGTCTAGCGGCGCAGCTTCGCCAGCGCTTCATAGGCCAGCACTGCAGCCGCTACCGCAGCGTTGAGGCTGTCGGCTTTGCCGCGCATCGGAATCGTCACCCGCAAATCGCAGGCGTCCTCATAGTCGCGGGGCAGCCCGCGCGATTCATTGCCGACCAGCAGGAAGCATGGGCTCGCATAGGGAGCCGAGCGGTAGTCCTGCGCATCGCGTAACGAGGCTGCCACCAGCTGGCCCGATCCGCTGCGCAGCCACGGCAGGAACTCGTCCCAGCGGGCTTGCGCCAGTTTCTGCGTGAAGATCGCGCCCATGCTCGCGCGCACCGCTTCGACCGAGAAGGGATCGGCGCAGTCGTCGATCAGGATCAGCCCGCCCGCGCCGACCGCGTCGCCGGTGCGCAGCATGGTGCCCAGATTGCCCGGATCGCGCAGCGCCTGCGCGACCAGCCAGATCGGCGCGGTGGAGCGGTCGATAACCGACAGGCTGGTGTTGAATTCGGCGAACACCCCGGCGACTGCCTGCGGATTATCCTTGCCGGTGACTTTGGCGAGGATCGCCTCCTCCATCTCGATCACTTCGCCGCCGATGGCGATGACTGCGGCTTCGAGTTCGGCGAGCAAGGGATGCGGATCGCGCCCGGTGGCCATCACCAGCAGTTCGGGAATGCGCCCGGATTCGCGCGCGTCGGTCAGCAGGCGCAGTCCCTCGGCAAGGAACTTGCCATGCTCCCGGCGGTGCTTCTTCTCGCGCAGGCTGCGCAGATATTTGACCGTCGGGTTGGAAAATCCGGTGATGAGACGGCGCATGGTCGCGTATGGTCCTTCGAGACGAGCCTTCACTTCGTTCAGTCTCTCCTCAGGACGAACGGGTCAAATACAAATCCGCTCGTCCTGAGGAGCGGCTGAGGAGTCCCGCAGGGGCATCTCGAAGCCGCGTCTCGAAGGATCAATCCTCGCCGAAGCCATCCTTGACGAGGCCCACCAGCTTGAGCAGCGCGCTTTGCGCATCCTCGCCGGTAACGGCAATCTCGATGCTGTCGCCCTTGGCTGCGCCCAGCATCATCAGCCCGAGGATCGAGGCACCGGCGGCGTCCGAGCCGTCTTTGGACACCCGCACTTCAAGCCCCGGCGGCAGCTTGGCCACGGCGTTGACGAATTTGGCACTGGCCCGGGCGTGGAGCCCGCGGACGTTACAGATTTCGACCGTCTCGCGGACCGTCACGCGTCTTGCCCCAGGAATTCCGAGGCGATCGTGATGTAATAGCGCCCCGCATCGCGCGCCGCAGCGGTCGCCTCGCAGACATCCATGCAGCTGCGCGCCTTGGCGAGGCGGATCAGCATCGGCAAATTGATCCCGGCGATCACCTCGACCTTGCCCGGCTTCATCAACGAGATCGCCAAGTTGGAAGGCGTGCCCCCGAACAGATCGGTCAGGATGATCGCCCCGCTGCCGCTATCGACCGCCTTGATGGCCGCAGCGATTTCCTGCCGCCGCTTGTCCATGTCGTCATTGGGTCCGATGCATACGGTCGCAACGGCTTCCTGCCGCCCGACGACATGCTGCATCGCATGCACGAATTCCTCGGCCAATTTGCCGTGGGTAACCAGGATCAGGCCGATCATGTGGGGAATGCGCTCCGAAAGTCCTGCGAAACCGGCCGGGCCCGGTTGTTTGTTTTCACCGAGACTGCCCCCCTTCGACAAGGTCAGCCGCGCGCGAGCCCAGGTTGCGGTGCAGCAATGTGGGCGAAAAACCCGCTTCGCGCAAGGCCGCCGCAATTTGTTCGGCGACAAACACCGAGCGGTGCCGCCCACCGGTGCAGCCGAAGGCGATGTTCACATAGGCTTTGCCTTGCGCTTCATAGCGCGGCAGCAGGAACAGGATCAGGTCGCGGATCCGCTCGAACGCCTCGGCAAAGGCAGGATCGGCGCGGACATGCGCGGCCACCGCCGCGTCCTGTCCGGTCTGCGGGCGCAGCACCGGGTCCCAGTGCGGATTGTCCAGAAAGCGCATGTCGAACACAAGGTCGGCGACTGGCGGCATGCCGCGCGCAAAGCCGAAGCTGGTCACCGTAACAGCGGTCGTCGCACCGGTCTCGGGCTTGAACTTTTCCCGGATTACCTGCTGCAGATCATTGGCCGAATAGGTGGTGGTGGAGATCACCATATCGGCCCAGCGGCGCAGCGGCTCCATCAGTTCGCGCTCGGCTCCGATCCCGCTGGTCACGGGTAAATCCTGCGCCAGCGGATGGCGGCGGCGGGTCTCGTTGAAACGGCGCTCCAGCTCCTGGCCCGAGCAATCGAGGAACAGCGTGGTCAGCTCCAGATCGTCGCGGCCCGCCAGCCGTTTGACCCGATCGATGATGGCGCGCGGGTTGAAGCCGCGGGTACGCGAATCGAAGCCGATCGCGAGCGGAGCACGCAATTCGGTGCCGTCGGCGGTGGGCGGCTCGATCACCCGGCCGAGCAGGCGGATCGGGAAGTTGTCGATGGTTTCCCAGCCGAGGTCTTCGAGCACCTTGAGCGCGGTGGTCTTGCCCGCGCCGAGCAGGCCGGTGACCAGCAGGATGCGCTGGCGGGGAAGTGCGGGTGCAGGCTCGGTGGACTTGGCGGTCATGCAGATGTCGCTTTGCGCCCGCAAACCGCCAAAGTCCACTGGCTGTCAGGACCGCCCGAAGCGCGCCAGTGCGAGTTCGGCGCGCAGCGCCAGCACCGGGCTGTCGGGCCACAGACGAACCTGAGGCAGCATGATCCCGGCGCGCTCAACGGTCGCCGCGTGCTCGATGAACCGCGGTGCATCCGGATCGAGCGCGATCACCAGCGCCACCGCAACGCACTCGATTGCTGGATAGGCGAGCAGCCCAAGGTTCCGCACTTCGAGCAATCCGGCAATGTTCGGATGGGGGCTGGCCAACAGCCTGCCGTCCTCCGCCTCGATCATCACGCCGTCGTCGCCGACCAGCATGGCCCCGCGGTCGATCAGCGCCAGCGCGAGGCTCGATTTGCCGCTGCCCGGCGCGCCCTCGATCAGCACGCCGCGCCCGCCAATCGCCACGCAGCTGGCCTGGTGCGTCAGGCTCATTCGGCCTCGGCCTCGGGCAGCGCAATCACCAGCCGCGCACCGGGCTTGCCGTCGAGCCGGTCGGTGGCGGTAAGCGTGCCGTCGTGCGCCTCGATGATGGTTCGGGCGATGGCGAGGCCGAGGCCGCTGTGGGTGCCGAAGTCCTCCTCGGCCGGGCGCAGCGAGTGGAACCGCTCAAACACCTTGTCGCGGGCTTCGGCGGGGATACCGGGTCCCTCGTCGCCGACCGCGATTTCGAGCCAATCATTGCGGCACGACATCGCGATTTCGATGGCTCCGTCCTCGGGCGAGAACGACACCGCGTTGTCGATCAGATTGGCGATGACGCGTTCGAGCCGCGCCGCATCGCCGACCACGATCCGCCCACCGCGCGCGGGTTTCACGGTGATCGCACGGCTACCATCGACGCCGCTCTGGCTGCGCGATTTCACCAGCGCGCGGACCAGCGCGAAAATGTCGACCAGCTCGAATTGCGTGCGGCTGAGCTCGGCGTCGATCCGGCTGGCGTCGGCAATCTCGGTCACCAGCCGGTCGATCCGCTGGACGTCGTGGCTGGCGATGGCGGCGAGCTGTTTGCGCAGCGCGGGGTCCTCGACCTTGTCGAGCGATTCGAGCGCGCTGCGCAGGCTCGCCAGCGGGTTTTTCAGTTCATGCGCGACATCGGCGGCGAAGCTTTCGACCGCGTCGATCCGCTGGCGCAGCGCATTGGTCATGTCGGAGATGGCGCGGGCAAGCATGCCGATCTCGTCGCGGCGTTCGGGCAGGCGCGGGACCACCACCTCGCGGTCGCGCCCCAGCCGCACGCGCACCGCCGCGCGGACCAGCAGGCGCAGCGGCTGGACGATGGTGCGGGCAAGGAACAGCGAGAGCTGAATCGAGATCAGCAGCGCCACCGCCAGCACGATCGCCAAAGTCTGGCGCGCGTCGCGCACGCTTTGAGTAATGTCGACCGCGTTGCGCGTGGCCAGCAGCGTTTCGCCGCGCACGCCGACCGGGACGGCTGCGCTGATTACCGGGGTCTGATCGGGCGCGGCGCGGCGCACCACGACGCTGTGGTTGGTGGCGTCGGCCTCGTTGAGCTCGGGCCAGGCTCCGGCCTTGTCTGGCACCGGATCGCGGTAGGCGGGGACCGGGGGCGAACCCAGGATGATGTCCATTCCCCGGTCGAGCGCGCGGGCGGCATGGAGCAGGCCGGGCTCGCCCGCAGGATCGTTGAACCGGAACGAAGGCTCGGCGATCGCGAAGGTGTCGATCGTCAGGCGGCCTTTCACATCATAGAGCCGCAGCCGCAAATGATGCTGTTGCCCGATCCGGGCGAGCAGCGCACGGCGCCCCGATGCCGGGGTCTCGGCCAGCGCATCGGCGGTGATTTCCGCCTCGCTGCGCGCCAGCTTGAAGCGTTCCGCGATCAGCTGTTTGCGGTAGCTGTCGAGGTAGAACAGGCTCCCCGCGATCAGCAGCAGCACGATGATATTGACCGCCAGAATGCGCGCGGTGAGCGAGGTGCGCCGCGTCCAGAACAGCCGGTCGGGGACCAGCCGCGCGCGATCACGAATCGGCAAAGGAATATCCTGCGCCGTAGAGCGTTTCGATCCCGCCGAACCCGGGATCGACCGCCCGGAACTTGCGCCGCAGCCGCTTGATGTGGCTGTCGATCGTCCGGTCGTCGACGAACACGTCGTCGCTATAGGCCGCATCCATTAGCTGGTTGCGGGTCCTGATCACCCCGGGGCGCGCAGCGAGCGCCTCGAGGATCAGGAATTCGGTGACGGTGAGCGAGACCGCGCGCCCGTCCCAGACCACCGCGTGGCGCGCCGGGTCCATCTGCAGCCGCCCACGCCGGATCGGTTCGGGCGTGGCCCCCGACGATGGCGCTTCGGCCTCGCCGCGCACCAGCTCGCTGCGCCGCAAAATCGCCCGGATGCGCGCGACCAGCAGGCGCTGGCTGAACGGCTTGGTGATGTAGTCGTCCGCCCCCATGGCGAGGCCCAGAGCCTCGTCGGGCTCCTCGTCCTTTGAGGTCAGGAAGATCACCGGCAGCGCGGATTCCTCGCGCAATTTCTCGAGCAGTTCGAGCCCGTCCATGGTCGGCATCTTGATGTCGAAGATCGCCAGATCGGGCGGATTTTCGCGCAGCGCCTTCAGCGCGGTCGCACCGTCGGTGTAAACCCGGGTGGCGAAACCCTCGGCCTGCAGCGCGATCGAGACGCTGGCGAGGATGTTGCGGTCGTCATCGACCAGCGCAATCGTCTGCAGGGCGGGTGGGGTCTGGGGTCCGTCGGGCGTATCGGCCATTGGCACGTCGGCACTCGTGTTGCGGCTCGGGGAGTGCCGGGTTAGCCGCTCAATCGGACACTGACAATGACGCGCTTACTTTCACTCAAGCAAGTATCTGAATTACAGTTACTTTATAGTATGATCCGCGCAATTTGACGGCGCGGGGCTGGTGGACTATGCGGCCAAAATCGCGTTCCGCATTCGTATGCGGAACCTTAGCAGCGCTCGCGCGCTGCATCTGCCGACCACGGAGACAATCTTGACCGCTGCTTCGCTATCCTATCCGCTCGACCGCCAAGGCATTTCGACCGCTGCGACGATCTTCGCCAATCTCGGCACCGCGCCGCTGGTGGAGCATGCGGTGCGAGGCGGCGAGGGGATGCTGGCGGCGGAAGGCCCGCTGGTGGTCGAAACCGGCAAGCACACCGGGCGCTCGGCCAAGGACAAGTTCATCGTCCGCGATGCCGAGACCGAGGACACCGTCTGGTGGGGCGCGACCAACGCGGCAATGACGCCAGAGCAGTTTGCCGCGCTCAAGGCCGATTTCCTCGTCGCGCTGGGACAGAAGGACACGCTTTATGTCGCCGACCTGTTCGGCGGATCGCAGGCCGAACACCGCGTCAACGTCCGCGTGATCAACGAGCTGGCGTGGCACAATCTGTTCGTGCGCACCTTGCTGGTGCGGCCGACGGCCGATGAGCTGGCGATCTTCGAACCCGAATATACGATCATCGATCTGCCCAGCTTCCGCGCCGATCCCGAGCGTCATGGCACCCGCAGCGAGACGGTGATCGCGGTCAATTTCACCGAGAAACTGATCCTGATCGGCGGCACCAAATATGCCGGCGAGATGAAGAAGAGCGTGTTCGGCATCCTCAACTATTTGCTACCGGTGAAAGGCATCATGCCGATGCACTGCTCGGCCAATGTCGGTGCCAATGGCGAGACTGCGGTGTTTTTCGGCCTTTCGGGCACCGGCAAGACCACGCTTTCGGCCGATGCCAGCCGCACGCTGATCGGCGACGACGAGCATGGCTGGTCGGACACGGCGGTCTTCAACTTCGAAGGCGGCTGCTACGCCAAGATGATCCGCCTTTCTCCCGAGGCCGAGCCGGAAATCTTCGCCACCACCAAGCGGTTCGGGACGATCCTCGAGAACGTGGTGATGGACCCGGAACTGCGCACGCTCGATTTCGACGATGCCACGCTCGCCGAGAACAGCCGCGGTTCGTACCCGATCGACTTCATTCCCAACACCTCCGAACACAATCTCGGTCCGGTGCCGAAGACCATCATCTTCCTCACCGCCGACGCCTATGGCGTGCTGCCGCCGATCGCCCGCCTCACGCCCGATCAGGCGATGTACCACTTCCTCTCAGGGTATACTGCGCGGGTCGCGGGGACCGAGATCGGCGTGACCGAGCCCGAGGCAACCTTCAGCACCTGCTTCGGCGCGCCGTTCATGCCCCGCCATCCCAGCGTCTATGGCAACCTCCTCAAGGAGCGGATTGCCACGGGCGGGGTCACCTGCTGGCTGGTCAACACCGGCTGGACCGGTGGCATGGCGACGATGGACGGCATCAAGCGCATGCCGATCAAGGCCACCCGCGCCTTGCTCAATGCCGCGCTCGACGGGAGCCTTGGCGCGGTCGAGTTCCGCAAGGACCCGAACTTCGGCTTCGAGGTTCCGGTCAGCGTGCCCGGGGTCGAAACCCGCTTGCTCGATCCGCGCGGGGCCTGGGCCGATCCGGTGCAATACGATCAGACCGCGCAAGTGCTGGTGCGCCAGTTCATCGACAATTTCGCGCAATTTGCCGATCACGTCGATGAAGGCGTCCGCCAGGCAGCGCCGGTCGCCGCCTAGGGGCGGACCCCTCTCCAAGCTGCGCTAGTTCCTTCGGAACAAGCTTCGCTATCCTCCCCGGCAAGGGGGGAGGACCTATGTAGTCTGTCCCTCCCCCCTTGCGGGGGAGGATACGCAGGCTTGGCAGCTTGTCTGCCTAGCCGAAGTTGGAGAGGGGCTCTCTATCGTGACCGAACATTCCATCCGCACATTTGCCGACGATGCCGCCGTGCGCCGCATCGGCCAGGGGCTGCTGGGCCGCACCCTGCCGCGCGCCGAATGGACGCATGAAGCGCACCTTGCCGCCTGCGTATGGCTGGTGACCGAGCGGCCCGACATCCACCCCGAGCGCGAGTTGCCCGACATCATCCGCGGGTACAACGTTAGCGTCGGTGGGGTGAACGACGATACGCAGGGCTACCACGAGACGCTGACCCAGCTCTACATCAAGGGCGTGCTGCGCTTCACCGCCGGTTGCGGCGAGGGTGGGCTCGTGGAGCGCGTCAACGCCCTGCTCGCCAGTGCGATGGGTCCGCGCGACTGGCCGCTGCGGTTCTATTCGCGCGAACGATTGTTTTCGGTCGCCGCGCGGAGGGGCTGGGTGGAGCCCGACCTTGCAGCGATTTGACCTTGCGCGGTCGGTGCATCGGCGCATGAATGCCGGTCGCCACGCAAGGAGTCGCGCAATGGGAATTTTCGACAGTATCCTGGGCCAGGTCGGTCAGCACGCCGATGTCGGCAATCTGGCGAGCAAGCTGGGCATCGACCCGGCAATCGCGGAAAGGGCCATCGCTGCACTCGGCCAGTCGCATGCAGAGCCGGGCGATACGATCGCAGGTGCCGCGGCCAAGACCGGGCTCGATTCGGGCATCTTGGGCAAGATCGTCGAACAGATCGGCGGCGAAGGCTCGCTCGGCCAATATGCCCAGATGCTGCAGGACAACCCGCAGGCTTCGGGGATTCTCAAGATGCTCGATCGCGACGGCGATGGTAACCCGCTCAACGACATCGCGGGCATGGCGGGCGCGTTCTTCGGGAAGAAGTAAGAGCCGCCTCTCCAACTGCGGCTAGTTCGCTTCGCTCTCAAGCCTTCGTATCCTCTCCTGCCAGGGGAGAGGAATGCGTTGCCCACCCCTCTCCCCTTGCGGGAGAGGACGGTACAGCTTGCCGCTTTAGCGGTTAGCGGAACTTGGCGAGAGGAAACCGTCTAAGCCCCTGCAATATACCGCCCGACATTCTCCGCCAGCACATCGAGCGGGACATTGCCGCCATCGACCACCGCCTGATCGAAATCGCGCAGGTCGTAGCGCGCGCCGAGCGCCGCCTCTGCCCGTTCGCGCTGGCGCAGCATCTCGCTGTGGCCCATCTTGTAGCCGCAGGCCTGCCCCGGCCAGCTGCAATAGCGATCGACCTCGGGCGCGACTTCGGAAAGACCCGAGCCGTTGGTGGCCGAGAACCACTCGACCGCTTGGCTGCGGGTCCAGCGCTTGGCGTGGAGTCCGGTATCGACCACCATCCGGCAGGCGCGGAAGGCGAGGCTTTGGAGATAGCCCAGCCGCCCCATATCGTCGCCCTCGTAAGCGCCCAGCTCGTCGCCCAGCGTTTCGGCATAAAGCGCCCAGCCCTCGGAATAGGCATTGAACGCCAGAAGCGTGCGGATCAGTGGGAGCTGGTTGGCATATTCGCCCTGCCAGACGTGCCCCGGAATGCCCTCGTGAAAGCCCAGCGTCGCCACACCGTAGCGGCTGTGCCGGTCGGTATCGCCGAGGTTGAGCCAGATCTTGCCCGGCACCGTCCCGTCGATCGATCCCGCCCCGCCGTAAGCGCCCGGCGCACCGGCTTCCTCGGCGGGGGGCAGGCGGCGGATTTCGAGGTTGCCGCGCGCGAGGCGGCGAAAGGCCAGCGGCATCTTCGTCCGGATGAAGTCGATCTTGCGCTGCATCGTCGCGATGATCTCGGCGCGGCCCTTGTCGTCGTTGGCAAACTTGAAGCGCGGGTCCTTGTCGAGCGCGAGCATCCGTGCGCCGACCGACCCGCTGGTCAGGCCGAGCTTGCGCAGGATCGGGTCCATCCGCGCATTGAGCGCCGCGACCTCCTCCAGCCCCAGCGCGTGGACCTCGTCGGGGGTGCGGCGCGTGGTGGTGCTGGCGCGCAGCGCCCAGGCGTAGAATTCGTCGCCGCGCGGGCGAGCCCAGAGTCCCGCATCGGCAGTGGCGGGGGTGCGCTGTACGGCTAGCTCGGCGCGCTGACGTTCGAGCGCGGGCAAGACTTTGGCGGCAATGATCGCGCGGGCGCGGCGGTCCCAATCGCCCGGAATATCGGTGGTGCGCTTGGTCAGCGACGTCACCAGTCCGCCGCCTGCCCGGGCATCGGCTATCGTACGGTCCATCTGCACCAGCGTCTTGTCGAGCAGGAACGATGGCGGAACCATCCCCATCGCGCGCGCGGCGCGGATGCGGCCGAGTTCGCCATCGAGCTGATCGCCCATCGCAGCCAGCCGCGACAGATAGGCTTCGGCATCGGCCGAGGTTTTCACCGGATGGTCGGAATCAAGGAACCGCGGCGTGTCGAGATAGGCCCCGACATTCTGGATCACCACATAAGGCGTGTTGCGCCAGCTCCCGACCGCAACATCGCCATAGGGCAACGCAAGTCCGTCCAGTGCAGTACCGAAAGCACTGCGCACCACCGCCAGACTGGTCCGGGTGGCGGGATCGACGCCGACTTCGCCCACCGCGTTGACGCGGGCAAGGTCGCGGCGGAGCTGCGCCGCAAGTTTTGCTATGCCCGTTGCCGAGCGGTCTCCCAGCTGTGCGCGTAGTCCGGCATGCGCGCCGGTGTCGATCCCCAGCGACGTCGCGCCTTCGGGACCCGATTCGAGCAATCGCCAAGCGATGTCGTCGAGCAATGCGGTGGGACTCACCGGCGCTGCCGCCGATGCGATTTTCTGGGCGCATCCGGGCAGGGCAAGCGTGGCGGTACCGGCGGCGAAGGTGCCGAGCAATTCGCGGCGGGTAAGTGTTTGAAGTTTCATGCCGACAGACTGTCCGGCCGCGTCGGCCAAGTCAAATGGCATGCGCCAGTTCCCCTCCCGCGAACGGGAGGGGACCGGTGGCTCAATCGGTCAGGCTGGCGGGAACCTTGCCGCCGTTGGTTGCGAGCTGGCGCATCGTCGCCTTGTGCAGCCAGATGTTCATCTCGGCCGACCCATCGAGATCGCCGGTATAGCCCAGCTCGCGCGCCAGTTCCTTGCGGTTGGCGAGGCTCGAATCGATCCCCAGCAGCTTCATCAGATCGACGATCGAGCTGCGCCAGTCGAGATCCTTGCCGGCCGCCATGGCGGCGAGGTTGGCTTCGACATCGACGTCGCTGACCTGAGCCGGTGCAGCTGGGGCCGCTCCCATCGGTATTGCGGGATTGGCGGTCGCCGGTGCCGTGGCCGCTTGGGCCTTATGTCCGAAAATCGCGTCTTTGATTTTGCTGAAGATCGACATGTGCACTCTCCATTCGGCGAGCCGCCGACCGACCCGCAGTGTCATTGCCCCGACGGGCAAAATTCCTAGCAAGAACGCACGGCGCTCGATACAGTGCCCGGCAATGGGTCGAAATCGGGTCGCGCCGAAGAACCCTGGAGAACGACATGGATGTGATGGACATGCTCCGCCGTAGTGGCGGGGTGGATGCCATTGCCAAGCAATTTGGAATCCCGCCCGCGGTTGCTGCGGTGGGGGCGGAAGCATTGGTTCCGGCGATTCTTGGCGGGTTTCGTAAGCAGGGTGAGGTTGCGGGCGGCGGAGACTCTGGCCTTGGCAGCCTGATTGGAATGCTCGGTACGCTCGGCGGGGGTGAACTGGCCGCCAATGTGCTTGGCCCCGAACCGACCGATACCGCGCGTGGCAACGACGTGCTGGGGCAGATTTTCGGATCGAAGGATGTCAGCCGCACGGTGGCCGGACATGCTGCGGGCCAGACCGGGCTCGATCCCGAACTGCTCAAGAAAATGCTGCCGATCCTGGCGATGCTGGTCGGCGGTTATCTCTCGGCGCGCGCGCAGGGCAGCGGGGGTGCTTCTGCTCCGACAAGCGGCGGTGGGCTTGGTTCGATCCTCGGAGCGGTTCTTGGCGGCAACAAGCCAGCGCCGGTCGCGGCGAGGGGCGGGTTTGGCGGACTCGGGTCGCTGATCGATATGAACGGCGATGGCAACCCGCTTGACGACATTCTCAACATCGCCGGAAGGCTGACGCGCTAGGCGATGGCGCTGGTCCTATCCATCCTGGTGCTGGCCTGCATCGCGCTGGTGATCGGAGCGATCGCACTGCTGCGGCGCGGCGGATCGCGCCAGCAGGCCGGGCTGATGCTGCTGCTCGCGGTGATCATGGCGGTCAACGTCGCGATCTGGACGCTGCCGGGCAATGGCGCCCCCGCCCCGCTGGGGCAGGAGCTCAAATAATCACTTGATCGGGCAATCGGGCGAAAGCCGCATGTCGAGGTAGTTGTCGACCGAATGCATCATGTCGCCCAGCTCGTGTTCGAAGAAATGGTTGGCGCGCGGGATTTCGTCGTGGTGGATCGTGATGTGCCGCTGGGTGCGCAGCTTGTCGACCAGCTTCTGGACCGCATTTGGCGTCACCACCGTATCGGCGACCCCCTGAACAACGATCCCCGAGGCGGGACACGGCGCGAGGAAGCTGAAATCGTACATGTTGGCGGGCGGGGCGACCGAGATGAAGCCGCGAATCTCCGGGCGGCGCATCAGCAGCTGCATGCCGATCAGCGCGCCGAAGCTGAAGCCCGCGATCCAGGTGGTCTGCGCCTCGGGATGGATCGACTGGACCCAGTCGAGCGCGGCGGCGGCGTCGGACAGCTCACCGATCCCGTTGTCGAAGCTGCCCTGGCTGCGGCCCACGCCGCGAAAGTTGAAGCGGAGCGTGGCGAACCCGCGCGCGACAAAGGTCTTGTAGAGCGCCATCGTGATCCGGTCGTTCATCGTGCCGCCGCCCTGCGGGTGCGGATGGAGGATCATCGCGACCGGCGCGCGCGGGCGCGGCCCCGGCTGGAAGCGGCCTTCGAGACGGCCTTCGGGACCGGGGAAAATGACTGCGGGCATAGGCGTGGCACCTGGCGATAAATGTCCCCTCGCGCGGCGATGCGATTTTTGATCGCCGGACCGGTTGGGGACTGTGAATGGGAGCGCAGCGCTATATAGAAACGCAGCTCCCAAAAGCAATCTTTGCGAACAAGGCCGCCGATTTGATTTACCTCGACCATGCCGCGACGACCCCGCTGCGGCCCGAAGCGCGGGCCGCGATGGACGAGGGCTTTGCGCTGTGGGCCAATCCATCGAGCCCGCACGCGACCGGTCGCAAGGCGCGCGCGGCGCTGGAGGACGCGCGTGAGCGGATCGCCGAGGCGCTCAAATGGGACGGCGAGGTGATCTTCACGAGCGGCGCGAGCGAGGCGGCGACCTTGGCGCTGGACCGGGCGGTCGGCGGTCAGCGGTTCGTCAGCGGGGTCGAGCACGATGCCGTGCTGGCCGCTGCACCGGGCGCGCCGCGCCTGGCGATATTGCCCGATGGCGCAGTGGATCAGGAGCGGATGGAAGCGGTACTCGCGAAGGCGAACAATCCGGTGGTGGCGATCCAGTGGTTCAATTCCGAGACCGGCGTTCAGCAGAATCTCGGCGATCTGGTCGATAGTGTTCACGATGCCGATGGGCTGCTGGTCTGCGATGTGTCGCAGAGTGCGGGCAAGTATCCACTGCCGCACGAAGTAGACATGGCGATCATAGCGGCGCACAAGTTTGGCGGACCGGTGGGCATCGGCGTGCTGCTGGTGCGCGAATTCGAGATGCTCAAACCGCTGGGCGGTCAGGAGCGCGGCTACCGGCGCGGGACGGAGAACCTCCCCGGCATTCTGGGCATGGCTGCGGCGCTCGAGGCGTGCGATTACCCTTACCTGCCGCACGACTTGTACGATGCCAAGCAGCGGTTATCCGATACGGTGCGCGACGCGGGCGGGGTCTGGTTCGGCGATCGTATGGAGGCGCAGTCGGCCTATATCGATTCCATCGCCATGCCGGGGATGTCCGCCAGCGCACAGCTGATGCGCTTCGACATGGCCGGAATTGCAGTCAGCCAAGGCAGCGCCTGCTCGTCGGGTTCGATGCGGCGAAGCCATGTTTTGACTGCGATGGGCGTGGAGGACGATTTGGCGGACCGGACCATCCGGGTCAGCCTCGGCTGGACGAACACGGTGGCCGACGTCGAGCGGTTCGCCGAAGTGTGGCTGGCAATGGCGGTGCAGGCGGCATGATCTATCTCGATTACCAGGCGACCACGCCGCTGGCCCCCGAAGCGCTGGAGGCGATGATGCCGTGGCTGGCCGGTGATGGCTTCGCCAATCCGCATAGCCCGCATCGCCCCGGCCGTGCGGCGGCAGCTGCGGTTGAGGTCGCGCGCGATCAGGTGGCGCGGCTGCTGCCCGATGGTGGCCGGGTGATCTTCACCGGCGGGGCGACCGAGGCGATCAATCTGGCGATATTGGGCAGCAAGCCATCGCGGATAGCCGCGTCAATGATCGAACACGCCGCAGTGCTTGATTGCGCGCGGGCGAGCGGCGCGCGGTTTTGCGAATTGCCGGTGGACGAGGCCGGACTGGTCGATCCCGAGATCGAAAGCTCCACCGCGACGACGTTCGTCGCGGTGATGCACGTCAACAACGAGGTCGGCACGATCCAACCGGTCGAACGACTGGTCGAGCGGGCGCACGAGGCGGGTGCCTTGTTCCTGTGCGACGCGGTGCAGAGCTTCGGCAAGCTGCCGATCCCCGAAGGACCGGACCTGATCGCGGTCTCGGCGCACAAGATCTATGGCCCCAAGGGGATCGGCGCTTTGTGGGTGCGCGATGGGGTTTCGCTGGCACCGCTGATTTACGGCGGCGGGCAGGAGCAGGGGCTTCGCTCGGGCACACTCAGCCCGGCGCTCTGCGCAGGGTTTGGCGCGGCGGCAGCGCTGGCTGAAACACGCATGACTGAGGATGCCGCGCATGTCGCAGCACTGTGGGATGTTGCCCGTGAAATCCTGTCCGAATGGATGCTCAACGGCAGCGCCGAGCAGCGCTGGCACGGTAATCTCAACCTGCGCCTTGAAGACCTCGACGTCGCCCGGTTGATGAGCGAGTTGCGCGACATCGCCTTCTCGGCGGGCTCGGCTTGCGCCAGCGGGTCGGGCCGCCCAAGCCATGTGCTGCGTGCGCTGGGGCTCAGCGATGCGCAGGCCAAAAGCTCGATCCGCTTGGGCTTTGGCCGCTATACCACCAGGAACGAGCTGGCCGAGGCCTGCCGCCGGATCGACGCCGCAGCCAGGACGCAGGGAATTTGACAATGGTCCGCGTCCGCTTCATCACCACCAAGGGCGAGCGGGTCGATGCCGTAGGCGCCGAAGGCACCCGGCTGCTCGAACTGGCGCAAGCCTCCGACATGCCGCTGGAGGGCACCTGCGAGGGCCAGATGGCTTGTTCGACCTGCCACGTGATCGTTGCGCCCGAATGGTTCGGCAGACTGCCCCCCGCCAGCGAGGACGAGGAAGACATGCTCGATCTCGCCGCCGATGTGGCCCGGACCAGTCGGCTGTCGTGCCAGATTACCCTGACCCCGGATCTCGATGGGCTGGAAGTGCGGATTCCGGGCGAAAGCCACGATATGCAGCGGCGGTAGATTGGTTCACACGAAGACACGAAGGTGTCCCACTGCGCCGCAGTCGCTTTGCATCACTTCACTCTGCGGCTCTGAACCAGAGAGATTTTGGCAGCGGCTTCGCCGCTAGGAACCACATCTTCGTGTCTTCGTGTGAACCAAAACACACACTTGCGCAAAACCCCGCCGCCTGCATGGAATCCCTTGATTCCGCCTGCTAGGGCAGCGCCAACATGACAATCATCGAACCCGATCCCTTTGACGCCATCGTCGATGCGCCGTTCGATTCAGCGCTGTCGGAGCGTTACCTGGTCTACGCTTTGTCGACGATTACCGCGCGGTCGCTGCCCGATTTGCGCGACGGGTTGAAGCCGGTCCACCGCCGCCTGCTGTGGGCGATGCGGCAGTTGAAACTCAGCCCGGGCGACGCCTTCAAGAAGTCCGCGCGCGTGGTCGGCGACGTGATCGGCAAGTACCACCCGCACGGCGACCAGTCGGTCTATGACGCGATGGTCCGCCTCGCGCAGGATTTCTCGCTGCGCTATCCGCTGGTCGAGGGGCAGGGCAATTTCGGCAACATCGACGGCGATAACGCCGCCGCCTATCGCTACACCGAAGCGCGGCTGACCAAAACCGCGATCCAGCTGATGGCCGGGCTGGACGAAGGCACGGTCACTTTCCACGCGACCTATAACGGCGAGGAGGAAGAACCGGAAATCTTCCCCGGCATCTTCCCCAATCTGCTCGCCAATGGCTCGAGCGGGATCGCGGTGGGCATGGCGACCTCGATCCCCAGCCACAACGTCGCCGAAATCATCGACGCGACGCTGCTGCTGATCGACAATCCCGATGTCCAGCATGCGGCGCTCATGGAAGTGTTCAAAGGCCCAGACTTCGCCACCGGAGGCGTGGTGGTGGACAGCGCCACGGCGATCTCGGCGGCCTATGAGACCGGACGCGGCGCGTTCCGGCTGCGCGGGCGGTTCCATGCCGCCGAGGCCAAGACCGCCGAGGACCGCGAGGCGGGGATCGAACGGCTCGGCAACGGGATGTGGCAGCTGGTGCTCAGCGAAATCCCCTACCAGGTCCAGAAGGGCAGACTGATCGAACAGGTCGCAGGCCTGATCGCCGACAAGAAGCTGCCGATCCTCGAAGACATCCGCGACGAGAGCGACGAGGCGATCCGGCTGATCTTCGTGCCGAAGAACCGCAATGTCGATCCCGAACTGCTCAAGGAATCGCTCTACCGGCTGAGCGATGTCGAGAGCCGCTACAGCCTCAACCTCAACGTGCTCGATGCCAATCGCACGCCCGGCGTGCTCGGCCTTAAGCTGCTGCTCCAGCAATGGACCATCGCGCAGATCGACATCCTGCTGCGCCGCACCCAGCACCGGCTCGACAAGATCGCCGCGCGGCTCGAACTGCTCGAAGGCTATATCATCGCCTTCTTGGGCCTCGACCGGATCATCGCGATCATCCGCACCGAGGACGAGCCCAAGCCCTTGATGATGGCCGAATTCGGCCTGACCGACCGCCAGGCCGAAGCGATCCTCAACATGCGGCTGCGCAGCCTGCGGCGGCTCGAGGAAATGGAGCTGCGCAAGGAACACGCCGAGCTGCTGGTCGAGCAGGAGGAACTGCACAAGCTGCTCGACAGTCCGGCGCGCCAGCGCACGAGGCTCAAGCGCGACCTGACCAATCTGCGCAAGGATTACGCCGAGGATACCGTGCTCGGCCGCCGCCGCACGACCATCGCCGAAGCCGCGCCGACCCGCGAATTCAGCATGGATGCGATGATCGAGAAGGCACCGGTGACGGTGATCCTTTCGGCCAAGGGCTGGGCGCGCGGGGCGAGCGGGCACCTGGCCTTGGACGGCGATTTCAAATTCAAGGAAGGCGACGGCCCGGCCTTCGCGTTTCACGCGCAAACCACCGACAAGCTGCTTATCGCCTGCGACAACGGCCGGTTCTACACGCTCGGCGCGGACAAGTTGCCCGGCGCGCGCGGGTTTGGCGAACCGATCCGGACGATGCTCGATATCGATGCCGAAGCGGGGATCGTCGCGGTGTTCGCCTACAGGCCCAAGGCCCAGCTGCTGCTCGCCTCCACCGCGGGGCGCGGTTTCGTCGCCGAGGCGGACGAGCTGCTCGCCGAAACCCGCAAAGGTCGGGGGGTGATGACCACCAAGCCGGGGGTCAAGCTCGCGGTGGTGCGCGAAGTGCTGCCCGCGCACGATCACATCGCGGTGGTCGGTGACAACCGCAAGCTGGTGATCTTCGCGCTCTCCGAAATGCCGATCCTCGCCAAGGGCCAGGGCGTAACCCTGCAACGCTACCGCGACGGCGGGCTGAGCGACGCGGTAACGCTGAAACTGGAGGACGGCCTCAGCTGGGCGATGGGCGGCGACACCGGGAGGGTGCGGACCGAGAAGGACGTGGTGATGTGGAAAGTCGCGCGCGGTGCCGCAGGCCGGATGCCGCCGACGGGGTTTCCGCGGGATAACCGGTTTTAGCGAATGGCTGATTGGGGTGGGAAGCAGACACTATGCGCTGTCAGTCTGCCCGGGCAGTCCACCCTTTAGAAATGGGCATAGCGCTAGAGAGGCTTGCTACATGCAACACCTTGTGACCTGCCTCTGCCCCTATGTTTCGGAGCTTTAGATGAGCGTTAGGTTCCCAGAGAATATTGATCGTGAGTGGAGCAACGAACCGGATGCAAGCAGTCTGTGGTCGGCAGTGGAATTGCAAGAGTCAAACCCGCAAGAATGCTTAAGAATATTTCATGAGTTAGCAGAGCGCGGTTCAAATTTGGCGAAATGTTATTTAGGGGACGCTTACGCGAACGGGAGAGGCGTTGATCGTGACATCGAACGCGGAATGCAATGGTATCAGCGCGCATCAGATTCCGGATCAATCGAAGCTTCCCATAGATTGGCATTTTGGCTGTGGTACCAAGGTGAATATCAAGTTGCAGTTGAAAGACTGAAGGATATTGGCGAACGAGGCTTTTCGCCAGCCTTGTGCGTGTTAGGGTCAATTTACTATTCAGACTATGATGATCACAAAATTGCTAGTAATGTTGAATTAGCCTTAAAATATTGGAGGGCAGCTGAGGCTAGCGGTCATTTGATAGCGAAAAGACGGTTATCAATTTTTCTGAGAAGAAAAGAGTCAGGGTTATTTGATAAATTCAGAGGGTATTTTAAGCTATTGAGATTGCTTCCCGAATTCATGTATTTCTCGATTAAATATCCCGCGAGTGATCGCTTGAGAAGTTGGAGCTACGGCGCGGGGCTTGGTTGCAATGACGCTTCGGTTGCAGTTCCACCCGCATAAATCCGCACATCGGCCCTTGGGCGATGGCTTGCACTCGTTGCGCGGCGAACGTCCGCAACGGGGTCGAAAGCAGACTCTTTTCCGTCACCGGATAAGCTCGTCCCCTAAAATCTCCCCAACCCGCTCCTCCCCCGTAAACCCCTCCTCCACCCAGCGGTCTTCCACCGCGCGGAGCAGGCGGGCGACTTCGGGGTCGGCCTTGACCCCGCGCGCGACGATCTGGTTCACAGGCCAAGTTCGCTATGCGAGCCGGGTCGGACGAGCCGCAGCGTGCTTTCATTCGGTTTCTGGTAAATCAGCACGAGATCGGGTCGGATGTGGCAATCGCGGTGATTGGCCCAATCGCCGGTAAGCGGATGGTCACGATGCTTTTCAGCAAGCGATTCGTCTGCGGCTAGCAGCTGCAAGACGGCAACGAGTTCGTTCGCCAGCGTCACCCGGTGACGGCCCTTCATCTCGCGTTTGTAATCGCGTCTAAAGCGTGAAGTCGGCTCAGTCGTCCGCATTCAGGTGAGCCATCAGCTCGTCAATCGTGCCAAACCGCGGCAATGGCCCGTGAAGGTGCTCCTCCATCGCAGCAATGGTTACGGCGTTGGGTATCAGCGGACTAAACGGCAGCGCTTTCTCGGCGGCAATGCGCGTCATCATCATCCGGAAAGCGTCGGACACCGTCAGCCCCATCGCGCCAAGCACAATTGCGGCTTCGGACTTGATGCGCTCATCGATACGGGCGCGGACTACGGCATTTGCGGACATGGATCACCTCTGGGCTACAATGTAGCTCAACTATGAGGGAATGTCCAATTCCTCACCCAACAACGCCGCAACCCGCTCCTCCCCCGGAAATTCCTCATCCACCCAGCGGTCCTCAACCGCACGGAGCAGGCGCGCGACTTCGGGTCCGGCCTTGACCCCGCGCGCGACGATCTGGCCGCCTTTGAGGGGGAAAATGGGGATGGTCCAGCTCTTGAGCGGGGCGGTGTCGGCGCCGGTCAGCAGCAGCCGGTCGAGCGCTTGCTCCATGCCGAGGCGGTAGGCGAGGGTGCGGGCGTGGTGCGAAATAAGCCCCTCCCCGGTGGGGAGGGGTTGGGGCGGGGGCTCAACGCCAGTGTTGACGCGGGGCGGTTGCCCCGCTCCCCCACCCCCAGCCCCTCCCCGATGGGGAGGGGGGGTATCTCTGTCTGCCGCGCACACCAGCCGCTTTTTCTGCGCGCCGGATAGCCGGAACCGTGCTGCAACCTGCCCGGCCAGCTCCGCATCGGCGGGGAGCAGCGCCGCCAGCCGACGGACCGGATCGGGCGCGATGTCCTGCCGCCGCTCCTCCGCGACCAGCGCCGTCAGTGCATCGGGATTTCCTTCGGGCAGGATCACCGGCAGTACGCCAAGTTCCGCCATCCTCCCGACAGTCGCTGCGGGATCGGGCAGGGCGAGGAGGTTGAACAGCTCCATCCCGACGCGTTCGCGCGACAGCCCCTTGAGCATGGCGGCGAGGTCCGAACAGGCGCTTTCCGCTGCCGCGTCGGCCGGGCCCGAGCCGAACCGGGCCTGGAATCGGAAATAGCGCAGAATGCGCAGATGATCCTCGCGGATGCGCTCGCCCGGATCGCCGATGAAGCGCACCCGCCGCGCCGCCAGATCGGCCAGCCCGCCGAACCAGTCGAATATCTCCAGCGTCGCGGGATCGGCATAGAGCGCGTTGATCGTGAAATCCCGCCGCGCGGCATCCTCCTGCCAGTCGGTGGCGAAGGCGACGGTGGCGCGGCGGCCATCGGTGGTGACATCGTGGCGCAGCGTGGTGATCTCAACCGGCCCGCTTTCGATCAGCGCGGTGAGTGTGCCATGCTCGATCCCGGTCGGAACGCTGCGGATTTGCGCGCCCTTGAGCCGCCGCATCACCGCCTGCGGCTCGAGCGGGGTGGCAATATCGACGTCCTTGACCGCAAGCCCCAGCAGCGTGTCGCGCACCGCCCCGCCGACATAGCGCGCATTGCCAACACCCAGCGCCTTGACCAGCACAGCAAGGTCGGGACGCTGGGTCCACTCGGCGGAGGGAAGCGTGGTGGTCATTTTGGTCTCACGCAAAGACGCTAAGACGCGAAGGGGTTTCGCTTGCGGCGAAGCCGCTTGCAACTTTTACGTCAACGCCAATGGGATGATCGCATTGAATCGATTGGCCTGCGGCAGCCACGACATCTTCGCGTCTTAGCGTCTTTGCGTGAATCAAATCAGTCATGCCACGCAATCCGCCGCGAGAGGTTGGCGATGATCGCGGCGGTGACGCCCCAGATGCGATGCTCTTGCCACATGATCTCGATGTAGCGCCTCTCCGCCCCTTGCCAATGCACCGATTGCTCGACGTGGTTGACGCTGTCGAACACGAAATCGACGGGCACTTCGAACCACGCCGCGACTTCGGTGGGGTTGGGCTGGAGCGGCAGGTCGGGCGGGAC
>JANOOJ010000041.1:0-8004 GCA_031421295.1 Novosphingobium sp.
CGGGCTGCGCGGTTCGCCGATTCTGGGGGCCTATGCGATCACCAAGGCGGCCGATATCCAGATGGCCAAGAACCTCGCGCGCGAGTTCGGGCCGGACAATGTCCGGATCAACGCGATCGCCCCCGGTCTGGTGCGCACCGATTTCGCCAAGGCATTGTGGGAAAATCCGGAAAACCTCAAGCATTCGGTCTCGAACGCCTGTCTGGCGCGGATCGGCGAGCCGCATGAGATTGCCGGGGCGGCGGTGTTCCTCGCCTCCGATGCCTCGACCTTCATGACCGGGCAGACCATCGTCGTCGATGGCGGCGTGGTGGTTTAGCGGCTCGTCAATTCTGGCCTGATCGCTGCCAGTGATAGGTCATGTCCGGCATCTTTTCCTCATTGCGCAGTCCATCAGTCAACTCCTCGATCACAAACCCGTGATGCTCGTAGAATGCGCGGGCGCGCGCGTTGGCTTGAAAAGTGTACAGGCGCAATTCGTCCTGTTCGCGCTGCGCCAAGGCCACCAAGCGGCTGCCAATGCCCTGCCCGTGCCAGGCGGGTTCGACATATAGATGCTCGATCCAACCGGGCAGCAAGGCAAGGTGGCCCACCAGCTGCAATCCGGCAAAGGCACTCCAGATCGGCCCGGCCGGGAAGACCTTGTTGACATAGAATTCCCGAAATTCATCGGCTGTATGGAGCGACGTGTCGTAGCCTGGAATCAAGGCTCCGGCCCGCCTGTGGATACCGGCTGCAAGGTCTGTCTCGCCGGCTTGCAGCAAGCGGAGGCTGATTTCGGCGACCTCTTTCATTGCTGCTCGACCACCCCGGCGGCTTCCAGCGCAGCCAGTTCATCACCGTCCAGCCCCAACCAGTCGCGCAGCAACTCGCGGCTCTGCTCGCCCACTTTGGGCGGCTGGTAGCGATAATCGGCAGGGGTTGCGGAAAGCTTGCCCGGATAGGCGACGCTGGGGATCGCTACGCCGTCATCGCGGACGAAACGGTGGATCGTCTGGCGCGCCTCGACAAACGGATCGGCGAACACCTCGGCCAAGGAATTAACGGGGCCGCAGGGCACGCCGCAGGCGACCAGCCGTCCGATCAGCGGGCCGCTGGCAAGACCCCGCACCAAGTTGCGGATGGTCTCCTCGATCGCCTCACGGTGGATCACCCGGGCGGGTGAGGTGGCGAAGCGCGGGTCTTCGCCCAGCTCCGCCACACCGAGCTCGCGGCACAGCGCGCGGAACTGGCCGTCGTTGCCGACCGCGATGATAATCGTCCGGTCGGCGGTGGCGAAGGTCGTATAGGGCACCACCGTGGGGTGGCGGTTGCCCATGCGCGGTGGGTTATCGCCGCTGACGAGGTAGGTCGAAGCCTGGTTGGCCATCATCGCGATCTGGGTGTCGAGTAACGAGATGTCGATCTGCTGGCCCTCGCCGGTCCGCTCGGCATGGCGTAGCGCCATCAGAATGCTGATGGTCGCGAAATTGCCGGTCGAAAGGTCGGCCATCGCCACGCCGGCGCGCAAGGGACCTCCGCCTTCCTCACCGGTGACCGACATAAACCCGCCCATCCCCTGCGCGACGAAATCGTAGCCGCCACGGCTCGCATAGGGACCGGTCTGGCCGAAGCCGGTGATCGAACAATAGACGATTGCCGGGTTGAGCGCGGCGATGCTGGCATAATCGAGCCCGTATTTGGCGAGACCGCCGACCTTGAAGTTCTCCACCAATATATCCGCCTCAACCGCCAACCGCCGGATCAGTGCCGCACCGTCGGGCAAGGCAAGGTCGATCGCGGCGGAGCGCTTGTTGCGGTTGGTGCAGAGGTAATAGGCGCTTTCCTGCGGATCGTCCGAGCCATCGGCGCGCGCAAGAAACGGCGGCCCCCAGGCGCGGGTATCGTCGCCCTTGCCGGGGTGTTCGACCTTGAGCACATCGGCCCCGAAATCGGCGAGGATTTGCGTCGACCATGGCCCCGCGAGGACGCGCGAGAGGTCGAGCACCTTGATCCCGTCGAGCGCGCGGGCGGTCATTTGGGTGGCCACGGGATGAAGCCCGAAGTGCGCTTCACATAGTCCGCGTAGCCGGGGCGCGATTTGGCGAGGCCCTTTTCGAGCAGCGGCTTGCCCGACCATCTGGTCAGCGTGAAGGTCAGGAACAGCGGTCCGGGCAGGCTCGCGAGCGCGATCCAGGGCCCAGCCCCGGCGGCCGCCAGCCAGATGCCCCACCACACGCAAGTGTCGCCGAAGTAGTTGGGATGGCGGGTGTAGCGCCACAGCCCGGTGTCGAGCACCTTGCCGTTACTGGACGGATCGGCACGGAAGCGGGCGAGTTGCCAGTCGCCGACGGTCTCGAACACCATGCCCAGCGTCCACAAAGCGAGGCCCGCCAGCGCCAGCGGTCCGATCGAGGCGCTACCGCTCGCCAGCACGCCAAGCTGCGCGGGCAGGCAGGTCACGAACAGCAGCAGCGCCTGCGGGGCGAACACCACGGTCAGCGCGACGCGGGCGTAGCGGCCCTGTTCCTTGGCCTTGCCGAGCATCCGGGCATAGCGCGGGTCCTCCCCGGCGGCGCGCCAGCGGGTGAACAGATGCACCGCCAGCCGCAGACCCCATGCTGCCGCCATACCCGCGATCAGGGTGGCGCGCTGGCCGGGTGCCTCCAGTTGCAGCCAGCTGGTCACCGCCAGCAGCGCCATCCCGCCGCCCCACACCGCGTCGATGAACGAGACGTCGCGGATCGCCGCAGCCACGCGCCACAGCGCCAGCAGCACACCCCCGATGATCAGCGCATTGATCAGCAGTGCCTCAGCCACGTTCACTGTCCTTGTAGGGTGCGAGCCGCGTGGCTTGCGTATCGAAATCGGTAATCGCGCGTTCGGGGTAGCGCGGGGTCGTCTCGCGATAGAAGGCGATGATCCGCTGCATATCGGCGTGGTAGTCGCCGGTGGGCATGATCGCAGGGCCCAGGCCACCGGTCTTCTTGGCGTAGTCCATCATCCCCAGCACCATCGGCACGCCTGCGCCCAGCGCGATGTGGTAGAAGCCGGTGCGCCATTGCCGCACCGCGCCGCGCGTCCCTTCGGGCGCGATGGTCAGCATGAACTCCTTGCGGCGGGCAAATTCGGCGACCATCGCCTCGACATAATTCTGCCCCCCGGTCCGGTCGGTCGGCACCCCGCCCATGTCGAGCATGAAACGCCGCAGCGGCCAGCGGAACAGGCTGAGCTTGCCCATGAAATGCGCCCTCACCCCCAGTGCATTGGTCAGCCCGAGATAATTGACGAAATCCCAGTTCGAGGTGTGCGGCGCGGCGATGATGACGCAGCGGCGGTCGGCCGGGGGCTGCCCCACCGCTTTCCAGCCGCGCGTGCGATAGAACCACAGCAGGACCGCACGCGCCAGTTTCGACAGCAAGGTCGCCGGGCGGCCCTCATCCAGTTGCAATGCAGACAATTTTCTCTCCCGTTACGGGGGATGTAACCCATCGCCCGGGGTCGCACCATGCCCGAAAATTCAGGCCGGCGTCCGGCCCTCGCGGGTCCGCAGATCGTTGTGGATCGCGGTTGCGGCAATCGCCGCGTGGCCCATCGCCACGCTGATCTGGTCGAGCGCCGAAACGACGTCGCCCGCCGCATAGAGTCCGCTCAGCCCCAGCCGCTGATGGGCATCGGTCGCGAGGCAACCCTCGCCATCGGTGCGCAAGCCGAGCTGGGCGATCAGCTCGATATTGGGGTCCGAACCAAGCGCCGGATAGATCGTATCGACTTGCACCACCGTACCATCGGCGAATGCCAGCTCGGCCTGCGAGCCGAAGCGGTAGCTGGCGACCGGGCGCGGGTCCCACGCCACCCCGGCGCGCGCCAGATCGGCGCGGTCCTTTTCGTGAAGTTCGCATTCCTCCTTGGTGAACAATGTGACCCGGTCGGAATAATTGCGCAGGAACAGCGCCTCGGCCACCCCGTGGCTTTCCGCGCCGATCACCCCGATCCGCTGGCCCTGAGCTTCGAACGCATCGCAGACCGGGCAATAGCGCAGCTGACCGGCAGCGAGCGCAGCATCGTGGTCCGCTTTGGGAATATCGGGATAACGATTATCGACCCCGGTGGCGAACAATACGGTTCGCGCGGTGAGGTCGATCTCCGCGCCCGTCAGCTGCCAGTTTCCGCCCGTTGCCTTGATCCCGGTGACATCGCCACTACGGATTTCCGCCCCGAACTGCGTCGCCTGCTCCGCCATCCGCGCGAGCAGCTCCTTGCCCGGGATACCATCCGGATAGCCCGCATGATTGTGGCTGCGCGGGATCATGGCCGCGCGGCTGCCGCCCCGGTCGAACACCACCACGCGGCGGCGATAGCGGGCGAGGTAGATCGCGGCGGTCAGCCCCGCCGGTCCGCCCCCGATGATGGCTGTGTCGAAGCTTTCCATCAAAACCCAACGCCGTCGGGCCAATTCGGTGCCGCGAGAGCCATGACTTTGAACAGCGCGCCCATCTGGCCCTCGCCGATCAGCCGCTCCTTGGCGGCGTGGATCGCTCCGGCATGCTGCGGGGCGAAAGCCGCGAGCGAATCCGCGCGGGTCTCGATCCCCAGTTCGCGCAGCCAGCGCCCCTGCGACACGGTGCCGAGCCAGCGCGCGCCGCGCGATCGGGCGATCGGCGCGAGACTGGCGAAATCGACATGCGCGGTGAGGTCTGCCTCACCCGGCGCGGCAAAGGGATCGACCTTAAGGTGCGAACTTACCGCCTGGAGCGTCGAGCCATCGCGCAGCGCATCGTGGCCGTAATCGATCAGCAGCGCCGCCCCGCCCTGCTCGACCAGTCGTCCGGCAATCTCATAGACGGTCGCCGCTGCGCCGGGGCAGGTTTCGATGATCGTGCCAGGTTCTGCAGCGCGGCGCGCCTCGGGCACTGCGGCGTCCATCGGCTGATCGCCCGCGATGAAGACGAACCGATCCCCCTCACAGGCGACCATCCGTTCGCGCCAGCCCTCCCCGGTCCGGACCAGCTGGCGCACCGGCAGTGCATCGAGGAACTCGTTGCCGACCAGCAGGATCGGGCCATAGGGCGGCACGGTGGAAAGATCATGGTGCCACTGTGCGCCCGGCACGGTCGCCAGCTGGATATCCTTGAGCGCGGTCGAGCTTTCAACGAAATGGACCTTGGGCTCAAGCCCGTAGCGCTTGGCCGCCGCCAGCGCGTCGCGCGCCAGGGTGCCGCGACCGGGCCCCAGCTCGACGTAGTGGACCGGCTCCTCGCGGCCTGCGCGAATCCAGATATCGGCGAGCCACAGCCCCAGCAATTCGCCGAACATCTGGCTGATCTCGGGCGCGGTAACGAAATCGCCTGCCACCCCGAGCGGATCGCGGGAGGCGTAATAGCGGGCGTTGGACTCGCCCATGTAGTGCATCACGCTGATCGGCCCGGTGTTGGCGATCAGCCGCCGGAAGATGGCGCCGAGCGATTCGGGCGCGCTCATGCCGGGGCAGGCGTTCCGCTACCCAGCGGCGGACGCAGCAGCGCCCGCACGGCGAAGAACAGCCCGACGACCATCAGCGGGACAGTCAGCCACTGGCCCATCGACAGGCCGGATTGTTCGGCAAATTCGCGCAGCTGGGCATCGGGTTCGCGGAAATATTCGACCGTAAAGCGCGCGGCTCCCATGCCGAACGCGAAGATGCCGACCAGCAGACCGGGCCGCCAGCGCGCGCGGGTCTTCCAGAACAGCAGCAGCATGATGACGGCCAGCAACAGCCCTTCAAGGCCGGCTTCGTAAAGCTGGCTGGGGTGGCGCGCGAGCGGGCCGGCATCGGGAAAGATCATCGCCCACGACACGTCCGGCCCGGCAACCCGGCCCCACAGCTCGCCATTGACGAAGTTCGCCAGCCGCCCGAACAGCATGCCCGGGGGCACGCAAACCGCGATGTAATCGCAGGTTCGCAGAAACGAGAGCCCGCCCCGCCAGGAAATCCAGCTCAGCGCCACGACCACCCCGATCAACCCGCCGTGGAAGCTCATCCCGCCTTCCCACAGCTTGAACAGTCCGAGCGGATTGGACCACAGCGTGTCCGAATAGAACGTCGCATACCCCAGCCGCCCACCCAGGATAATGCCTAGCGTGCAATAGAAGAACACGTCGTCCGCATGGCGCTGCGCCATCGGTGCGCCAGGGGCTTTGATCATCCGGCTGAGCAGCCAATAGCCCAAGACGATGCCCGCCAGATAGGCAAGGCTGTACCAGCGCAACATGAAGAAGCCGAGGTCGATCCCTTTGGTCAGTCCGAAATCAAGCCAATTCAACGGCGCCTGCGCTCCGGCTGCGGCAACTGCTAGTGACAGCAAGGAAGTAACCCCCTAAGAAAAATTGGCTTGGGCATGCGATCGGTGGCGGAAGAGACGCGGCGCATTATCTGGCATAGACCGGCCGGGGATACAAACCCGGCGGAAACAAGGCGGGATGAAACCGGCCGGGCGGCGCGAAAGAGGCGCACGCCTTTCATACGGGGATAGGATGCGCATGCCCAGCCAGCTCGACACTGCCTTAAGCGAAGTGATGACCCGGCTGACCGCACCCGGCGGCCCGCTGGAAACCGAACCGTTTGAACGGTTCGGCCGGACCATTCCGTTACTCAAACACGCCCCGCCGACGCTGGTGGCGTTCTTCGACCATTACAGCACCCAGCATGCCGAAGCCGAATTCATCGTCGATGGCGATGTCCGGATGACCTTCGCGCAGATTCATTCCGCCGCGCGTGTCGTCGCGGGCGGGCTGATCGCCGGGCACGGCGTCAGGAAGGGCGACCGCATCGGCATTGCCGCGCGCAACTCGGCCAACTGGATCGTCGCTTATTTGGCGGTACTGATGGCCGGCGGCTGTGCGACGCTGCTCAACGGCTGGTGGACCGGCGAAGAATTGACCGACGGGATCGAGCTGGCCGGCTGCACGATCGTGCTGGCCGACGCCCCGCGCGCGGCCCGGCTCGACGGGCATCGGGTCTCCGCGCGGCTGGTGGTGTTCGATCATGGCGGCGATCCCCTGGTCGGGCTCGCCTCGCTGCTGGCGAACGGCGGCGGCGCCGATACCCCGCTGCCCGAACTCACCGGCGACGATCTGGCGACGATCCTCTATACTTCGGGTTCGACCGGCCAATCGAAAGGCGCGTGGTCGGATCACCGTGCGGTGACGCAGGCGGTGATGAACTATGCGGCACAGTCGGTAATGGTGCTGACCTATTATACCGAGCGCGGGGAAGCCACCGGCATCCAGCCTGCCGCGCTGGTCAATGTCCCGCTGTTCCACGTCACCGGCGAAGTCCCGCTGTTCCTCCAGAGCTTCGCGCTGGGGCGCAAGCTGGTGCTGATGCCCAAGTGGAACGTGGTCGAGGCAATGCAACTGATCGAGCAGGAAAAGACCACCTATTTCGTTGGCGTGCCGCTGATGAGCTTCGAGATCGCAACGCACCCCGACCGTGACAAATACGACCTGACCAGCTGCACTTCTTTCGCAGCGGGTGGCGCGCCGCGCCCGATCGATCACGTCACCCGCATCCGTGAGGCCCTGCCGCACGCCTACCCGCTGCTCGGCTACGGCCTGACCGAAACCAACGGGGTGGGCTGCGGCAATTTCAACGAGAACTACCTCGCCAAGCCGGGCAGCACCGGCACGGCGAGCAGGCCGCTGGTCGACATGGCGATCCTCGACGATGCGGGCGATCCGCTGCCGTCCGGCGCGATCGGCGAAGTCTCGATCCGGTCGATCTGCAATTTCAACGGCTACTGGAACAACCCCGAGGCGACCGAGGCGGCGATCATGCCCGACGGCTATTTTCGGACGGGCGATCTCGGCTACCTCGACGAGGATGGCTATCTGTTCATCGTCGATCGCAAGAAGGACATCATCATCCGCGGCGGCGAGAACATTTCCTGCATCGAGGTCGAGCAGGCGATCTATGCCCATCCCGCGATTGCCGAAGCCAGCGTGTTCGGCATGCCCGACGAGCGGATGGGTGAGCAGGTGACCGGC
>JANOOJ010000042.1:0-2075 GCA_031421295.1 Novosphingobium sp.
AACGAGCTGCCGTCTTCACCCCACCCTTGATGCTTGCCTTCGCTCCCTCCGGAAACGTCACCATCAATTGCAACTCCCCGCCCAGCGCATGTACATAATCGCGCAGGGTTGAGACTTTTACGTCGGAGCGGCTTTCCAACCGCGAGACATAAACTTGCTTGCCGCCGAGGCGTTTGGCGACTTGTTCCTGGGTGAGGGCGCGGGATTTGCGGATGTCGCGCAGGGCCATTTCTTCGGCAATCAACTCCCCGGCGCGGGCCTTGATCTGCTTTTTGCGGGCAGGTGAAAATCCGGCGATGACTTGCTTCAAGGGAATGACGGTTTTCATTTTTTGGTCCTCTTCTTCATTGCATCCAGATGGCCCGCAAAGCGGGTGTCGGCCTTGGCGATCAGCGTTTTTGAGCTTGCGCCAAACTTCTATCCAGTTTTGAGTTCGCTCTGATGGTTGAATAGTCCTCAACGGTGTGATACTATCTTACCATGTCAAATGCTGCAGAAAAAATCTCCATCACCGTAACCCCTGCCATGAAGCGGACTTTGGAGGAGCGTGTGGCTTCCGGTCAATTCGCCTCTGTCAGCGAGTTGATGCGTGAAGCATTTCGGACTTGGCAGCGGCAGCAGGATGAGCATGAGGAGCGGATTGCGTCCATTCGTGCCCGCATTCAACAGTCGATTGATGACCCAAGGCCAAGCATTCCGGCGGAAGAGGTTTTTGATCGGCTTCGCCGCAAGCATCAGCAGAATTTGAAAGCCGCAACTTGAAACGCAGGCGACTTGTTTTCCGGCCTCAGGCGGAGGCTGATCTTGATGCGATTTATGACTACATTGCGAAAGCCAGCAGCAACTTTGAAGTCGCATTTAACTTCACAGAGCGATTGCGGGCGGCCTGTTTCAAACTGGTCGATTTTTCCGAGCGCGGAACACCTCGCAACGACTTGCTCCCCGGACTGCGAACAGTCGGTTTTGAGCGCAAGTCTCTGATCGCCTATGTTGTGCAGGGCGATGACATTGTGATCGTGAACATATTCCATGGCGGGCGTGATTGGGAAGCGGCAATTTTACGCGATGATACTCTGAATGAATGGACCGAAGACCTGTGAAATCTGTGTGAACAGGGTAAGTTCCGACCTGCAAGAATGGCGTAACGACTTCCCCACTGTCTCCAGGATATGCTCAGCGAAATTGAATTCTCCGTGAAGATGCGGAGTACCCGCGGTTAGACGGAAAGACCCCGTGCACCTTTACTGCAGCTTCAGAGTGGCATTAGGAAGAAATTGTGTAGAATAGGTGGGAGGCTTTGAAGCATCGGCGTCAGCTGGTGTGGAGCCAAAATGTGAAATACCACCCTGTTTGTTTCTGATGTCTAACCTCGCACCGTTATCCGGTGTAGGGACCCTCTGTGGCGGGTAGTTTGACTGGGGCGGTCGCCTCCTAAAGAGTAACGGAGGCGCGCGATGGTAGGCTCAGGCCGGTTGGAAACCGGCTGTTAGAGTGCAATGGCATAAGCCTGCCTGACTGCGAGACTGACGAGTCGAGCAGAGACGAAAGTCGGTCATAGTGATCCGGTGGTCCCTCGTGGAAGGGCCATCGCTCAACGGATAAAAGGTACGCCGGGGATAACAGGCTGATGATTCCCAAGAGCTCATATCGACGGAATCGTTTGGCACCTCGATGTCGGCTCATCACATCCTGGGGCTGGAGCAGGTCCCAAGGGTATGGCTGTTCGCCATTTAAAGTGGTACGTGAGCTGGGTTCAGAACGTCGTGAGACAGTTCGGTCCCTATCTGCCGTGGGTGTTGGAGAATTGAGAGGATCTAACTCTAGTACGAGAGGACCGAGTTGGACGCACCTCTGGTGGACCTGTTGTCGCGCCAGCGGCACAGCAGGGTAGCTATGTGCGGACGGGATAACCGCTGAAGGCATCTAAGCGGGAAACCCACCTCGAAACAAGTTCTCCCCGAGAGCCGTGGAAGACCACCACGTTGATAGGCCGGGTGTGGAAGCGCCGCAAGGCGTGTAGCTTACCGGTACTAATAGCTCGATCGGCTTGATTGCTCTCATTAAGCAATGCTCAT
>JANOOJ010000043.1:0-12929 GCA_031421295.1 Novosphingobium sp.
CCCCACCCCAACCCCTCCCCGACGGGGAGGGGCTTTCCGGCGCCGATGACGATGATCGAGGAGATGTCGGCGCGTTTGGGCATTATCTGGGATACCAACTATCATAGGTGCTATTCTTCAAGGCTCCGGTGAAGGCACGGAGTGCTGGTCGCAGTTGCGTTAGGTCAAACGCGGCCGCGCGTTCGTGGCGTTGGCACGCAAATGTTGCCTGTCCCAGCCATGCCTTGAAATCACTTTCAATCCGGCCTTCTATTGCCCGACCTTCCTTTTTCCAGCGGTCGACTGGAACCGAATAGAATTGCTCTAGATTGCCCTCCGCGCAGTCATCGAATTTGGCAGAAATGGAAATACTTGTGGATCCACTCTTCCAAACCACTGCGAGCTCATCATAGCCATCGCCATCAGGTCGGCTGGCTACCTGCGCCACGCGCAGGACATAGTCCGTCGTCCGAGCACCCTCATCATCGTCGGCATTGGACTCGTCGGAGAGTGCGCTCACCTTCCAAGCGCCGTAGCGCCCTATGGTGTGGGGCATCGACGCTTGGGCTGAAGCGGCCGTCATGACAAAAAACACAAGGAGTGCGATTTTGCCTCTCACCCCAGCATTCCCACAAACCGCTCAAACAAATAGAAACTATCCTGCGGGCCCGGGCTGGCTTCGGGGTGGTACTGCACCCCGAACGCGCGCTTCCCCTTCACCGCGATGCCGCAGTTCGAGCCGTCGAACAGGCTGACGTGGGTTTCCTCGACGCCTTCGGGCAGGCTCGCCCCATCGACCGCGAAGCCGTGGTTCATGCTGGTGATCTCGACCACCCCGTCGGCCAGCCGCTTGACCGGGTGGTTGGCGCCGCGGTGGCCCTGGTTCATTTTGGTGGTGCGCGCCCCCGCCGCTAGCCCAAGCATCTGGTGGCCGAGGCATATTCCGAAGATCGGCATGTCGCGCTCCAGCAACGCGCGGATTACCGGCACCGCATAGACGCCTGTGGCGGCCGGATCGCCCGGGCCGTTCGAGAGGAACACGCCGTCGGGGCGGAGCGCCAGCACCTGTTCCAGCGTGGCCTGCGCCGGCACCACCGTGACCCGCGCCCCGGCCTTGACCAGATTGCGGAAGATATTGTCCTTCGCGCCGTAATCGATCGCAACGACGTGCGGGCGCTTGTCGTGGGGCGAGCGGGCATAACCCTTGCCCAGCGACCACACCCCGCCCTGCCAATCCTCGTTCGCGCTGCGCGACACCACCCGGGCGAGGTCCATGCCTTCCAGCCCCGGCCAATCCCGCGCGCGCTGGAGCAGCGCGGGTATGTCGAACTTGCCTGCCGGATCATGCGCGATCACCGCATTGGGGGCGCCGCTCAGGCGGATGCGACGGGTCAGTGCGCGGGTGTCGATCCCGGCCAGCCCGATCTTGCCGCGTGACGCCAGCCAATCGCCGAAGGTGGCGCGCGAGCGGAAGTTGCTCGGCGCGGTCACATCCTCGCGCACCACGCAACCCACCGCGCCATCGACCGTAGCCTCGACATCCTCGTCATTGGTGCCGACATTGCCGATATGCGGGAAGGTGAAGGTCACGATCTGCGCGGCGTAGGAGGGATCGGTCATCACCTCCTGATAGCCGGTCATCGCGGTGTTGAAGCAGACCTCGCCCACCGCATGGCCGCTCGCCCCGAAGCCCCGGCCCCACAGCACCGTGCCATCGGCCAGCACGAGGACTCCCGTCGCGCCCTGTGGCTGGGGTGCGAGCGAAGAGACGGCGTCGGCCATATGAAAGGCGCTCCGGTACGGGTTCCAGCGGTAGGTGCTAAGGGATGCGCGCTAGAGAGCATAAGTGCCAGCGTCAACCTAGGAAGGCGCGAATAATCCCGCTAGGACCACGCCTTTCCACCGTTTCACGAGGAATGCCCCGAAATGCTCCGCGACAGCATCAAGTCCGCGCAGATCACCGCGATGAAAGCGGGCGACAAGCCGCGCCTCGCCGCAGTCCGCCTGATCCTCGCCAAACTGAAGGATCGCGACATCGAACTGCGCACTTCGTCGGTCCAGCCCGAGGACGATACTTTGGTGGTCGAAGTGCTGCAGAAGATGGCCAAGCAGCGCCGCGAATCGATCGCGATGTTCGAGGCTGGCGGGCGGCAGGAACTCGCGGATACCGAGAAGGCCGAGCTCGCGGTGATCGAGGATTTCATGCCCCAGCAGATGGGCGAGGCGGAAACCACCGCCGCAATCGAAGCAATCAAGGCCGAGCTCGGCGCAAGCAGCGTCAAGGACATGGGCAAAGTCATGGCCGAACTCAAAGCGCGCCACGGCAGTCAGTTGGACATGTCGAAGGCTAGCGGGCTGGTAAAGGCGGCGCTGACCTGAATTGGCCGTGCAGCACTTGCCGACTACAGCCTTGACCTGAAACCGATTGCTGATACCCCTCTACTCGGGCGTACACCTTGGGGGGTCGCGTTGCATGTTTCAAACACGTTTCGATTCTTCCCTGGTCTGTTTGCCTACTTCGTAACTGGAGGAGAGGAACTATGGGTGGAATTGGTTGGGCCCTGTTGGGCTGGTGTGGAACGAAGTATCCCGGCTGGTGGAAGGGACCGAAGGGTCCGGGAGATCCAGAACCTTGGTGGCACAATACGCTTTTTGGCGTGATCGGCGCTGGCGCGGCGGTTTTGGTCGGCAACATGATCGGCGGCGGGATTGCCGAAGCGGGGCTCTTCGCTGAAGGCTTGCTGGCGTTCGGTGCCGGAGCCGTCTCGCGCGATGTCGCCGGTGGGGCGCTCGGAGCGGTCGGGCAGAAGGCCTGAGCATAGTGGCGGTCCGGCTTGCCAAGCGCAGCCGGACCGCTTTCCCGCAGTTTTGATGCATCGCGGATTGAGCGCCCGGGCGCATTCGCCTAGGGAAGCGATGTGTCCCTTTCACCCCAATGGCTGGACGAACTCCGCTCGCGCATCTCGCTGTCCGGCGTGATCGGGCGGACGACGCGGCTGACCAAGGCGGGGCATGAATTCAAGGCGTGCTGCCCGTTCCACAACGAGAAATCGCCCAGCTTTACTGTCAATGATTCCAAGGGCTTCTATCATTGTTTCGGCTGCGGGGCCCACGGCGATGCGATCCGCTGGCTGACCGACCAGCGCGGGCTGGGGTTTATGGATGCGGTCAAGGAATTGGCCGCCGAGGCCGGGATGGAAGTCCCTGCCGCCGATCCGCGCGCGGCGCAGGCGGCCGAGCAGCGCAATTCGCTGCACGATGTGATGGCGGCGGCGCAGGCGTGGTTTGTCGAGCGACTGGCCGCGCCCGAGGGTGAACGCGCCCGCGCCTATCTCGCCACGCGCGGGTTCGATGCGCATACTTGCGCACGGTTCGGATTTGGCCTCGCACCCGACGGGCGGCAGGCGCTCAAGGCCGCACTCGGCCAGTTCGACGAGGCGCAGCTGATCGAAGCAGGCTTGCGCATCTCGGTCGAAGACAAGGAGCCCTACGACCGCTTCCGCAGCCGCCTGATGCTGCCGATCGAGGATGCGCGCGGTCGGGTGATCGCGTTGGGCGGGCGCATCCTCGATACCGTGAAGACCGATGCGCCCAAATACCTCAATTCCCCCGACACGCCGTTGTTCGACAAGGGCCGCACGCTCTACAATCTCCACCGCGCCGGACCTGCCTCGCGCCAGACCAATCGGCTGGTGGTGGTCGAAGGCTATATGGATGTGATCGCGCTGGCTGCGGCCGGGATCCCCGATGCGGTCGCGCCGCTCGGCACCGCGCTGACCGAGCGGCAGATCGAGTTGCTGTGGCGGCTGGTCGAAACCCCGGTGCTGTGCTTCGATGGCGATGCCGCCGGCCAGCGCGCGGCGATGCGCGCGGTGACGCGCGCGCTGCCGCTGCTCCGGCCATCGCATTCGCTGAAGATCGTGCGGCTCCCGGCGGGGATGGACCCCGACGATCTGATCAGGCGCGATGGTGCCAAGGCGATGGAGCAGGTCCTGGACGGCGCGCAAAGCCTGCTCGACCTGCTGTGGCAACACGAACGCGACGCGCTGCCGCTGGTGACGCCGGAGGACAAGGCGGGGCTCAAAGCACGGCTGATGGCGCATGTCGATACCATTGCCGATCGCGACATCCAGGGGCTCTATCGCCGCGAACTGCTCGAGCGATTCTCCGCCTTCGCCTATCCGCCGCGCGAACAGCGCGAATGGCGCAAGGGCAAAGCGGCCCCTGCCCTGCGCACCTCGCCCGAAAGCGCGGGACGCTTGCGTCATGCCTCGACCGGCGGGTCGCGCGACGCGCTGGTCGCCGCCGTGCTGGCAGCGCTGATCAAGCGGCCCGACCAGATTGCCCGCCATGCCGAGCCGCTGGCGCAGACCGGCAATCTCGATCCCCGGTTCGAACTATTGCTCGATGCGCTCGATCAGCGGCGGCTTGAAACCGCGCAAATACTTACCATATTCGCGGAGCGGGGCCTGGCGGCCCCCACTCCCGACGATTATTCCGCGTTGCCGCTGGGCATCCTGACCGGTGACGTAGATGCCGTAACGGCTTCCGCAGAACTGGCCCAGGCGATCGGCCTGCTGGTCGAACGACCGGCGCTCGAAGCGGCGCTGGCCGATGCGACAGCCCGGTTCGAACGCGACCTGTCGGAGGGAGCTTATGCCGAGCAACAGCGTTTGTTGAAGAGAAAGCTGGAATTTGACGCGCGTCTGCGCCAAATGGCCAGCGCGCGCGCAGCCGCCTCCTCCGAGGCGACCTAACTTATCATGGCAGACTGATGGACGAAGAACTCAACGGCGGCGGTAATGAAGGTGGCGATCCGCCCCTGATCGACCTCAATGACGCCTCGATCAAGAAGCTGATTGCCCGGGCCAAGCGCCGCGGTGTGATCACGGTCGACGAGCTCAACGAAGCGCTGCCGCAGGATCAGATGTCGGCCGACCAGATCGAGGACATCATGTCCGCGATTTCGGAAATGGGCGTCAACATCGTCGAAAGCGACGAGGACGCGGTCGATCCCGAAGACAAGAACGAGGACGAGCCGGAGGATTCCGATGGCGTCGGCGAACGCCCGGATCTGGTCAAGAAGAAGGAAACCATCGAGCGCACCGACGATCCGGTGCGGATGTATCTGCGCGAGATGGGCGCGGTCGAACTGCTCAGCCGCGAGGGCGAAATCGCCATCGCCAAGCGGATCGAAGCCGGGCGCGACACGATGATCCTGGGCCTGTGCGAAAGCCCGATCACCTTCCACGCGATCATCCAGTGGAGCCAGGCGCTCAACAACGAGGAAATGCAGCTGCGCGAGATCCTCGATCTCGATGCGATGCTGTCCAAGGAACCCGCCCCCGAAGCCATGGCCGAAGGCGCCGAGGAACCCGCCGACGGCGAAATCAGCGAATCGGTGGCCGGCCCGTCCTACAAGGAAGAAGAGGACGTCGAGGAAGAGCCCGCTGTGGTCGACGACGAGGAAGAGGACGGCATCGAACGCCGCGCCCGCCGTCCGGTCGAGGAAGAGGAAGAGGACAACACCCTCAGCCTCGCGCAGATGGAAGCGCAACTGAAGCCCGCAGCGCTCGAAAAATTCGCGCTGATCACGCAGATGTTCAAAAAGTTCGAGAAGATCCAGACGGATCGCCTTGAAACGCTTGGCGCGGGCGGCACGTTCTCGCCGACCAAGGAGAAGAATTATCAGGCGCTGCGCGAAGACCTGACCGCGCAGGTCGAGAGCGTGCAGTTTCACGCCACCAAGATCGAATATCTGGTCGACAACCTCTATGCCTTCAACCGCCGCCTGACCGCGCTGGGCGGGCAGATGCTGCGCCTGGCCGAGCGCCACAAGGTCAATCGCAAGGACTTCCTCGACAGCTATGTCGGGCACGAGCTCGACGAAGCCTGGTTGGCCGAACAGGCCGGCAAGGACAAGAAGTGGGCCGCCTTCGCCGAGGTCGAGGCCGAAGCGGTCGAGCGCATCCGCGCCGAAATTTCCGACATCGCGGCCGCCACCGGCATGTCGCTCGGCGAGTTCCGCCGGATCGTCAACATGGTCCAGAAGGGCGAACGCGAGGCGCGGATCGCCAAGAAGGAAATGGTTGAGGCCAATTTGCGTCTGGTCATTTCGATTGCCAAAAAGTACACGAACAGAGGCCTGCAATTCCTTGATCTTATTCAGGAAGGCAACATCGGGCTGATGAAGGCGGTCGACAAGTTCGAGTATCGCCGCGGCTACAAGTTCAGCACTTATGCCACCTGGTGGATCCGCCAGGCGATCACCCGCAGCATTGCAGATCAAGCCAGAACAATCCGCATCCCGGTCCACATGATCGAGACGATCAACAAGCTGGTTCGCACCAGCCGCCAGTTCCTCCACGAGCAGGGCCGCGAGCCCACCCCCGAGGAAATGGCCGAGCGCCTGTCGATGCCGCTCGAAAAGGTCCGCAAGGTGATGAAGATCGCCAAGGAGCCGATCAGCCTCGAAACCCCGATCGGCGACGAGGAGGATTCGCATCTCGGCGATTTCATCGAGGACAAGAACGCGATCATCCCGGTCGATGCCGCGATCCAGGCCAATCTCAAGGAAACCGTCACCCGGGTGCTGGCATCGCTAACCCCGCGCGAAGAACGCGTGCTGCGGATGCGCTTCGGGATCGGCATGAACACCGATCACACGCTCGAGGAAGTCGGCCAGCAGTTCTCGGTGACGCGCGAACGGATTAGGCAGATCGAAGCCAAAGCCTTGCGGAAACTGAAGCATCCGAGCCGGAGCAGGAAGATGCGTTCGTTCCTCGATCAGTGACGCGGCGATGCACGCGCGCGGTGCCTCCGCCCCGCAGCCGATGAGCGCCACTTGGCCCATGTCCCCGCCCGGCACTCTGCCCGCAGCGGCACTCTGGGTGCAAGGCGTGCTGCTTGGCACCGTGGGAACGTCGGTGGCGGCCTTGGGGATCGCTTACCTGGGCTTTGCGATGCTGGCGGGGCGAGTTGATTGGCGGCAGGGGCTGCGGGTGGTGTTGGGGTGTTTCATCCTGTTCGGTGCGCCAGCGATCGTGAGCGAGCTGACGGCGCTGGTGCGCGGGAGCGAGGTGGCGGCGACGTCGAACGCAGCCTCCGCCGATTTTGCGCCCCCGCCCAGCCTGCCGCACGCCGATCCCTATGCGGGAGCCTCGGTGCCAATGGACGAAACACCAAGGGAGTGAGGCGGCGTGCTATTTAGGGGTTTCGCACCTGTCACCGTAATTCATGGTGCGCGACTTTGGGGATCACAACACGGCCAAGGCAGGCCATGCCACTTGGACTATCGCGGCATCACTGGCCGCGTCAATTTAGTATAGTGTCCCCGGAACTCGCGGAACTCCCGCTTTGGAAAACAGAACTTACCGAATAGAAAACATGAACATAGCGGCGTAGAAGATAGAAATTGCGTACAACGCTACTTTAATACCTAATTTGTATTGATTTGATGATATCATATGTTCACTAATTTTTCTTACTTTTTCAGATCTACTATATTTAACGGACATCCTCAAAAGCCAATTTTGGATACTTCCCGCAAAACATGCCCCCCAAAAAGCCATTGCGGTGGCAACAAGAAATAACAGAGAAACTACGTAATTCATTGACCATACTCTATTTTAATTTTTCTAGTTACACCACGTCGGAGTGATTTTGTTGGGCAGTTTCCAAGTATATCCCCCGTAAACAGAAGCACCTGTCGAGGTTATTCCAGCAGTGTATGCAGTTCCAGACGAATTGCCATACCCCCCAACGCCGAGAAGGTGTCCAAGGTGCACTCCTGCACCCCATTCGGAGAGCAGACCGCTCAATTGCGATTCGGATGGCTTAGAACTAGAATTCGCCCAACCCGCCATAAGGCTACCCCCACCAGCGTTTGGAAATCCGGCCACTGCATTAAGCGAAACATAGTCGTTCCCATAACGGTCCGCAGTCGCGCTGAAACCGACGCCCCCAAATATTACAGTTGCGGGATTTGGAATTGGGACGGATACACTGCCTGTGACGAAATCGGGCGCAATCGGGCAGATATACTTTTTGATTTTTTCAGCTATAACAATAATATCTGGGCCCGAAGTTGGGGGCAGATCGAAGATAATCGGGATGAACCCAGGGATGCCTGGGTATGTAAAGCCGCCGCCAGAGCAAGCCCACGGGTTGTCGTCGCAAAAATCCCGTATTCGATCATGGGATACAACGATCTCCTTCTCTTCAAGCCCACTCGGATCGGTAAAATTCACCGGGTCACTGTCCACATAATTATACCAGTTCATCCCGTCGCCATAGCCGATGGGATCGGTCTGCATGAACCTGCCGAGAGTGGGCGAATACATCCGGGCCTTGTAATACCACATATTGATGCCTTGGAGCCAGACCTGGCCGGTGTAGCCATGCGGCCCGATATAGAGTTTGGGGATGCCGTATTCGTCGTAGGCGTTGAGCGTCGCCACGCTGGCCGAGTTGTCGGTCGAACTGATAATCGAGCCGCGCTCGTCGGCCATCAGGAACCGGCGTCCGCCCGCCAGCGTATTGTCGCTGCGGTAGAACACGATCGGTGCGTTTTCGCCGGGGCCATAGACGTAGCGCCGCACGACCGAGCTGTTCTGGTTGTATTGCGCCAGCATATGCATCCCGTCGTAGACGTACTGGAGGTTGCTCCCCGCGCCGGTGCTCGAGAACAGCCGCCCGAACGGATCGTAGCTCAGCACTGAGCTTTGCGGGCCGCTGACCATCCGGTTCTCGCTGTCGTAGCTGTAGGCATCGGTGCCCGACCCAGTGAGGTTGCCGCGCGCGTCGTAGGTCAGGCTGGTCGCGCCTGCCGCGGTCAACTGGTTGAGCCCGTTCACAGTGTAGGTCCGATCGACGTTGTAGTGCCCGGTCCACGCATAGGCATCGCCGTTGCGCGTCTGCGCGGCGATCTGACCCGCCGGGTTGTAGGCGAAGGTTTGTGTTAGATCGGAGGGATTGGCCGCGCCGCCCAGATCGCTGGTCAGGCTGGCAAGCCGCGATGCTGCATCATAGCCGTAGCTCTGCACGCTGCCGTTGCCGAAGGTGACCGACTGGCGGCGACCCAAGCTGTCGTAAGCGTAAGTCGCGAGAACGCCCCCGCCCGAACTCGCCCCGTTCTCACGGATTGCGGTCATGTTGCCGGTGGCGTCATAGTCGTAGTTCACAGTTAAATCGCCACCGGGATAGACCAGTGCGGTGCGCCGCCCCGCCGCGTCGAAGGCGGCGGTGATGGTGCCGTGCGAATCGGTCTGGGTCTTCAATCGGCCCAACGCATCATAGCCGAGCGTGACAGTCTGGCCACTGCGCACCGCGCTGGTCAGTCGGCCGAGCAGATCGTAGTTGTAGGTGCCGTCCGGCTCGCTGCCGGGGCTGTCCTTGGCAACCAACCGCCCGAGATTGTCATAGCTGTAACCGATGCTCAGCCCGTCGCGCAGACGGCGCTGGGTGACTTGTGAGGCGACATTGTAGGTGAGCTGGTCGTAGTCACTGGTCGAACTGCTGTTCGCCCCTTTGGTGGACACTGGGTAGCGGGTCTTAGAAAACCGATCGTGGCCGTCATATTCGTACGAAGTGAGGTTGCTCTCGCCGTCCTTGACCGATCCGACCTTACCATTGGCGGTATAGGTCGTCGTGACTTCGGTCGCCTGATCGGCAGTGCCATAGGCGGAAATCACCGAGGTCAGTTGGCTTGCCGCGTCATATGCGGCCTTGCTGATGCGATCGGGTCCGGCACTACCGGTTGTGCCCAAGGCACACGCGCTCGCCGGTAGTGAAGCAAAGATTGCGGAGTTCATCCGCAAGGCGGTGCATTCCAGCCTGCCCAAGCTGTCGTAGCTGTATTGCGTCGCTGTGTAGATCGTACCGCCAGCGCTAAGCGTCTGTTTGGTCAGGTTCTCGTTGGCGTCGAGCGTCGCGTTGACGGTCTGCGCGATTACCATCGCCGCAAGCGCGGCAGCATCGGTTCCCGTGGCGGTGCCGCTTTCGGTCTGGGTTACCGTGGTGCCGGTGTAAGTGTAGCGCTCAGCCCGGCGTGGCAGAGGGCCGGTGCCGTCCGGATCGGGACCGATCACCCCGGTCAACCGCCTGTCGGCGTTCCACAAGAAATAGCTCGAATCGCCAGTGCCGGGCAGCGGACCGTCGATTGAGGCGACGTTGTCCGAAGCGTCATAGGCGTAGCTCGAAGTGCTCGAAATCGAACCGTCGCCCGAAGTGACCAAGACTTGGGTCGGCAACAGATTGAGCCCACCGCCAAGCGTATCGTAGGCAATCTGCGTTTTGGTTTCATTGGCGCTGCCGGTGCAGGTCGGCGCGGTCGCGCAGCGCGTGACCGAGGTGAGCTTCCAAACCGGACTATCGGCATTGACCAACTGCCCTGTCGCGTCGCGGACCTTGGCGTATAGTGAGGTGTAACCGTAGTTGATTTCGGGCCGGGGCTGGCCGGAGGCGGGCGCAGGAAACTGTATCCGCGTCGGCTCGCCGTGGTCGGCGCTGTAGGTGTAATCGGTCTGATTGAGCAGCGCGTCCTTGGTCCACACTGGCCGCATGCAGTATTTGAGGGTCTCGACGGTGCAGTTGGTGACGTACTGCGCGGTCCCGACAATGTCGGCGAGGCTTGAGCCCGGCTTGGGTTTGCGACGGGTCTCGGTGACGCGGCCCAGCGGATCATAGGTCAGGACGAACTGGTCGCCTTCCGGGTAGATCGTTTTGTAGAGGCGGTCCTCGCTGTCGTATTCAAACGAGGTGGTCCGCTGCAGCTCGTCGGTCTTGGAATCGAGCCGGGTCGTGCCGAGCGTCACCACATAGGTATCGACCATATTGTTCGGCTTGGTGCGAGTGATGGTCATCTGATCGCCGACCTGAGTGTAAGTGTAGGTCGTGGTGATACCGTCGTGGATGACCTGATAGATCTTCCCATCGGGGTAGCGGGTGACGGTCAGCGTTGGATTGCCGACGCGGTCGTCATTGACCTCGGTTGCGCCGTTCTGCCCGAGCCGGACCAGAAATTCGGCGCTGGGCGTCGAATAGACCTTCGAGACCAGGCCCGTATTGTCGGTGGTCAGCGCAATCGACAGCGTCGGCCAGGTTTGAGTCAGCGCGCTGCACTGATCGGCCAACGGGTCGCAGTAATCGACGCTGCGGTTGATCGCGGTGACGCTGGTCAGCTTGTTGAAATCGGATCCGGGGGTCTGCGAGGCATAGCTCGCCTTGAGCATCGCGCCAGTGTTGGTGGTGATCGACTGCGGCCGCTCGTAGTTGGTGACGACACAGTTTGGACCCACCATTCCGTACGGAGGAATCGGCTCACACCCGGTCGAGACACTGGCCGACTTGTAGTTCCAGGTTTGCGTTTCCCCCGACGGACTGGTGATTTTGGTTAGCCTTGCCCAGCTTTGACCGACGGTAGCAGATTGGTTAACAGGACCCCACACCTCCGTTCCCGTATCGGGCAGAACAAACTCGTATTTGGTGCCATTGGGCGCGGTATAAACAGATCCGTCGGCAGTCAGCGTTGCCCCGTTAGCCAGCTCGGGCTGGTACACCTCGTTGATGTCGAGCATGAACCTGATCGACTGACCATCGACGAAGACGATCGTGTCCGACAGCCTCGTCAACACGAGATTGGTGAAGGTCGTTTCGTTGACCGAGCCATTCCAGGTATCGGCGAAGGCCGCGCTGCCGATGGAGATGCTCTTGGAACTACCCACCAGCGTGCCGGTCGCCAGATCGACGCCGTTCTCGTCCACGACCGTCCGGGTGGGCGTTGGTGTGGATTGAGCCAAGGCGGGAGCCGCAAGGCCGCTCACAAGCGCGGTCGATACGAAAAGCACAGTCCGCCCAGCGGCGCGAATGCGGCCCAGAACCATAGCAGGTCTCCAAAAACTTAGGAAAATGGATTAGCGCGCCGAGGCAGAATCAAACTCCAGCGCTTTAGATGGTGGCACCAGTCGTCTTCACGTTGGTGCGATTATCAGACTTGTCGTGGGCGTAGTCCGTCGTGACGCCGTTGTTGACGGTGCCGCTATGAACGACCTTCACCAAGCGGCCCTTGGCGTCGTAGGTGTAGGTAATGGTTTCCGCGGCATGGGCGACAGGCGCGGAAAGACACGCCGCAAAAGCCGTCAAAGTAACGAGACTTCGCATTGGGAACCTCCTGTCACTCAGAGTGAGTGATTCGGTAGAGCCTACAGTCAACGACTCTATTTGTTGGGAGTCAACTGTGTTTCTTCTTATAATGTTATTTGCGGATCGCCAAGAAGGAAATGGTCGAAGCCAATTTGCGTCTGGTCATTTCAATCGCGAAAAAATACACGAATAGAGGCCTGCAATTCCTTGATCTTATTCAGGAAGGCAACATCGGGCTGATGAAGGCGGTCGACAAGTTCGAGTACCGCCGCGGCTACAAGTTCAGCACCTATGCCACCTGGTGGATCCGCCAGGCGATCACCCGCAGCATCGCCGATCAGGCGCGCACGATCCGCATCCCGGTCCACATGATCGAGACGATCAACAAGCTGGTCCGCACCAGCCGCCAGTTCCTCCACGAGCAGGGCCGTGAGCCTACGCCGGAGGAAATGGCCGAGCGCCTGTCGATGCCGCTGGAAAAGGTCCGCAAGGTGATGAAAATCGCCAAGGAGCCGATCAGCCTCGAAACCCCGATCGGCGACGAGGAGGATTCGCATCTGGGCGACTTCATCGAGGACAAGAACGCGGTGATCCCGGTCGACGCCGCGATTCAGGCGAATTTGAAGGAGACGGTGACTCGCGTGCTCGCGTCGCTGACCCCGCGCGAGGAACGCGTGCTGCGCATGCGCTTCGGCATCGGCATGAACACCGACCACACGCTCGAGGAAGTCGGCCAGCAGTTCAGCGTGACGCGCGAACGGATCCGGCAGATCGAGGCCAAGGCGCTACGGAAATTGAAGCATCCCTCG
>JANOOJ010000044.1:0-1983 GCA_031421295.1 Novosphingobium sp.
GTTTTACCTCGACCCGTTCAAGCGCGACAACAAGCGCGGCGGGGCGTGGATGTCGAACTTCGTCGATCAGGCCGGATTATTCGGCACCAAGCCGGTGATCTACAATGTCGAGAATTTCACCAAGCCCGCCGCAGGCCAACCCGCGCTGATCAGCTGGGACGATGTCAACACGCTGTTCCACGAATTCGGCCACGCGCTGCACGGCATCCTCTCGAACCAGCGCTATCCCTCGATCGCCGGGACCAACACCGCGCGCGATTTCGTGGAATTCCCGAGCCAGTTCAACGAGAACTGGATCACCGAGCCGCGCGTCTTCGCCAATTTCGCCAAGCACTACCAGACCGGCGCGCCGATGCCCGCCGCGCTGGTCGCCAAGATCGAAAAGGCCGGCAAGTTCAACCAGGGTTACGCCACGGGTGAAGCCGTGGCTGCGGCGCTGCTCGACATGAAATGGCACGCGCTGCCCGCAACCGCAGGCAAGCAGGATGTCAATGGCTTCGAAACACAGGCGCTGACCAGCACCGGACTCGACATCACCAGCGTCCCGCCGCGCTATCGCACCAGCTACTTCCGCCACATCTGGGCCAGCGGCTATGCCGCAGCCTATTACGCCTATCAATGGACCGCGATGCTCGACAAGGATTCCTTCGCCTGGTTCAAGGCCAATGGCGGGATGACCCGCGCCAACGGCCAGCGCTACCGCGAGACGATCCTCAGCCAAGGCCATTCGAAGGACTACGGCGAGATGTACCGCGCCTTCGCGGGCCGCGATCCGAGCATCGATCCGCTGCTCAAGGCGCGCGGGCTGAAGTAGGTCCAGCGGCGGCAGCGCGTGTGCTTCGACGGGCTCAGGCTGAGCGGGTGTTTTACCACGCCCCGCACATGCTGAGCTTGTCGAAGCACACGCGCTGCCCTAGCCCGCGACTAAGGCCCTTCCCCCCGGCTCACCGAGCCAGCGCGCGGGGACGTTCCAGACTTCCGAAATCGTCGCCTCGGTAAGCACCTGTTCGGGCGGGCCATCGGCGACGAGGCGGCCAGCTTCCATCACCAGCACGCGGTCGGCATGGTTCATCGCTTGGGCAAGATCGTGGAGCACCAGCACTACGCCTGCCCCGGCGCGCGCCGATGCTCGCAACTGCGCAAGGAGCGTGAGCTGATGCGCCAGATCGAGGTTGGCGAGCGGCTCATCGGCCAGCAGCCAGCGCGGCTCGCCCGCCAGCACCCGCGCCATCAGCGCCCGCGCGCGTTCGCCGCCCGAGAGCTGCGACATGGGTCGGCGACGCAGTTCGTCCAGCTCCATCGCCGCGAGTGCAGCGGCGATCGCTGCCGGATCGCGGTCGCCCCACGGCAGGCGGCCCAGCCCGACCAAAGTCTCGACCGTCACGTCCCAGGCGACCTCGGGGGTCTGCGGCAGGAAGCCGATCGCCTGCGCGCGGGTGGTGCCGGAGAGGCTTGAAAGCGCAGTGCGATCCAGCGTCACGGTGCCGCTGTCGGGTACCAGCAAGCCCGCAAGGCAGGCCAGCAAGCTCGATTTCCCCGCCCCGTTCGGACCGCAGATCGCCGTGACTTCGGCGGGGTTGAAGGTTGCGGTCACTGCAGCAAGGCGGCCCAGCAGCGAAAGATCGGTCGCGGTCAGCATCACAGCACCTCCTCGTTCATGCTGAGCCTGCCGAAGTACGCATCCTGAGCAGCAGCGCGAGGAAGAACGGCGCGCCCAGCAGGCTCAGCGCGATACCGAGCCGCAGCTCGCTCGCCATCGGCAGCACCCGGCACAGGCAATCCGCGACCAGCAGCAGCAGCGCCCCCGCCAGCGCACTCGGCACCAGCAATGACGACGGACGGCGGTCGGTAAAGGGGCGCACCAGATGCGGCACGATGAGGCCGACGAAGCCGATAATCCCCGCCACCGCGACCCCCGCGCCCACGGTCAGCCCGATCCCGCCGATCAGCAGCAGCTGCAAGCGCCGCGGATCGAGCGCGAGC
>JANOOJ010000045.1:0-4650 GCA_031421295.1 Novosphingobium sp.
CCCGAAATGCGGCGCGGCACCCCGAAGCGGTCGAGTTGCTCGAACAGCTTGGGCAGCGCCGCCTCGCTGCTCGCGGTCGAGAAGGCGATCATGATCGGCTGGCGGATATAGCGGATCAGCAGCCAGATACGCTTGCCGAGGAACACCGCGCCGATCGTCAGCAGGATCGTCCACAGCAGGAGCAGCGACAGGTAGAACTCGACCAGCAGTTCGAGATAGGTCTTGAGGATTTCGAGGCCCGAAGCCGCGACCACGTTGGCGAGCGCGCCGAACACCGCGATCGGGGCGTAGCGCATCACGTAGCCGGTGATCTGGAGCATCATCTCGGCGAGCGCATCGGCTCCGCGCACCAGCGGCGCGCCGCGCGGTCCGATCGCCGAAAGTGCAACCCCGGCGAAGATCGAGAACACCAGGATCTGCAGGATATTGTTGGTCGCCATCGCATCGACGGCGTTCTTGGGGAACACCGAGAGGATGAATTCGGGGGCGTTGAGCTGCTTGACCTCGCCGACCGCCTTGGCCGCCGCCGCCGCATCGGGAATCGGTGCGCCGATCCCGGGCTGGAACAAATTGACCATAATCAGCCCGAGCCCGATCGAGATCAGGCTGGCGGTGATAAACCACGTAATCGCGCGGAAACCGATCCGGCCGAGCGCGGAGGAATCGCCCATATGCGCGATTCCCACGACGATCGTGGAGAGCACCAGCGGCGCGACCAGCATCTTGATCAGGTTGAGAAACACGTCCGAGAGCAGCTTGAGCCAGGGGGCGACACTTTCCTTGATCGTCGCGGCATCGAGCCAAAGATGCAGCGCCTGGCCGACAATCACGCCCAGCGCCATGCCGATCAGAATATAGAGTGTCAGGCGCCGATCCATCTGTGCGTTCCCCGTAATATCGTTACGGGCGAGGCTAACAGTGTGTTGCGGTGCGGGCAATGATGCGCGAGTGCTTCGACAAGCTCAGCATGAGCGGGCCCTTGGGGCTTAGGCAAAACCCCGTTCATCCTGAGCCTGTCGAAGGACGCGCGTTACCCTTGCGCCAATGCCGCCTTCGCCACACGCGCGTAAATCCGTGCCAGCACTTCGAGATCGCCGATCGCCACCGCCTCGTCGCGCTTGTGCATGGTCGCGTTGCACAGGCCGAACTCGATCACCGGGCAGATCGCTTTGAGGAACCGTGCGTCCGAAGTGCCGCCGGTGGTCGAGGCTTCGGGGACCAGCCCGGTTTCGGCCTCGACCGCCGCTGCGATCAGCTGCGAGAACGCCCCCGGCGGGGTGATGAAGGCCTCGCCCGAGACCACCGGACGCGCGACCCCGCCATGCTTGGCGGCGATGCCCTCGACCCGCGCACTCAGCTCGGCGCCGGTATGGGTGTCGTTGAAGCGGATCGAGAGCCGGGCGGTGGCGCGCGAGGGGATCACATTGGTCGCGGGGTTACCCACGGTCAAATCGGTGATCTCGAGGTTGGAGGGCTGGAACCAGTCGGTTCCCTCGTCCAGGGTCATCGCCTTGAGTTCGGCCAGCATCGCCACCAGCCGGGTGATCGGATTGTCGGCGAGGTGCGGATAGGCGACGTGGCCTTCGCGGCCCTCGACTTCGAGCCAGACATTGACCGAGCCGCGTCGCCCGATCTTCATCGTATCGCCCAGCCGGCCTACCGAGGTCGGCTCGCCCACCAGGCACAGGTCGGGGATCGCGCCAGAAGCGCGCATATGTTCGATCAGGGCGACGGTGCCGTGGCGCGCCGGACCTTCCTCGTCCCCGGTGATGATGAAGCTCAGCGTTCCCGCAACAGTCGGAATGTCCTGCACCGCCGCCATCATCGCCGCAATCGCACCCTTCATGTCGACCGCGCCGCGCCCGTAGAGCAGCTCTCCGCGCCGCTCGGGCGCGAAGGGGGCGCTGGTCCAGCCCTCGCCGGGGGGTACGACATCGACATGCCCGGCGAAGGCGAAGTGGCGGCTGCCTTGCGGCCCCTGGCGGATGGCGAAGAGGTTCTCGACCGGCCCGTCGGGCGCTTCGCCCGAAAACGCGCGATGCACCGCAAAGCCGAGCGGGGTCAGCTGCGCTTCGAGGCAATCGAACACCAGCCCCGCTGCGGGGGTCACGCTGGGGCAGGCGATCAGCGCTTCGGCCAGATCGACGACGGAAGTGGTGGCAAGCTCGCTCATGGTCGCAGTCCGGCATATGGACTATGCTGGCCGCGCACAAGCGGGAGGTCCCTCATGCCCCAACTCGATCTCGACACGATCCCCCAATCCAACACCACCGGCTATCCCGCACCGTTCGACGAACCGGTGCAGGGCCGCTGGTGGCGGCGGCTCGCCCCGGTCGGCGGGCTGACCGACATGGGCGCGAGCCATGTGGTGCTCAAGCCCGGCGGCTGGTCGTCGCAGCGCCACTGGCACGACGACGAGGACGAGCTGGTGGTGATGCTAAGCGGTGAAGCGGTGCTGGTCGAGGATACGGGACGCACCGAACTGCGCGCGGGCGACGTCTGTGCCTGGGCCAAGGGGATAAAGAACGGTCACCATCTGATCAATGAAAGCGATGCCGATTGCAGCTTCATCGCGATCGGGGCGGGCAATCAGAATGGGAGCGGCGGCTATTCGGACATCGACATGACTTTCGACGACGTGGGGTATTATCGCCGCGACGGGACACCCTATCCCGCGAAGCGGATGAAGTGAATTCCCCCTCCCGCAGGCGGGAGGGGTTAGGGGTGGGCGCGACCGATAGGTCGTTTGGGCCGACAGGCCCACCCCGCTGCGACTAGGCAGCAAGCTGCCAAGTCTCGCAAACCCCTCCCGCCTGCGGGAGGGGAATATCTCACCCCTTGGCCGGCACTTCCCACTGTTCGATCACCCAGTCCTCGGCCTCGGCGGCCTCGATCCAGACCTGGAGCCATTCGTGCTCCCACACCGCTTGCATATAGTTCACCGCGAAGCCCGGAACGGCGACGGCATAGGTGATGAACCGGCTGACCACCGGGGCGTAGATGATGTCCGCCGCGCAGAAGCTGCCGAACAGGAACGGCCCGCCCTTGCCGAACCGCGCGCGCGCCTCGGCCCAAAGCGTCAGGATGCGCACGACATCGGCGCGCGCCTCAGGCGAAAGCTCCGCGCTTTCGACCCGGCGGCGGATATTCATCGGGCACTGGCGGCGCAGCGCGGTGTAGCCCGCGTGCATTTCCGCGACCATCGAGCGCGCCATGGCGCGGGCGTCGTCGGCCTTGGGCCAGAACCGGTCGCGCCCGACCTTGTCGGCGAGATATTCGATGATCGCCAGGCTGTCCCACACCACCGCATCGCCGTCCCACAGCACCGGGACCTTGCCCGATGATGGCGCGATGTCGTCCTGCGCCTTCTTGGCCTCGTCCCAGTCCTCGCCGTAGAGCGGGACGAGAATTTCCTCGAAATGCAGCCCCGATTGCTTGGCTGCCAGCCAGCCGCGCAGCGACCAGCTCGAATAGTTCTTGTTGCCGATAATGAGCTTCATAATGGGGTGGCTAGCCGTTCAGGCTGGACGTGTCGAGAATGAACGGGCAGGGTTCGGGTGATGAGCCTGCGCCCCTTCCACCTCGCCTTCCCGGTCCACAATCTCGCCGCTGCGCGCGCCTTCTATGGCGAGGTTCTGGGCTGTGCTGAAGGCCGCAGCTCGGATGCCTGGATCGATTTCGATTTCTACGGCCACCAGATCGTTACCCATCTGGTCGCGGGCGGCGGGGGTGATGCGGGCAGCAATCCGGTCGATGGCCACGGCGTGCCAGTCCCGCATTTCGGCGTGGTGCTGGCGCTCGACGATTGGCAGGCGCTGGCCGAGCGGCTGAAAGCGGCGGGGGCCAAGTTCGATATTGAGCCCTACATCCGCTTCAAAGGCGAGCCGGGCGAACAGGCCACGATGTTCTTCCGCGATCCCTCGGGCAACGCGATCGAGATGAAGGCCTTTGCCGATCTGGGGCAGTTGTTCGCGCGGTGACGTGCGGATGCAACTGGTCCATTTCCCGTTCGTCCTGAGGAGGCATCGAAGCCGAAGGCTGAGAGCCGTCTCGAAGGACCCAGCGCCGCGCCTAGTGGTTCGAGACGGGCCTTCGCTTCGCTCAGTCCCTCCTCACCACGAGCGGACACATCAGGCCGACGCAGCTTTGCCTAAACCTCCGAATCCGCCAGCACCGCAGCGCGTAACTCTGCAATCCCCAGCTTCGATTCTGCCGAGGTGACCAGCACATCGGGGTGCGCGGCGACGTGTTTGCGGGCTTCGGTTTGCACTTGCAGCAGCACCTCGGCGAGTTCGGTCGGTTTGATCTTGTCGGCCTTGGTCAGCACCAGACGGTAGCTGACCGCGCTTTCATCGAGCATCGTCATCATCTCGCCATCGACCGGCTTGACCCCGTGGCGCGCGTCGATCAGCAGCAGCGTGCGCTTGAGCACCACCCGCCCGCGCAGAAAATCGCGGACCACGCGGCGCCATTGTTCGGCGACCTTGGGCGGGGCCTTGGCAAAGCCGTACCGGGCATGTCGACCAGCCGCAGCGCGGTCGGCTCGCCCACCTCGAAGAAGTTGAGCTCCTGCGTGCGCCCCGGGGTGACCGAGGCGCGGGCGATCGACTTGCGCCCCGCGAGCGCGTTGAGCAGCGAGCTTTTGCCGAC
>JANOOJ010000046.1:0-6364 GCA_031421295.1 Novosphingobium sp.
GATCCCCAGGAGCGGCTGAGCCATTACCGCGAATTCGTGATTCCGCCGAAGGAACCAGCGCTGCGCGCGCAGGCCAGCCGCTGCATGGATTGCGGCATCCCGTACTGCCACACCGGCTGTCCGGTGAACAACATCATCCCCGACTGGAACCACCTGGTTTACGAGGGCGATTGGCGCAATGCACTGGAAGTGCTGCATTCGACCAACAACTTTCCCGAATTCACCGGGCGGATTTGCCCCGCGCCGTGCGAGGCGAGCTGCACGCTCAATATCGTCGATGCGCCGGTGACGATCAAATCGATCGAATGCGCGATTGTCGATCATGGCTGGGACGAGCACTGGATCGTCCCGCAGATCGCGCAGCATCGCAGCGGCAAGACCGTGGCGGTGGTCGGCTCGGGCCCGGCGGGGCTCGCCGCCGCGCAGCAATTGGCGCGCGCGGGTCATTCGGTGACGGTGTTCGAGAAGGCCGACCGGGTCGGCGGGCTGCTGCGCTACGGCATCCCCGACTTCAAGATGGAAAAGCACCTGATCAACCGCCGCGCGGTGCAGATGGAGGCCGAGGGCGTCCAGTTTCGCACTTCGATGGAGGTTGGAGTAACCATATCGGTTGGATCGCTGAAAGAGAATTTCGACGCCATTGTCCTTTCGGGCGGGGCGGAAGAGCCGCGCGGACTCGATATTCCCGGCGGCGAGCTGCCCGGGGTGCGGCTGGCGATGGAATTCCTCACCCAGCAGAACAAGCGCAATGCGGGCGATGACGAGCTGCGCGCCGCGCCGCGCGGTTCGCTGACTGCGACCGGCAAGCATATTATCGTGATCGGCGGCGGGGATACCGGATCGGACTGCGTCGGCACCTCGAACCGCCAGGGCGCAGCCTCGGTCACCCAGCTCGAAATCATGCCCCAGCCGCCCGAAAAGGAAGACAAGGCGCTAACCTGGCCCGACTGGCCGCTCAAGCTGCGCACCTCGTCGAGCCACGAAGAGGGCGTCGCGCGCGACTGGGCGGTGCTGACCAAGCGCGTCGCGGGCGATAACGGCCAGGTCACCGGCCTTGAATGCGTCCGCGTCGAATGGGACCAGCAGGGAATGATCGAGATCGAAGGCAGCGAGTTCACGCTTCCGGCCGACCTGATCCTGCTCGCCATGGGCTTTACCGGGCCGCGCAAACAGGGCCTGCTCGACCAGGCCGGGCTCGATCTCGACGCGCGCGGCAACGTCTTCGCCGACACGTTGAGCTACCGCACCAGCGATCCGCAGATCTTCGCCTGCGGCGACATGCGGCGCGGGCAGAGCCTCGTGGTCTGGGCAATCCGCGAGGGCCGCCAGGCGGCGCGGGCGGTCGATCTGGCCTTGATGGGCGCGACCGAACTACCGCGTTGAAGGCACTTACGCCGCGTCGACCAGCACCACTTCGCTGTCCTCCAGCGCGGTGATCTCCAGCCTATCGACATCGGTGATTGCCACCCCGTCGCGCGCGGCGGCTTGGACCTCGCCGATCCGGACCCGGCCGGTGGCGGGGACCAGATAGTGGTGGCGATCGCGCGAGACCGGATAGCTGACGGTCTCGCCCGCCTTGATGAAGCCCCCCAACACGCGCGCATTGGCGTGGATTGGCAGCGCATCGTTATCGCCCGCCATCCCCGAGGCGAGCGGCACCAGTCGGCCCGCGCGGTCGCCGCTCGGGAACGGGCGCGTGCCCCAACTGGGCGCATGACCCCGGCTATCGGGCATGATCCAGATCTGGAACAGCTGACAAGGCCCAGCTTCGGCGTTGAATTCTTCATGCCGGATGCCCGTGCCTGCCGACATCACCTGAACGTCGCCCGCGATCGTCCGGCCCGCGTTGCCGAGGCTGTCCCGGTGCGAGATCGCGCCCTTGCGGACATAGGTGATGATTTCCATGTCGCTATGCGGATGCGGCGGAAAACCGGCCCCGGCGGCGATGGTATCATCGTTCCACACGCGCAGCGGGCCGAAGCTGGTGCGCGCCGGATCGTGGTAATCGGCAAAGGAGAAATGGTGCCGGGCATCGAGCCAGCCGTGGTCGGCGGCGCCAAGCGAGGCGAAGGGGCGAAGTTCGATCATGGAAAGTCTCTACTAGGGCGGGGATTAAGGCCTCCAGATAGGACTTCTCCGCGCGATATGAAGATGCGGCTGAAACCGGGCTACGGTTCCCGCGTTGTAACCGCACCTGCGGGAGGAACGCGGGCGAAAAAGGATGTTCCATGGCCCGCACCGCTAGCCCCGCGACACAGAAAGCTGCCAAGTCCGCCGCCATTGGCAAAGCCAAGGCAACCGCCCCGGATGTCGCCGTGAACATCGGCTCGACCCCGGCGACCAAGTTTCGCGGCAATCCCGCCATTTTCGGACGGTTGGTCGAAGATCACGACAAGCACCGCGCCCTGCTGGCGATGATCGATGCGACCGAGCCATCCTCGCCCGACCGCAAGCGTTTGTTCGACGAATTCGTCCGCGACGTTCACGGCCATGCTGCGGCTGAAGAGCAGGCACTGTGGTCCACCGTCATGCGCAATCCCGAGACTACCCCCTTTGCGCGGCATGCCGTGGGCGATCACCACAAGCTCGACAAGCTGATGGCCGATGCCGCCGCGCGCGACATGACCGCGCCGGGCTGGCTGACGCATTTCGCCGGGCTCAAGGAGGAATACCTCGACCATATCCTCGAAGAGGAAACCGAGCAGTTCCTCGAAGCGGAGAAAACGCTGACCGACAAGGACCAGCGTTATATGAAAAAGGTCTTCAACCGCCGCAAAAAGGCTGAAAAAGCAGCGGCCAAGATCGAAAAGAAGATCCGGCTCAAACCCGTCGCCTGACGGTTGCCCGGATTGCCTCCGCCGGTTGCCCGCATCGCGCCGGCCTTGGACGCAACGCGCGCGGTCGGCCGCCGCCCCCGCGCGACTTAGTGGCAGCGCGGGTCGATCAGCACTTCGGCAATTGCCTCGCGCAGCGCGGTGGCCGCCACCGGCTTGCGCAACACGCGGGCAAGCGGGGCGACCGCACCAATCCGGATCATCGCTTCATCCTCGGCATGGCCGGTGACGAACAGGGTCGCGATGGATCCGCCTGCCGCGATCGTGGCCACCACATCGATCCCGTCTTCCTCCCCCGCCCCAAGGTTGATATCCGACACAACCAACCCCGGAAGCAGCGTTTGCGCCAAAGCCACCGCGTCGGCTGCGGTGGCAGCAATGCCAATCGTGGTGAAACCCAGATCCTCCAGCAAGGTTTCCAGCCACCAGGCGATCATCGCTTCGTCTTCGATGATCAGCACCGGGCGAGCGAGAAATTTGTGCGGGAGTGGTCGCGGGGAAGCGTCATTTGCCAGGGGCGGCGGACCTCCGCCCTCGTGAAAACCGGCCCAAACCGGCGATTGCCCTGTCATCCGCCGATCCTCTCAAGCGGAAACGCGAGCCGATGGCGAACCCCGTCCGTCGCCCATTCGGTTGTTAGCCGTCCGCGCAATTCATGCCCGGCGCTGAGTTTGATCATTTTGCTGCCGAAGCCCAGCCGCGCGGGCGGGGTGACTCCCTCAAGCCCGGTTTCGTCCCACGCGAAATTCAGCCACGCTGCTTCGCGCCGCCAAGTGATCGCAAGCCGCCCACCCGGCTGCGACAGCGCGCCGTATTTGATCGCATTGGTCAGCAGTTCGTGCACTATCATGCCCATACTCAGGAGCTGGCGCGAATCGAGTTCCACGTCATCGCCGTGCCACGAAACCTGCCCGGCTTCGTCGCGATAGGCCGCAAGCAGCGCATCCATCAAGGTCACGAGCGGCGCCACTTCCCAGCTCGACCCGGTCAGGATCTCATGCGCTCTGGCCAGCGACATCAGCCGTCCGTCGAAGGCTTCGCTGAAACTCGCGATGTCTGAGGAATTGCGCGCGGTCTGGTGCGCGATGCCCGAGACCACGCCGAGCATGTTCTTGACCCGGTGGTTGAGCTCGCCGATCAGCAGTTCCTGCCGCCGCGCCGCATCGCGCCGTTCGCTGATATCGCGCAGAAAGCCCAGGAACACCGGTTCGCCGAACTGCTCGGTGCGGGTGATCGACAATTCGACTGGAAGCTCGTGCCCGGCACGATGCAGCGCCTCAATCTCGAAATGCCGGTCGAGCACCGGGCCTTCGCCGGTTGCCAAATAGTGCGCCAGTCCCTGCTCATGCGCGGTGCGATAGCGCTCGGGAATAATCATCTCGCTCATCCGCCGACCGCGCGCCTCGTCGAAGGACCAGCCAAAGGTCCGCTCGGCGACATCGTTCCAGCCTGCGATCGTCCCGTCGAGCCGCATCACCACCACCGCGTCGAGCGCGGTCCTCAACACGGCCCCCAGACTAGCGCTTTCGAGATCGTGTGACAGTTTCACGATGCGGGACTTAGCGAGCGCCACGACCTGCGTCTATCTCCTTGACGTATCCCGGAAAATCAGCTCGGCCCGAGACAAATCACAGCTTACAGCCGCCAATTCACCGGGCCGCGTCCCTCCGCTTCAAGAAACGCATTGGCCTGGCTGAAATGCTTGCAGCCGAAGAAACCCGAATGCGCTGACAACGGGCTGGGATGCGGCGCGGTCAGCACCAGATGGCGACCATGCATCAGCCCCGGCACCGCTTGCGCCTTCTTGCGCGCATGACTGCCCCACAGCAGGAATACGCACGGCTCGGGCTTGGCGGCGACGGCAGCAACCACCGCGTCGGTGAGCTCTTCCCAGCCCTTACCCTGATGTGAGGCAGGCTGACCATCCGCCACCGTCAGCGCGGCGTTCAGCAGCAACACGCCTTGCTGTGCCCAACGCGCGAGGTTGCCCGATTGCGGGCGCGGCAGACCGAGGTCGGCCTCAAGCTCCTTGTAGATATTAAGCAAGGAAGGCGGCACCCGCACGCCGTCCTGCACCGAGAACGACAATCCGTGCGCCTGCCCCGGTCCGTGGTACGGGTCCTGCCCAAGGATCACGACCTTGACCGCAGCGAGCGGGGTCAAGGCCAGCGCCGCGAGTCGGCTGCCGCGCGGCGGATAAATCGCCTTTCCCGCCGCTTCCTCGGCCTTGAGAAACCCGCCCAGCTGGCGCGACTTGGGCGTGGCGAGCACCGGATCGAGCGCGGCGCGCCAGGACTCTGGGACGGCATCGGTGTTGCTCATGGTGCCGCCCTAGCAAGCGATGACCTGCATGTCGCGCGGGGAGCCGTTGAAATGGTTTCACACGAAGACACGAAGAGGGTTCGCCCAGCGGCAAAGCCGCATTGCAATCCAAACACTGGGCACACATTGCACGTCCGCGAGGAATTGATGGCCTGCGGCCAAGCGCGACATCTTCGTGTCTTCGTGTGAAACCAACAGCAACCCTTCCCCTCGCCGGCCAATCGGCCTAAGCGTGCCGGCCATATGGCAGTCCATCTCCACGAAGAAGATCTCGCCGCAGGCGTGCTCGCTCCGGGTCCGGTCGCGGTCGATACCGAGACGATGGGCCTGATTACCCCGCGCGACCGGCTGTGCCTGGTCCAGATTTCGGACGGCGGGGGCGATGAGCATCTGGTCCGGTTCGCTGCAGGCAGCGCTTACGATGCGCCCAATCTCAAGGCGGTGCTGGCCGATCCCGCGCGGATCAAGCTGTACCATTTCGCCCGCTTCGATTTGGCGGCGCTTGAGCATTACCTCGGTGTCGAAGCCGGGCCGGTATTCTGCACCAAGATCGCCAGCAAGCTGACCCGTACCTATACCGACCGCCACGGGCTGAAGGACCTGGTCCGCGAGTTGCTGGGCAAGGAAATCTCCAAGCAGCAGCAGTCGAGTGACTGGGGCGCGGGCGAACTGTCCGAAGCGCAGTGCGAATATGCCGCCTCTGATGTGCGCTATCTCCACGCGATGCACACCATTCTGGTCGAGCGACTGGCGCGCGAGGGGCGAAGCGAAATGGCGCAGGCCTGCTTCGGTTTTCTGCCGATGCGCGCCCGGCTCGATCTCGCCGGCTGGGCAGAAAAGGATATCTTCAGCCACGAAGGCTGAGCGGTTCGATGACCCAGGCTGCCGACCTCATCCGCACCCGCAGACAGGCCTTCGCCGCGCCGGGAGGTTTCCACGACAAGCTGATCCGCTTCCTTGCGGTCGCGCTGCCTGGCGCAGTCGGCGTAATCGTCGCGGTGATGGTACTTTCCCCGCTTAGCCCGCGCGGCGAGATCAGCTTCCTGCTCGATCGCAACAAGGTCGAGCAGACCAGCGAGCGGATGCGCGTCGATGCCGCAACCTATCGCGGCGAGGATGACAAGGGCCGCGCCTTTTCGGTCAGCGCAGGCAATGCAGCGCAGGCTTCGGCAAGCGAGCCGGTGGTGCGGATGAACGAGCTGATCGCC
>JANOOJ010000047.1:0-37608 GCA_031421295.1 Novosphingobium sp.
CAGCATTTCGTCATCGCAATCGGAGCGCGGATGCTGGGCGCCCAACAGCTCGTCGAGCGCCAAATAGCGCGCGTAGGTCATGGCGTCTTCGGTCACCGCGTTCCCAAGCCGCGCGCGATGATCCCGCGCAGGATTTCGCGCGTGCCGCCGCGCAGCGACCAGCTTGGCGCGTTGAGTACGATATTGCCCAGCACTGCGGCATAGGCCGAGGCCGCGCGCGGATCGGGTTCGGCATCGATCAGCTCGCGCGCGATGTCGGGCAGGCCCTGCTCGAACAGCGCGCCGACATCCTTGACGATCGCCGCTTGCAGCGCAGCGTCCTGCTTTTCCTGGAGCATGGCGGTGACCGAGCGCGAAAGGCGGCGCAGCACCGCAAGCCGCGCGGTGAGGCGGCCCAGCGTGATTTGCGCCGCGTCGCTGTCGCGGCCTTGGACCATGCCGATCAATTGCTTGAGCAACTCGATCGAGGAGAGGAAGCGTTCGGGGCCCGAGCGTTCGAACGCCAGCTCGCTCATCACCTGTTCCCAGCCTTGACCCTCCGCGCCCAGCAGCATGTCGGCGGGGATGATCGCATCCTCGAAATGCATCTCGTTGAAATGGTGCTGACCGGCGAGGTCGATGATCGGCTTGATCGTCAGGCCCGGCGTGTTCTTGAGATCGACCAGCAGCTGGCTGGTCCCGGCCTGGCGATCGGCGGGGCCGCCGCTACCGGTGCGACAGAACAGGATTACCCAGTCGGCCTCATGCGCAAAGCTGGTCCACACCTTGGTGCCGGTGACGCGGTAGACGTCGCCGTCGCGCACCGCGCGGGTGCGGGTGGCGGCAAGGTCGGACCCCGAATCCGGTTCGCTCATCCCGATGCAGAACGCGAGGTCGCCAGCGGCGATGCCGGGGAGCAGCCGCTGCTTTTGCGCTTCGGTGCCGTATTTGATGATGCTCGGCCCGCTCTGGCGGTCGGCGATCCAATGCGCCCCGACGGGTGCCCCGGCGGCGAGGGTTTCCTCGACGATCACATAGCGCTCGAAGGCCGAGCGCTCGTGGCCGCCGTATTGCCTGGGCCAGGTCATCCCAAGGTATCCGGCTTGCCCCATCGCCTTGGAAAAGGCGCGGTCGAAGCCGTACCAATTGTCCGACCGTGCGCGCGGACTGCGGCCCTTGAGCTGCTCGTCCAGGAACGCGCGGAATTCGGTGCGCAGCGCAAGCACTTCGGGGCTGTCGGCGGGGGGTGAGGGAAAGGGGATCATAATGATGTCACCATCGGCCAGTAGCCATCGGCCCCGGCATCCAGCGCGGCCTTCCCGAGTATTTTGGCCCAATGGACCTGCCCGCCATATTCGTCGCGCCAGCTCCACAAAGCGGTGGTGTAAAGATGCAGCCGGTGCTCGCGGGTGAAGCCGATTGCGCCGTGCATTTGCGTGGCAATTGCCGCGCCGTTGCCTGCCGCTTCGCGTGCGCGCAACGTCCCTGCGGCGACCCCGGCGAGGTCTCCGCGCGCCAGTGCTTCGGCGGCAAGATCGGCGGCAGCGGTGGCGCAGGCCAGTTCGCCCGCGAGCTTGGCCAGCTCGTGCTGCACCGCCTGAAATTTCGAGAGCGGCTTGCCGAACTGGACGCGGGTGCCGGTGTGTTCGAGCGTCAAATCGAGCGCGGCTTCGAGCGCGCCGGCAATCTGAAACGCGCGGACGGTCGCACCCTCGGCGGTGGGATCGTGGGGCAGGGGGGCGCTGTCGGTGATCGTCCAGTCGATCGCGATGGTGTCGCGCGGGTGGCCGGTGAGCGCGTGGCCAGATTCGATAATGGTCCACCCGCCACGCGGCACGCGGTAGAGCGTGGCACCAACGCCGAGCGCCAGGCAGTCGAGCTGCTCGGCCCAAGCGACGCGCGCAACGGTTCCGGTCAGGCGGCCGTCCGCCAATGTGACATTGTTCGCAACAGCCAGTCCCGCCGCGCCCTCGGCCAGCGGGAGACCAGCAGTCGCTAGCAAGCGATTGGCCGCCATCGTCTCGGCGACGGGCAGCGGGACGGCAAAGCTGCCCAGCATCCGCAGCGTTTCGCCCGCCTCGGCAGCGGAAAGCCCAAATCCGCCCTGCTCCTCGCTCAGCAGCGCCAGCGGCAGGCCCATTTCGGCGATCTCGGCCCACAGCTCGGGCAGCCACTGACCATCGCGGGCGCGGCCTTGCGCGGCATCGTCGAGGTTCCGTTCGAACAGGCGTTCGATCATCGCGCCAAGCATGTGGGTTGCCTCGGTTTGTGACTGGTCTGGCAAGTATATGATCACCGGCGCTTGCGACAGCCGCTGGTCGGCGTCAATGCTATCGCGTCATTTCTGTGTGTCGTGGCGCATTCGGCAATCCCACGCTTCGAACGGATCGCGGCGGTGCATTTCGTAAAGATCATGGCGCACGATCAACTTGCATCCCTTTACGTAGTCGGTGATCTGCCGCCAGGTTGCAGCGTTGACCGGCTGGTTGCGGGGCCGGGTGCTGACGACCACGATATCGGGTCCGATTTCCAGAACCCTGGCCAGCTCGCGCTCGGTCGATCCGCCCCATACATCGGCCTCGATCTGGTGGTTCCAGTGGAATGGAAAAACGCGCCGGGACAGGGGGCGAAGTGCGCTGACGGAATAGAGTGCGGGTGGACCGTCCTAGAGCAGCATGGTGCTTGCTTCGCTGGTCACGATCTTGTCGGCGAACGAATGGACAGCCACGCCTGCCTTGACGTGATAGGCGCAGTCGAACGGCCATTGGAACAGGAACATACAGGCTGCAACCACGCCGACGGCGGCAATCCCGACCAGCCGCTGGTCGAAGGCAGCTGCCGCTGCAACGCATAGCGGAACCGGCAGCGGAATCGCGTAGTGGGGATAGAACTGCGGGGCCAGTCAGCCGGTAGGCCAACGGCGATGAAGAACCCAGCGCGATGATCGGATAGGCAAAGAACAACCTCGGCGGTTTGCGGTCCCAGATGTCGACATAGGGCAGGTCGCCAGCCAAAATGCGCTGGCCGACCCGCGCAAACAATGCCAGACGAAGCATGAGATACCGCCCATCGCGCCAGTTTTGCATGATCCCTTTCATGCCAAGCTGATAGCCATTGGCATGGCGACTGTGAAGGATGGTGCCAGCTAGAGGATTCGAACCCCCGATCATGATAAAAAATTGGGATTCCGGCAAATTTCATCGTACTGTTGGAGCGTCAAGTTATATCACAAAATATTGAAAAATAAAAATAAAGACACCCTCTTGTTAAGAGTTCTCGCTTTGTTGCGCCGCGCAATCGCACCAAAGGATACAGCTAGCGAAACCTTTGGCACCGCGCGTGATCAATAGGTGCTGTTCACCCGGCGAGGCTGCGGGGCTGTAACTCGCAATTCCATCGAGTCCTTGAACATGATGAGAATAATAATCGCGTCGCAATAGTTTGCCGCTTGCGCAGAGGTCTCTGTCGTGTCACCAATTGCCCTCTAAAGATTTCAAGAAAATCCGGGTTGCATTTCAGGCACAGTGATTCGTTTGACAGGGTTCGGCTGTCAACGCGGCTTGCTGCGCCCTCGCGCTTTCAGGGAATCGGGGGATGACGGTGGCAAACAATCCGGGCAAAGGTCCCAACGGCCCCAAATATTCGATCACCAGCAGCTTCGGCGGACAGAGCGGAATCGGCCCGTTCCTGATCCCCGCCACCGCAACCTCCGGGCAGGATGTCGATATCTATGTCGTCGGGCCGGTTGACAGCAATGCGGCCGCCGGGCCGGTAATCTTGCCCAATGTGACGCTGCCGACACCATTGCCCGCCACTCAAACGGTGTTTTCGGCGCAGATCGTGCTGCCCGGCGCCAGCGCCCCGTTGTCCGCTCTGCAAATTACCGCCGCTGCCGCTTTGGTGTGGAGTGCTGATTCGACCGATCGGACTAACCTGCTGATCGCATTCCAGGTGTTCATGGCACAGCTCGAAGCATTGGAAGTCGCTGCTACGCCAGTGATCGTCAAGGGTTCGGCCGAGCTGATAGTCGGGCGCGTCGCAGCGATGCTGCCGCTACAGTACGATGAAATCCTGCCATTCTTTTACGACTTCGATCCGCTACACCAAACGATCGGTGTTTCGGCCGGCATGGCCTTGCAAGTCGCTTGGGCCGGTTACCAGTATTGCGATGGGCCAGATGGCCCCAATGAAGGTTTCAACGGGTTTGCCACCACCGGGCTGACGGTCCTCGATGTGGTCCGCCGACCCGATTTCACCTTGGCGTTCGACAGCTTTTCGGGCCTGTTCAATCCGGGTGTCCAGTTGCAGCCGCCGCCGCCGCCGCCGCCGCCCGAACCGGTTCCCATCCAGGCCGGTGGTCCGGTCGATCTTCAACTTGGCGGGAACGCGCGGCGGCATGTGAAGCTGCTTTGGCCGACAATTTTCCCGGCGTCGAACAGCACCCAGCCTTCCGGCACCAGCCTTAGCTGCCAGCTGGTTTGTGCCGACACCTATGCCGATCTGGCCGCCGCCGTGGCTCAGGTTCTGGGGGGGAGCGGGAGCGGAATTATCACCCAGGCCGACAACAAGCCGACTGTGGTCATCCAGTTTACCGGGCGCGTGACCATCGTTCCCTACGTCCGGACGTGGGCCAATGGCGTGGCGCAAACTGTGGCGGTTGGGACCACGCTGCGCAATGTGGTGCAGCGCTATGCCGATCCGGCACCGTACCAGCTGGCGAATACCGGGATCGGCGCGACGCCATTTTCGCTCGGCTTCGGCCGCTGGGTGCAAAACAACGATCCGCCGTTCCCGCCCGGTTCGCATGACGACACTTACATGCTTGGCGCGATCAACTTTACCGATGCCGACCAGGCCATCGGACCATGTGGCGACGGCTTCGACCTGCCGCTGCTCAAGGGCGATACGCTGACCACCGGCGACACCAACCGCTCGGGCAATGGCCAGGGCAAAAGTAAGGGCAAGGGCTCCGCAACCGCCGCCGGAGGTCGCAAGCCATGATCCGTCGCGCACTGATCGTCGGTTTGCTGCTGGCCCTGCCGCAGCTTGCCCAGGCGCAGAGTGTCGTAACCTTCACGATCCAGACCCAGAATGTGCTGCGCTTCGGGCATGGCAGCAGGTTGCTCACACAATGCGTGTCAATCGCCAATTTTGCGCCGCAAGTCGATATCATCGTGATGCAGGAGGTCATGACACCGGGTTATCCCTGCCTGATCGGCAACAATAACAAGGGCGTCAATGGCAATTACCCGCCAAACTTCGCCTATCGGACGTCGGGCTGGAAAGGCCGATCATCCTACATCGAATATTACGGCATCCTTCATCGCACCGCCGGCGGTGCCAACAGCGTCGCCTTTCTTGGCCAGGATGACAATCTTGGCAGTCAAGTCACTTACATGCGTCCACCCTATGGCGCGCTGTTCCGGGTTACCGGGGCAAACAATCAGTCGTGCGACGTCTGGATCGTCGATTTTCATGCGGTCTTCGGCAAGACCATCGGTCTGCGCCGAAATGAAGCTGCGGCGATGGAAAACATCTATCAACATCTCCGCGGCCTGAACAACGGCGCGGTGCTGATCCTGGGGGATTGGAATCTCGAAGCCAATGACACCGGGTTCGATTGGGTCGACAACATTGCCAACCAGGCCATGATCGATCCCAACGTACGGACCAGCCTGACCAGGGCTGGGGCGCTCAGCAGCGAATACGATCACGCGGTTACGCAGGCAGCGCCGACGTTGGCTATCGGTCCGGCGATCCCGCCGTTGCTTCCGACTAGCTGGATTTATCCCAGCGCGGCCAACTGGGTCACCTGGCGCAACCAAACCTCGGATCATCTGGGTGTGCGGCTCAGTGTGACGGTGACATGCTGAGCCGCGCGGCCAGTTCGCGGCGTGCGACCGCGAGGTGTGCTGCCGCCTTCATCGCTGCGGCGTGTCTCGCGGGCAGCCAGGATGCCCAGGCGGTACCCTCGTTCAACATCCCTCAAGCGTGCAACGGCCTCGCCTCGGGCGCGGAGGACGAATTGGATCCGGTGGTGCTGATCACCTATAATGCCGGGAGCACTTTTCTCTACAATTTCCCGCTCAATCGCCAGCCCAACACTGGCCAGTGGTACGTAACATTGCAAAATCCGGTGTTTGATTATTATTTTTTTGTAACGACCTACACGCCGTTCCTGACTTCGACATTGAGTATCCATTCGCATAGCCGGCCCTCGGATACGATGTTTCTCCCAGCCCCGGGCGTCTCGCAGGGCAGCACCTATCCGATCTTCCCCATCTATCGGGTGGCCGTGATGGACAGCAATGGTGCCAATATCATTCCGGGCGCGATCGTCGATTTCATCCCGGCATTTACCGGGTCTTCGCCGTATACGATGCAGGCCGATCAGCAGGGCGTCATCACGATCAATTGCCTGCAGGCCGAAAGCACGGGCTACGCGGTGACCGTGTACAGTAACACCGGCGACTACATTTACGATGGTGGGTTTCAGACGCTGCCCATCGGCCAATCCAATATCACCAGAGGTGGCAACTTCGGTCAGGAGCCGACATTCAGGCGGCCCGGCGGAAAACCGTGACGGCATTGCTGCTGCCTTGGGCAGGCGCTCCGGCGCTGTACTTGTCGGCCAGTCGGCCGGCCGATGGTGTGCTGAGCGGGTTCCTCCTCGCGCCCGGCACCCCCGCCCCCGTTTCGCTTTCGCTGGCCGACGGGCTGACGACGCCCGGCTGGTTCCTGATCACCGCAGCGATAGCGGATACCGACATCGCCGATTTCGTCACCGCCGCGCAGGCGTGGTTCGCTTCGAGCGCCCGCAACGGTGCCCTGCTCAGTTGGTTCACCGACCCTGCGCCCCGCGCGTTGGCGGGCTGGACGCTATTCGCGGATCCCGCCGGAGTGCGTTCTACCGTGTCCCGGCTGACCGCGATCCAGTTCGGCAATATCGCAATATCGGTGCCGTCGGGTACGGGGGTTGTCGCCAATGGCGACGGCACCGCGCTCAGCCTCTCGGCCGCAGGTAATCCGATCCAACTGACGGTGACGCCCTATGGCGCGCGTAACCCGGTGAAATTTGCGGTCGACGGGCCGCTAGCGATCGATCTGGCGGGCGAACCCGGCACGGCGGGCTGCATGGCATTTCCCGTGTCGGTCGATGGGGCGGGGCTCGATTCGCTCGACCTGGGGCTGCGCTGCTACACCGCGCCCACCGGGGTGGCGGGCTATGCGCAGACCACGCGCTATCGCCCGTTCGACTTTGGGGCGAACAAGGTCACGCTGGCGGCAATGCTAGATCCGCTCGCGCCCGAGGATCATGCGCGGAGCCAGCTGGGACTGCCCGGTGCCGCGGCGGTGCCCAGCGCTTATCGCAGCGCTTCGGGGGCGACGCTGACCGCCAGCTTCGGGAACGATTTCTGCCTGGTGCTGTCGGCGCGGCTGGTCGAGATCGATGCCCGGGGCAACCCGGTCCAGCGCCGCGATCCCATCTATACGCTGGTGCCCAGCGGGACGGTGACGCTCGCCAATCCGGCGGCAATCGCAGCTGGCCCCGGACCCGCCGCTCTGGCGACGACGCTGATGGGGGGACTGTCGCCGGTCGAATATCTCGCTCCGCCGGCCGCTGGCGCGACACTGACCTTTGTCCCCGATCAACCGGCCTTTGCGGCGACTCTGCCTCCCCCGGCTGCTTCGACGGTGGATGCCGCTGCCCCGAAGGCGCGGACTTTCGGCCCGCTCTGTGGCATTGCCACTACTGCCTGGGTGAAAATCGAAACCCCGACTGAAGGGGCGGCCTACTATTCGCAGCCCGATCAGGCGGTGATGCACCAGGGCGATGCCACGGCCTCACAATTCCTCAGTTACCTGCCGATGCCGATCGCCGCGCTGGTGCCGGGTTCGACCGCAGCGATCCCGCTGCTACCCTATGCCTCGATTGTGCCCGGCGGCGGGATTGTCGCCGCCGATCTGGCGGAGTTCGAACGCCAGGTCTGGTCGCCGAAGCGGGTCGGCCTCATGCGCGCAGCAGGGGCTGCGGCGGCAAAGCATACGCAGGCGCTGGTCGCCGCCACCTTGCCTGCGCCGCCCTTCGGTACCACGCCGCAGGGACTGCTGCTTGAATTCGGTGCGGCCAATGCCTGGCAGACGCTGACGATCGCACTCAACTCGCCTTGGCCATCTATTGACCCGCCACCGCGCCCACCGGGCCTGCTGCTCCGCAACATTGCCGCACCGCTGCAAGGTGCGCTGCAGAGCAATGAGTTGTTTCTCGCGGTGACTGACGCGGCCGCGCTGCTGGCCAACGCCGATATCGGCTATTATCTGTCAGCGGAGCGGGTTGTCCTGCTCGACGGCCAGATCAACGACCAAGCGGCGAGCGACTGGTTGGCTAAGAAGATTGTCGGCGGAGCACTGGGTTTTAACGACCGGGCCGACTTTCTCGCAACAATAGCGCCCGCCAGTGCGCCAAAGTCGATTACCGACAATCAGGACTTGCTTTGCCAGATCTGCGGCGATTTCAGCCTGTTCGCCGCTGGGAACGGTACCGATAATGATTTGGGTTGGGAATTTGATCTGAACCCCCACAATTGGTCCACGCATCAGACGATTCTGATCTTCAAATTCTGCAAGACTTCGCTGGCGGTAGCGGCAGCCGACACTTCGCAGTGGAGCGATGCCGCAACATTTAGCCTATCTGCGGCAGTTACCGCGCAGCAAATTGCCCAGATCATTGCCGATGCACGCACCGAGCGCGCGACCAATCCGGACCTTGCCTATTTTGTCGATACGGTGATCGACGATCCATCGTGGACCGGAATCCTCGCGCTCAATGCCACGGTACCACTGGCTGGGCTGCCCGAACAGATGCGCGCGCTGGCCGCCGGAATCGATCCGGCCGCGTTTCAGGCGCATCATGTGGGGGTTAGCACCACCCCTGTCACCAACGCCGCCGCCACCTTTACCGCATCGCCCAGCTCGATCTTCGGGCTGATCAATTATAACGACCCGAAGGCGCTTGCCGGTACCGACACCTTCGGCTTCAAAGTCAATTCACTCAAGGTGCTGATTGCCAATTCGCAGGTGGCGAATTTCTCAAGCCGGGTTGAATTGCTGATCAACGAGCTGTTCGGTGAACCCGCAACACAGATCGGCGCAAGCGACAACAACCTTGGCTTCAACGGCTTCTACCAGAAGGCGCAAACCGGCACCGGTCAGATCGGCTCGTATCAGTTCGTTGCCGCCCAGCCGACCGCCTATGCGCTGACCAGCTATGTGGTCGATCAGATCGCGATCACCGGCGCGACGTTCGTGACCCTGCCCGGGACCGACGACCAGAATCCCACGGTCAACGCCGTCTTCATGCTGAACGGAGCGATTGCCTTTCTGCCCCAGACCGGGTTCGACGCGTTCTCGTTCGGTCCGGAAGACCGGCAGCAGGGCATTGATCAAGGGCTGTCGTATCGCAGCCTGGCGGTGCGAATGAGCTTCTCTGAAGCCGTGCCGAACTATCGCACGCTGACCTTCGATCCCTCGGGCGTCGTCGTCGATCCGGCGACCAGCCTGGTCCGCAGCGCCAGTCTGGTGAGCCATTTCCCGATGAAGCTGAGCGGGCTGATCGCCGGGCAGGACGGGGTGACCCCGGACAGCCTCGGTTTCATGCCGGTCGACACGCCGCTGCAGGGGGTCAAGCTTGCCCCGCCGTGGTACGGACTGCGCTTCGATCTCGACCTTGGCACCGCCGGCGCGTTGGCGGCCGAGGCGGGCTTCACCGCCGGACTGTTGCTGGGCTGGGCACCCAACGCCAACGCGGCCAGCATCTATGTCGGGCTGGCGTTGCCCGGGGTGTCGGGCGGGCAGCGCTCGATCTCGCTCGAAGGAGTAATAACGCTCAGCTTTGGCGGGATTTCCTTCCTCGTCGCTCCACCGACCTACCTGCTCCAGCTTAGCAATATCGCACTCAAATTCCTGTCCGTCAGCTTTCCGTCGGGCGGTCAGGTCAACCTCACGCTGTTCGGCAATCCCGAACAGCAGGCGAGTGGCGCGCTCGGCTGGCTGGGTGCCTATCTCAAGAACGGTGCCGGGCAACCCAAGAAACCACCGGTGCTGCTGGAGTCCGACGCATGAGCGCGACCACCATCGAGGCACTGTGGGCCGCGCTGCAGGCGAGCTATTACAACGCGGGCACCAAACAGCTTGCCTTGCCTGCGACCAACACGCTGAACGCCCCGGCGCTCGCCGCGCTATTGGGCGATGCCGGGCTGTTCCCGGCCAAGGCGCTGACCATGTCGGTCGACAAGGTGGTCCCGCCTGGTAACACGATCGTGCTGACCGGTGCCCTGTCCGGCACCTTCCTGAGTCTGCCGGCGGGGACTCCGGCGGTGGCGACGTTCTCGATCGGGGCAGGCGGCGAACCGCAGCTGGCGGTGGCGGTCAGTCCGGCTGCAGGCCAGGCGCTTGGCCTCGCGTTCCCGGCGCTCAAAGCCCAGACGCCGCCCGCCGATCAGGCGTTCACCACCGCCGTCTTTACTGCCGCCTCGTCAGCCACGGTGCCAACCCTGCAATTCTCGGGCGTTCCCGACCTGTCGGGGTCGGGTTACGCCAAGCTGTGGACGGGTGCCGTGCCGCCGATCATGGGCGCGATTACGGCCTGGATCGGGCAACCGACATTCGGCCTGACCACTGGCTTCGTCGATGCCCGGGCCCAGGCCGGACTTGAGCCGATGCGCACCCAGCTTTCCTTTGCATCGACCAGCACCGGCGACCCGACGGGGCAGCTCGACGCGCAGATCAATACCGATCCATCGCTCAAGGGGTTGCTGCTGACCCAGCCACTGCCGCTCGAGGTGGGCCAGCCAGCCAGCTTCGATACCGGCGCGGTCTCTGTCCCGCTGACGAGTCTCGGCACCATGGCCAGCCTGTTCATGGGCCAGCAGCTCGCCGCACTGATCCCGACGCAGTTCAGCCTCGGCAATGTGCTGGTCCTGTCGGACCTTGAGCTTGACCTGACCGACGATGCAGATGGGTTGCAAGCGGTACAGCTTACCGTCGATACCGGCAGCGCGGTGACTTTCCCGCTGTTGCCGGGTGGCCTGCTGACACTTACCGGGATTGGAGCGACCTTCGGATGGATTGGCGGGACCGGGGTCGACATCACCTTTGCCGGGAAATTCGAACTGGGCAAGAACCCGCTGCTGCAATTCACCGCAGCGTTTTCGCTCACCGACAAGCTGCTGACCGTTCGCAACATCACTCAGCCCGACGTCGGCGAATTGCTAAGCGTCTTCAAGATCAATCCCCCCCACACCGGCTTGACCATCCAAACCATTGGGGGTTCGGTTTCGATTCCCGACCAGACTTGGTCGTTCGACTGCAATGTTGTGGCCACCGGCTGGTCGATCACGCTGATGGGCGATACCAAGTTCGGGATCGACGCATTGGGCCTGAAACTTGTCCGCACCAGCGCGGCGCTGGACATCACATTCACCACTACGGTGACGCTGTTCAACAGCCCGTTCGACGTCCGCGCGGACTACGATACCGGGACCAAGGCATGGACGTTCGCCGGTCAGCTGGTCAGCCCGCTCAAGCTTGAGACTGTAACCAAGGCGCTGCTGCCGTTCAAGTTTACCCCGCCGGATATCACGTTGGAAAAGTTCGACCTGCTGTTCAGCAGCAGCGGCGACCTGTTCATGCTCGATACTGTCGTCGATTGGACGATCACCGAGCTCGATACCAAGATCACCGCCGAGTTGCAGGTTCAAAAGAGCGGCGGGCAATATAGCGGGTTCCTGGCGGGCGAACTCGATATCCACGGACTGGTGCTGACCGCGCGCTACGATTTCGCGCCCAATTCGATGGGGCTGAGTTTCGCCTATCGCAATTTGACCGTGATTTACCGCAAGGACGGCACCGTGCCGACCGTGACGGTTAGTCTGGGACGCGGTACGGTTGGGGATCTGTTCGGCTTTTTTCTGTCGTTTGCCGAACCCGGGCGCACATTGTCACTGGGTGAGCCGTGGAGCGCCTTCGAAAAGATCGAGCTGCCCGCAATTACCGTTTCGGTGAACCTTACCACCAAGGCGGTGCGGGTCGAACTGGACCAGGTGGCCAATCTCGGATTCCTCGACCTCAAAAAGATCGTGGTCAACTACAGCCGACCCTATGGCACCGCGAAGATTGAGCTTGAGCTGACCGGTTCGTTCCTCGGCCAGCCCTATGGCACTAATGGCGCACCGCCGCTCAAGTGGGACGCCCTCAACGATCCGCCGCCGGCGGTGCCTGGGGCGGGCTCCAAGGCCTTCGATCTCGAATTTCTTGGTCTGGGTCAGCGGGTCGCGATCGCCGACTCGGTTCCAACCGAGATGGACAAGGTTATCGACGCGCTTGAAATAGCGATGCGCCCGCCGGCCGATTCCAACCAGAACCCCGTCGCGGGGGGCGGGACGCTTGCCTATGATGCGGGGAGCAACTGGCTGATCGGTGCGCGCTTCACCGTGGCGGGCACGCTGCGGATGGACCTGATTTTCAACGATCCGGTGCTTTACGGGGTGCTGATTCAGCTGTCGGGCGAAAAGGCCGGGATTTTTGCCGGGCTGCGCTTTGAAATCCTCTACCGCAAGGTCACCGATACGATTGGGGTCTATCACATCGAGCTGACGCTGCCCGATGTGATGCGCCATCTCGAATTCGGCGAGGTTTCGATCACCCTGCCGATCATCACGGTCGACATCTACACCAACGGCAACTTCCGGGTCGATTTCGGCTTCCCCGCCAGCCTCACCGATTTTTCGCGCTCGTTCAGCATCCAGGTGTTCCCTTTCACCGGCTTCGGCGGGTTCTATTTCGCGGTGCTCAACGGCGAGACCTCAAGCAATGTGCCCAAAGTGGTCGGGGGGCATTTCGGCACGGTGCTGGAATTCGGCTTTGCGCTGCAGATCGGAGTGGGCAAGACGCTGTCGTTGGGAATCCTCAGTGGCGGGATTTCGATCACTGTCGGCGGTGAACTGCAGGGCGTGCTGGGCTGGTATGCGCCCGATGATTCGAACCTGCCGTCGGCGCAGTATCACCACCTGATCGGCACCGTGGCGCTGATCGGCAAGGTCTGGGCCTCGCTCGATTTCGGGATCATCCAGGCCAGCGTCAGCCTGACCGTCTATGCCTCGATCACACTCAATATGGAGAGCTACAAGGCGCTGCTGATCGAAGTCAGCGCCGGGGTCAGCGTTGCAGTGAGTATCAAGATCTGGTTCATCCGGATCAACTTCAGCTTCAACGCGACCATCACCGAACGCTTCGTGATCGGATCGGACAGCGCACCCCCGTGGCAGCTGGCCGCGCCGGGCGGATCGGGGAACGGGATCACCCTGCGCACGCGGCGCAGCTATCTCGCTGCTCCGCTGCTGGTGCGCCAGCCGTGGCACAACCAATTGCGCCGCCGTCCGGCGCGACGGCTGACCATGCCGCTGCGCGCTGCAGCGCTGTCTTCTGCCGCCGCAAAGATAGCTGTGCCGATCACGATCACCCCGCTGGTGACGCAGGCCTTGTCGGCCGATTTCGCCTTTCCTGGCGGATCGACCGTCCCCCTTACCGCAACCACGCCGGTGCTCGCGCTGCTGTTGACTCTGCCGACCTCGGACGACCCGGCCAGCGGCACCAACCAGCTGATGCGGGCGCTCCTCCAACAGATGATCATCGCGATCGGTGCCGAACAAGCGACGGTCTCCGCCGCAGTCATCGACGAAATCCTCCAATCGCTGTCGGATGTCGGCGCGTTCGACAGATATTTCACCTATCCCGGTCTCGAAGCGCTGTTCACGGCCGCCGGCATCGAGATGGCGATGGCGCCGCGCGTCACCGCCCAGGGTTCGAGCGAAGTGCCTTCGGCCGTGCTGGCAATGATTCCCGCGCTGTCGCTTGCCACTCCCGATTTCGCGATCGACTATGCCGCCGACCGCAAGGTGGACGCCAGCTACGAGGCGGCGATCAGGAGCTATTTCGCCAAGCTCACCCCCAGCTTCGCGTCTGGCGGCGCAGGTGGGGGCGGCAACAGTGGCAACACTCCCGGCGCGCCTGAAAGCATGGCGACGTTTCTGTTCCGATATCAGTTCTATCTTCTGGCCAAGAGCGCAGTGGAAGGTGCCCGCGACCTGCTGGCAGCGACCAAGCTGACGTTGTCCTCCACCGGCCCGGTGCTCACGCTGGCCGAGGTCGCGAACCTCTACAACAACAATTACATCGCCCCGGCCGCCGCCAGCTTTGCCGCAGTTGCGGCGCTGTTCGGCGTGACCGGTCCCGAACTGATCGCCGCGAATCCCGAGATGTCCGCAACCGGGCCTAACGCGGGCGATTCGGTGTTCATTCCGGCACAGGCCGTGACCTATACCAGCCAACCGAACGATACGCTGGGCGGGCTGGCCGGAACATTCGGAATAACGCCTGCAGAATTGCAGGCGGCCAACCAGACTGTCAATTTCGCCCCGCTCGCTGCGGGGACCGTGCTGGCCATCCCGGCGATGCGGATTCTCCATGCTGTGCTGGCGGGCGAAACCGCAGCGGCGATTGCTGCGGAATTTGCGGTCGATCTGACCATGCTGGCCGCTGCCAATCCCGGGGTCGATCTCGACACGCTGAGCCCGCCCACCATTCTGCTGATCCCGCGCCAGCTGACCGCGCTGGGCGTTGCGGCGGCGAACCAGACAACGCCGGGGCTGCTCGATATCGCCGTTCCGCTGACACTGCGCGATATCAACCTGCTTGCCCCCTCGGGCGCAACGCCGTCCAGCCTTGCCAAGGCGTTCAAACTTTCGGTTGTGCCACTGCTGGCAGTTGTGCAACTGCTGGCCGACAACGCCGAAAGCACCGCCCTGTTTGCCTCCGGCCAGACCATCGCCCTGGGCAATCTGACGATCACCACCCGGTCCGATGACTGCCTCGATGGGCTGGCGGCCTATTGGTACGGCGTGGCGGGGATCACGCTCGACGCGCTGTCGGCGGCCAATCCGGGGCTGAAGCTGGTCGAGGGCCAAAAGCTCTCCATTCCGCAAGGCAGCCAGCCCGATCTGCCCTATCCGGTGCCCAAGGATGGCACTTTCGCCTCAGTCCTTGCCGCCAACCCGGGCGTCGGGCTGACGCTGGCGGCATTGATCGCCAACAACCCGCCGATCCGGCTCAATCCCGGCCAGACGGTGGCGCTGCCCAATGTCGTTTGCCCGGTGAGCCCGAACTTCGAACTCGCCTACACCACTACCACCGGCGACACTTACGACAGCATCGCCACGGCCTATTTCGCGCCGGACAGGATTGACGGTGCCAAATTGGTGCTTGCCCAGCTCAACGGCGCAACCGAACCCTTGACGGGCGCCCGCATCATCATCCCCTATGCGACTTCGCCGCAAAACATCCTGCGTCAGTACGGCATCGCCATGACCACGCTGGCCGCGACCAATGAGGTTGGCGGTGCGGCTTCGACCATCATCGCCCCGCGCGCGCCGGTGACTATCGCCACCACCACGCATCTGCCCACTGCCAGCGAGAGGCTCGGCGATATCGCGCAGGCGTTCGACCTGTCGTTTGAGCAACTGGTGGCGCAGATTGGCACGACCGCGCCGCTCACTCTTGGCGCGACGCTGACCATCGCCGCGATCCCCGGCATGGTGACCGGCACGCTATGTGACCAGCTCGCCACCGGCGGCAAATTCACCAACGCGCTCAACCTGACCTCGCGCTTCCTACTCGGGGGCTTGCGCGTTCCGGCCCCGACTTTCGTGCAAGGCGCTGTGGCTGCGCCGGAACCGACCTTCCCGCTTTATGCGCTGGTCGGGCAGGAGTTCCCGGTCAACCCGGCACCGCCCGCCGACTATACCATCACGCTGACCGCCGCAGCGACCCAGTGGTTCACGCTGCCGGGCGGCAAGCTCAGCTTTACCCTCTCTCCTGATGAAATCGGTCTGGTTGCTGCCTTTGCCAAGCTGGTGTTCAATCCGGGCATTCCCGCTGGCACTGCGCAGCCGCTGGCCCAGTTCACCACGGTTCCCGATCGCCAACCGCCAGCCGCGCTGTTGTGGTGGCAGACGCCGGCGCTGCCCGATGTCGCGCCGGTCGATGCCAAGGTGGTCCAGCCCAGCCTGTGGATGATTCCCGCTCCGCTGGGCGATGCGCTGGCCGCGAGTCCCACGGGCATGCTCGCCTATGCCGGCACGATCGGTACGGTTGGGCCTGACGGAACCACCAGTTCGGTGGGGCTTGGCGCCAGCCGCTATGCTACCGTCATCGACCTGACGATCGAGAAGATTCCCGGGGCGGCACCCGGTGTCTACACCATCATCGGGACCGACCAAGCCGCGCTGCAGCGGCTGATCGCGTTGTGGGAGCATCTTTTCGACGTCGGTGCGACCGCTTCGATTGCGATCGCCTATGCCTGTCAGACGGCCACCGCACCGGCAGGCACGTTCGTTTCCGATGTGCTCGACCTCACCAGCACTGCGATTCTCAAGACCAATCTTTCAACCGAATCCGTCGCTCCACCGGTGCTGGCCGACAAGCCCCGCGCGAAGGTCCGCAACACCGCCGTGGCAGATGCAAGCATCGCCAATCTGACCGCCGCCGAAAGCCTGAATGTACTGCAATTCCTGTGGGAATGCAGTTCGGTCCATACCGGCGGGTTCTACCTGCGCTACGTCATGGCGTCAGGCAAGGTCGGGCTGCCCGACGGACTGTTCAAGGACGGCAACGCCGCCGTAATCAAGCTGGTCATCGCCGGATCGGACTTGGCTGCCAACGTCCCGGTCGCGATGGCGTTCAACAATGCGCTGATCGTGGCCGATAATGTCGATCCAGCCCATGACAAGCTTCAGTTCGAAGCGCTGACCTGGATAGCCGGGTCATCGGATTCGCTGACCACCGCCGCACAGGCTATCGCCGCTCTCTATCCCGGTTTGCCGGGTCTGCCCGGATGGCAGGCGCTGGCGCGGATCAACCAGTTGGTTCCTGGTACGCTGGTGCCCGGAACCGCCTTCAACGGTCAGACCGCCACGCCCGATGACAGCTTGCGTTCGCTGGCGCTGCGGGCGGGCAAGACCGTGGATGATCTGGCCACTGCGATTCAGACCACCACTTGCCTGCAACCCGGCGCGCGGTTCGAACTGATGGGCGAGCCGGTCCAGAGCGTCGCCGCCGAAGCCACGCTGGTGACCATTGCGCAGGACCACAGCTTCCTCGATCCCGCCTCGCTCGCCGCACTCAATGCGGCGACTCCGAACCTGCTTGCCCCGGGCCAGACCATCGCCATTCCAGGCCAATCAAGCCGGCCGATCACAGCAGGCGAAAGCTTCGGCTCGATCGCGCTGGGTGCAGGAATTCCGGTCACGCTGCTCGGCACAGCCAATGCCAATACGCCGATCCTGGCCGAGCATGCGGACATCGTCGTTGCCGCCGACACCCTGCGCACCGTCGCCACGCTGCCGCCCGGCCACGGCGGCTTTGCTCTCCAGCGCCCGGCAGTCGACGAACATTCGACCGATCCCGCCACGGTGCTGGCCGGGCTCTACCATATGCTTGGCTTCGCTTTGGCTGGAACGGCAGCCTTTGATGCCAGCGGTCAGGGCTTGCCGGCAACCCCGGCCAACGATCCCGGCCAGCCCGACGACAAAATCTGGCGCTATCGCCAGATCATGGCGATCGCGCCATCTGCAGTTTCGCAGCCGCCGGAATTGCCTGCAGCTTTGCCTCCAGCCTCGAACGATCCCTATGCCGGGATTTCGGCAAGCGCGACTGTCGCGATGCAACTGACGTTGCAGGATGTGCTGGGCAACTGGACGCAAGGCTCGGCGTTGCCTGGACCCGGCGGCGGCCCCACAGTGACCGCCCCCGTCGGTTATACCGACGAGCTTGTCCCGCTATCGGGCTGGCCCTCGCTGAGCGCAGTCTACCGTTTCGCGGCTGCTGGGCCGCTCGAAGTGGCTCTCGGCTTTGCGCCCGACAAGTTCCTGCCCGACGCCAGCCCGGCCGCGATGCCGCTAGGCGTACCCGACCCGGCCAAGGGCGGCGCGGTCAAACGCGCGCAACAGGCACAGGCGCAATATGCCAAGGTGCTGTACCAGTTGCTTCAGGCCGATATCGAATGCGCCCTCAGCTCCACGCTGGGGCCGGTCGCCGACCCACAAGGGCTGTCGGATGCGGCGCTTGCGATGCTGCGCGGCATGGCGGGTGCGACTGGCGTGTTCCTTGGCGCAGCGCAAGCTATGGCGCAGACCACGGCCGGGGCAGCGCCCGCGCAGGGCGGCTATGCCACTCTGGCTGCACTGGTAGCGGCCCAAACCGCGACCGCAGGTGCCGGCTATCCGGTATCGTGGTCGGATCTCGCCAGCGCCAATGCAGCGGCACTGGCCGGATCGATCTTCGCGGCCGACACCATCGCGATCCCACAATTTCAGAAGACTCTGGCGGGCGATACGCCGCGCGCCTTCGAACATCGTGCCGGGGTGACCGACCCGCTCAAATTTGCCGATGGCAACGCCGATGTGCCGGTCGCTGTCGGAGTGGCGATCGCCACTGCCGCGCGCGCGGTCGAGCCCGACTACGCCAAATATTCGCTGGCCGCGATGGCGCAGGCAATGAACTGCCCGTTGACCGATGGCGCGGGCGGCGTTCCCGGGCTGATTTCCGCCAATCCTTCGGCGCTGCTGACCCAGGACAAGGTGCTGACCTACCAGCAGGCCAGCTTCACGGCGGGCGCGGCGGACACGCTGACCAGCGCGTCGATTGCGCTGACCGCCGTGCTGAAGCTCAAGCCCGCCGACGCACTCACCGCGCAGGACGTAGGGGCGGCGAATCGCTATATCCTCGCAATTTTCGCGGATCAGCCGCTGTCGGCTACCAGCGCGCTGACGGTCGACGGCGACACGTTGACGACCTGCGCTGCAACCTATGGTCCGGCGGCGGTCTCCAACCTGCTCAAGCTCAACCTTGACACCCCCGGAGTGTGGACCGCCTCGACCGCGCTGCTGGTTGGCCATAGCGATCATCCGATCGTGCCGGACGACACGCTGGGCTCCATCGCCACCACCGTTTCGATCGACCCGGCGCAGGTGTTGTCATACAATGCCCAGGCAACGCTTGGTAAATCGTCATCGCTGGTGATCCCGTGGTCCGGCGATGGGACGGTCACGGCGGGAACCTATGCCGCCGCGCCGAACGAGCTGCTGAGCGCGATAGCCAGCCGCTTCGGTTGCAGCGCAGCGCAGCTGGCCGACGGCAACCTCAACTGGCCGGGCCTGTTTGCGAGCCTGCCGCTGACCGTGGGCGGTCATACGGTTACTCCCGATGCCGGCTCGACATTCAACACGCTGGCCGCCGCGTTCAACCTTGCGCCCGGTGCTTTCGCCCAGCAGATCGCGGGCACCGCCGGGGCGATCCGCGCCGGTGCCGTGTTTATTACTCCGGCGCTGGAAGCCAGGGCGGGCGAAACCCTCGCTGCGCTGGCGCAGCGCTATGGCCTCGACACTGCGACACTCGCCGCCGCCAACGCCACGCTGCCCGGCCTGCTGGCTCCGGCGCAAACTTTCGCCGTCGAAGGCACCACCGTCACTGTCTTTGCCAACGACACTCTGGCGATGATTGCCGCACGGCTGAACACCGCGCGGGTTGCGGCCAAGCTGCCGCCGCTTGGGATCAGCGCAATCGGTGCGGCGGCCGGTACGGTCACGGTGCTGGCGCGCACTATTCTGCCCGCGCCGGCCCCCGCGACGCTGGCCACAACGGTTATCCCGGCCACCGGAATTCCGATCGTCACCCTGGCGGTCGACCTGGCGATAACCCGAAACCCCGGACTGGTCGCCCCGGCCTTCCACGCAGCGCCGTTGGTCATCTCAGCCAATTGCCCGATCGTTGCCGCCCCCTTTGTCAGCGGTGTTGGCCAAGCGCAGTCGTTGGCGCAGTTTGCGGCCGATTTCGAGGCTGCATTCACCGGTCTGAAGCTCGCGACCGGACCGCAACACACGCATTTCACGCCGGTGCTGGGCAAAGCCTCGCTGCGCGCAACCGCTGGCGGCGGGACCGGCGCGACGCCAGGCGGATCGATTCGCGCACTGTGGGTCGTCGATCTGTCGAACACCGGGATCGACTATGCCATCGATGCGAAGGCACCGCGGTTCTATGCGCTTGAACCGTTATCGACGGTGGCGTTCTCGGCCGACGGGGTTCCGGTGCCGACCTATACTCCCGGTACCGGTCTGGGTCCCGATGCGCTGATGAATTTCCGCAGCGCCGATCCCGAACAGTGGAACCTGGCATTTCTTGAAGCGATCGATCTGGTGCTGTCGCCGGACTATGCTGCTGCTGCGGGCTCGGTGCCGGCACTGGCGAGCTTACTCGAGGACATCGTCGCCGCCAAGCTCGGCATTGCCAACGGCCTGACAACACTCGTTGCCGCGCTGGCCGACGATAATGCGGTGGGGCTCAAGGCGGCGCAGGACGCAATGACCCAGCAGCTGCTGGTCTCGCTGACCAGCGCCTATACCGTGCAGAGCCTGGTCCAGGTCGACGTTACCGTGACGGGGCAGGGAGCAGGCACGATCACGCCCGCACCGCGGCTGGCAGGCAAGCTGGCGGCTGCCGGGGTGATGACCCCGCCCGACAGCGACCCGGTCGATCCCGAGCATCCCTTTGCGGCGCTGGCGAGCGCTGCAAAGGTAGCCGTGGACTTTGTCGTGGAGGCCATTTTCGAAACTCCCGACTTGGTCCGTGCAGGGGTGGTGACTCACCTGGGCTCCAAATCCCGTACAACGGCGGCGCTCGATACGCTGAGCACGATCGCATGCGCCTATGGCGTGAGCGCCGCAGACCTGGCCAGCGAACTTACCTTGGCTGCAGGCAGCCCGGCGCTGCTGCGCGGCGCGGTTCCAACCAACCTTTCCAGCGTCACCGCGCCGGCCGGCCTGACTACGGTGACCGCCGTGGCCGACTGGCTGCCGACAACGGTATCCGACCTGTTGCAGGCCAATGCTGACCGGACCGACTTCTTCGCCAAAGGCAGCCCGATAACGATCGCTGGAACGCCGGTGATCCCGGCCGCAGGCGAGACGCTTGGCGAAATTGCCAAGGCCTTCCATGCCACGCTGAGCAGGTTCGCCGCCGATCTGGCCGGGATCGATGCCGGAACGAGCGCGGGAAGCTACCAGCTCGACACCATCAATCCCCCGCAGTCACTGCAGCGGATGCCGCAGTTCAGTTTCCAAAGCACCAAGGCCTCGCTCGAAGCTGGTGCGACGTTGACCAGCATGCTCACGGTCAACCGCCCGGCCGATCAGCGCCAGCTGATCGTCGATCTTGCCTTCGCCCCAAACCAGCTCGAATTCGATATTTACGGCATCGTCGGCGTGGCGGGTTATCGGGGTTCATCATGGCTATCCTTCATCCTGCCTTTGCCTGCGGCACCCAATGCGATCGGGCAGGTCGCGATCCCGATCGCGCTGCGCGGCTATCCCGAACCGGCAGTGATTTCCGATCAGCAGGCACTGCCCCCCGCGGGCGGCACCGGCATCCGGGCCGACAGCACGCTGACCCAGTGGAACTACCAGTTCAATGCGCAGCGGCCATTCGCGGCGCAGGACCAGATGACGTTGGAGATCAGCTTCAACGATGCCGCTCCGTCGAACAGCTTCCATGCCAGCGCGAGCGACCGGACGCCGGTGATCAAGGCGCTCGCCCGGTTTGCGGCGATCTGGCCGACGGTGAGCAAGGACCTTGCCGCGCTGCCGCAGTTGCTGGGCGGCCAGGCATCGGACCAGCTGGCCGCAGCGACCAATGCAATCACCGCGCTGCGGCATCTGGCCACCGATATAAAGTCTGCATGGGTTCCGCTGACCAAGCCGATCGCCGATCTTGCCACCGCGCCGCGCCCGTTCAACTACACGCTCTCGACGCTCAATGCGATCGATGGCAAGGTTGGTTCGTTGGTCCTGGATCGCGTCGGGCAGGCGACCGATTTCTCCCAGCTACCCGATGATTTTCTGTTCCTTGCCCCGGCCGGTGATGCGCCAACGCCGGGCAGCAGGGCGGTGCCGCAAAGCCTCCGCGACCTGTTTACCGAGCATGGCTTCAAGCTCAGCGACGGGGCGCATGCAGACCAGCACCCCGGGGTGCTGGGTGATTGGCTGATCATCGACGGCGGCGATCCGGATATTCTCCCCCAAACCATTCCGCCCCAAACCTATCGGCTTTTGCCGCCCGTCAGTGGCGGACCCGACATGCAGGTGTGGCGGCAGTTGCTGTGGCCGGCGCTGACGCTCGAAGTTGCGACCCCGGGCGGCGGTCCACCGACTCCAGTGGGCCCGTTGCCCGCGAGGCAGGCCGGCACGCAGCTGATCTACACCATTCCGCCCGGCAACGAGATTTCCGAGGGCTCACCGCTCGATCTGCAGTTCGAATTCTACCGGCTCGACGCGTTTTCGCTGTCGAACGGGTGGGGCGGCTTCTCGATTTCGCGCAACGCCAATCTGGTCGACGGGGTCAATTGGGGCTTCGTTTATGAAACCCCGCCGACGCGCTTTCCCACCCGTATCACGCCGTTCATCCAGCGCAGCGATGCAGTCGCACTCACCGGCGCTACGCTTGAGGCGGCGATCGCGGCTTTGTTCGTCAAGCTGTTCGCCGGCCAGGCCGCGCTCGATCCCAAGGCGACCACCCGCAACATCCGTGTCCAGGCCGCCTATTGGCGCACGCCTGACGGGGCGAGCCCGGTTGGCAATCCGCTGAGCCAGCGGATCCCGCTGGTGTTGGTGCCGCTCTTCGCTTTCCCGGTGGACAATGTCAGAGTCTCCCCGATCGCCTTCTGCCAGACGCTGGCAGCAACAATGTCGAGCCGGGCAGCGGAGCTGGGCATAGTCACCGGTACCAATGACTGCTGGCTGATCGACCTATTGGTCTATGGCGATGGATCGAGCGAGCATCAGCCGTTGCTGGGAATCGAAAACCTTTACTTCCCGGTCCAGTAGTCACCTGATCGCCGTGTGATCGCGCGGTCAAATTGTCTCGCCCATCGCTTGCTTGCGCTTCTGCTTTCCGTGACCGCCCTCGCGATGCAACGCTCAGCCGAGCAGGTCCTTTGTGGCGAGCCCTGCCGATAGCACCGCGAGCCAGATGGCAGCGCAACGGTGCAGCCACCTCTCGCTACGCGCCTTCCGCTCCACTGTTCCTTTTACGATGACAGTGCCGGCAGTTGCCCACAGCGATGCCACCGCGAGGACCGACAGTACAAAAATTGCCAAACGCGGCGGGAAGAGCGGATGGTTACCCGGCGGGAGCAAAGCCAGCCCGAAAAGCAGGGCTTTTGGATTCAGCAGGGTCGTCACAAATACGCGGCGGGCGGTGATCGTGCTATGCTCAAGTGCCATGACTGGATGCAGTCACAGCTTCACGGCCAGATACATGACCCAGATTGCGGCCACGAGCCTTATCGCCACCGCCAGCTGGGGCCAAGCATCAAGGACCCTGGCTCCGATCACGGCAAGCGGCACCACTGCCAGAAGATAGCCGCACAGCTCTGCCGGAAGGAGCCTGAGCGAGCGAACAAAGCCGACTTGGGCACCGGAAAGTGCCAGAAGCGTATTCGTGGGGCCGGGCGTGAGAAGTACTGCCCAGATCGCCAGCAGGAATTCGGCAGCGGCCATACAACGTTCCATCAATCTGATCCGGTCGCCCAGGTCGCCTTATGCGTTATGATGTTTGGACCTAAAACTGCAACTGTTCGCGCCGGAACCTGGCCATGTGACCCTGCGAATTCGCCTCAACGAAAACTGGGGCAATTATATACATGACGTACTGGAATTGCCATGCTAACCGATTCTTCGACAGGCCGACGCTCGGACTTCAAGTCCGGGGACGTAATTGAAATTTTGCAGGAGACTCTGCTGAACTTGCGTTCGCTCGCGGAAGAGACCGAGCTCTTGCAGAGGCGCGTCGGGGAGCATCTTAGGCAGCTCGAAGCCGACCGTCCGGAGCTTGTTCAATAGGGGTCATCCACCGATGGATGCCCGGCCCATCGACAACGAGGCTGGGTTCGCACCATTCGCTTGGATTTAACGTGCTTCTAAGAACGTCGCAGGCCGCTCCGGGGTGGAATCGTGGCCCATCTTCGATCTTGAACGACCCGCTTACGTTGATGGCAGGGCCTTGGGGGCCGATTACATAACTCGCCTCCAATTTGATGCTCGAACGGCCAGGGAAGAGGATGGCAGTTTGATGCATCATCGCAATCACAAAGACCGAAAGGTAGTCCCCTATCGCAAGAAACGCTTGGCGTTCGTCGGGCAGTAAGAGCTTATTTTTCAGCAAGGCGGCAGCGATCTCGCAAACCATTGTTTCCGCTCGGATTGGTTTCGGAGTGACGATGAAAGAAAGAGCGGTTTCGACAACAACGCGCTCCTCGCGCGTCATCTCCTCGCGCACGGTAAGGCCATTCGCGGTAACCTGGTCGATCTTCGGAATGCCTCGTGCGAGCGCGCGCTGCGCTTTGTCGTATCCAAAGCCAACCCGCTTGCGGACATCTGCTGGCCCCATCAATTGAAGGCAGGCGGGTAAAGCCGCCTCCATTAACGGGCGATCTGGGGGATACTCGGTTTTCCAAGGGTCAATGTTGAGACGTAGTTGGAACTCGGTATTGATGGCGAAATTCACCACCCGCTTCCAGACCAAGCCTCGATCACGCTCGTCAAAATGAGCGGCGAAGTGGCCGATCTCTTGAATGAGTGGATTGCCGTAGGATCGTGTCCGGACATAGAGTAATATCTGGCGAACGGCGTCTGCCTGCCGTTCGCCAGCCAAGAGGCGCTCAACGAGGTTACGTATGGCAACTGCTTGCATGGACGAAAAAGTCCCCCCTGAACTAATCGACAAGCGCCGGGACCAATTGCTCCGTCGCGCGCTGGCGACTCCCCCGATCAGCAATGAGGATATCCTCAAGCGGTCGAAAGAGTCTCACCGTAAATAGCGCTTGCGGCGTTCCCCGATAGGACGGGGTGGCTCGTAAAAATCAGGCAGCGAGCGAACTAGGTTGCCGGTACATGAGGCGCTTGCCGCGCGCACCCTTGATCGCTTCGGCGGTGCGCTCTGCGTCTGACAGCTTGCGAGTGTTGTAGCGGAAATCGAACTCCGAGCAGTACCGCGCCAAATGGGCCTCGCTTATGTGGTGATAGGTGCCGATCACACCGCGCTTGAAGATCGAAAAGAAGTTTTCGGCGGTGTTGGAATGCTTGAAGCCGCCCGTGGTGACGTACTCGCTGGCGCTGTGATTGACGCTGCTATGGCCGTTAAATTCCCGGCCAACGCTTGTGTAAACATGGCTTTCATCGGTCATAAGGTGCGAGGCCCGGTCAACGTTCGTGACGATCAACGGGCGGATGGTTGCGGCGTTGACGTTGGCAACATGGAACGAACGGGCGCGACCGTCGCGCTCGACCAGTGCGACAACGGCTTTCTTTGGAGCGGGCTTGCGGGTGGCGCGATTGCGGGCCTTTCCGCCAACGTAGGTTTCATCGGCTTCAACGACCATATCGGGACCGCCCATTGGGCTGTCGTCGCCGCTCATGGCTTCGCGGATGCGGTGGGCCATGAACCATGCCGACTTGTACGTAATGCCAAGCGAGCGGTGCAGCTCATGGGCGCTAACGCCCTTCTTGCCTCCGTTGAGCAGGCGGAACGCGAGCAGCCACTTGTTGAGGCCGATTTTGCTATCCTCGAAGATCGTGCCGACCGTCACAGTGAAGGGCTTGGCGCACTCGTTGCACTTGTAAACGCCGGGGCGGGTGGACTTGCCAGCCAGCTTGGTAATGCGGTCCAAGGTGCCACAGCGCGGGCAGACAGGACCGTGCGGCCAATGCAGGGCTTCAAGATGCTCCCGCGCCTTGTTGGCATCGCTGTAAATGGGGTCGGTGATATTCATGTCGGCTATTCCCTGTCTGTGCCGACAGTCCTACGCCTTGGCTTCTAGTACGTCAAGTATATAATTGCCGGTGGCTTCCTCGACCGTTGCCGCGAAGCACCGGAAGCGATCGTCCTCGTGTCTGGCGCAGCGACGATGACCTACGGCGAGCTAAAAAGGGCCTCTGTCGCTGCAGCCTCGGCACTTGCGAACGGCGGGGTCGGCAGGGAAACGCTTGTTGGCCTGTGCATGGACCGCAGCATCGCCTGCGTCACCTCGATGCTCGGCATCGTGCTCGCCGGTGGTGCCTTCGTTCCGCTCTCGCCGGTCGCGCCCACCGAGCGCAACCGAACCATCGCGCAGGAAGCGCAGCTTCGCCATGTCGTGGCTGACCCGCTAGCTGGTGCGGCTTTTGCTGGCCTGCCCCTGCGTGTCTGGCATGCTGGCGAACTGGCTGGCGATGAGGGAGCTGAGTTCGCGCCAGCCCTGCCCGAGCAGCTTGCCTATTGCTACCTTACCTCGGGATCAACCGGCAGGCCAAAAGGCGTAGCCATCGATCACCGTTGCGCGATGGGCCGACTTGAGTGGCTGCGACGGCGTTATCTCCTGACTCCCGGCACGGTCTTGGTGCACAAGACACCGCTGATCTTTGATGTCGCGATATGGGAGATTTTCGCGCCGCTGCTGGACGGCGCCACGGTGCTGCTGGCCGGAAGCCGGGAAGAAGGCGATCCTTTGGCGCTGACGCGCTTCCTTGAAGCTAATGGAACGATTGCCATGCATTTCGTCCCGTCGCTGCTGGACGCATTCCTCAAATCTGCGCCGCCCCCCAGCGCCCCGGACTTGCGCTGGCTGCAACTTTCGGGCGAAGCGCCGAGCCCGGAACTCATCGTGCGGGCACGTGCGCATTTCGCATGCGAGATCCACAACTGCTACAGCCAGACCGAGACCTCCGAAGTCAGCTGCTGGGAAGACGACGGAACGCCCTTGGGTCGGTGCGCGATTTCTTCACACGGCCGACGATTGCCGAATTCGCAGTCTTCCTCGATGCAGAGCTCTGTCGCCTTGTTGCCGCGATGAGCGATGCCGAGCTGGCAGTCTCGCTCTCAGAGGTGCCGCATGACTGACGCCGGGTTAGCCGCGTCGGTGCCGCTTGATGCTCGCCAGCTGCGCAAGCTGGAGTTGATCCGGTCGGGACAGGCGCAGGTCAGAGCGACTCAAGAAGGCATTGTCCCGGACAGCGCACCAAGGGAAGTCCCGCTCACTCCGGATCAGGCCCGGGTGTGGTTCTTCACCCAGACATTTCCTGAGAGTGCGGAATACAATCAACCGCTGACACTGCGATACGCGGGGTGCCCCGATCCGGAGGTGCTTTCGAGTGCCTTCGCCGAGCTTGTCGCCCGGCACGATACTTTGAGGTTGCGATTCTTCGAGCGGGATGGCGAGCCAATGCAGGTCATGGAGCCGCACGCGATCGTACCCCTGCGCTGGTTCGACCTTGGTGATCTTACGGCCCGGCTCGCCTTGATGCGCAGCGTCGAGATCGCGAATGTCATCCTTCAGGAGCCGTTCGATCCCGTGCAACCGCCGCTGATCCGGGCCGCCGCGATTCGACTTCAGGGCGGAGAAGGGCTGGTGGTGCTGGCCATCCATCACCTAATCGCTGACGGTCGGTCCATCGAAATTCTCACGCGGGAACTCGTCGATCTGCTTGCCGGTCGCAGCCTGGCCGCAACACCGGAGGTCCGGTTCATCGATTACGCCGCGTGGCGCGAGCGGCAGCCGTCCCAGAGGCATGACAGTGCGCGCACCTATTGGAGGAATCGTTTATCGGGGGACTTGCCGATCCTGGACATCCCGTCCGACCGGCCGCGTCCAGACACCAGCAGTCGGCGTGGGCATACCGTGCCGATCCATATTCCGGCGGCGACGGTCGAGCGGCTGAGCAGTGTTGCACGCGAGGCCGGGGGGACCGTGTTCATTGCACTCCTCGCCGTCTATAAAAGGCTGCTCATGCGTCTCTCGGGCCAGACCGACGTGATCGTCGGGACACCGCTCCTTGGCCGGGAGCTGTCCGAGATTGAGAACACGGTAGGCATGTTCGTCAACACCGTGCCTCTGCGGACGGATCTTTCCGGTGAGATCAGTTTCAGACGGCTGCTGACCCGTGTGCGCGATACCGTGATCGCGGCGCAGGACCACCGGGACATGCCCTTTGAGCAAATCGTGGCGGATTTGAAGGGTCCGCGGGATCTCAGCCTCAGTCCGCTGTTCCAGACCATGTTCGGCTTTGGCGGGCTACCCTCGCTAGAGGAACCCGATCCTGTGGTGAATGACGTCTTGCTGGATACAGGCGCGGCGAAATGGGACCTCACCCTGTTTCTCGACGAGAACCGCAGTGGCATAGATGGGCAGATCGAATATGCGGCAGACCTTTTCGACGAGGCCACAGCCCGCCGAATGGCCGGAATGTTCGAACGGCTCTGTGAGAGGCTATCGATTGAGCCCGACCGGCCGATCGGGCGCGCTGCCCTGCTCTCGGACGCCGAGCGGCCAGGCGTCCCGCCTCGTGCAGCGCCGCAATTTGCCTTGAATGACGCTTGCGAAGGGTGCGGGCTACCTTTTGCATATCGGCCATCCCTGCAAATCCATCATCGACGCCGAGTCGATCGACGTGCTCCGGCTAACGCCAGCTTATTTCGTAACAGACTGAATGTACTATATATAATGGTGCCGGCTAGAGGATTCGAACCCCTGACCCCCTGATTACAAATCGCATCTAGCAGGGTTTCTTATACCACGCCAGAGCGCTCCACACTACGCTCAAGGTCTTGAAACGGTTGGAATAAATCCGCCGTGGATTACCTTAACCTACGCCACGGTTTTCCGACAAATGATTACGTGGCGATTACGTGGGCGTTTCAAATATGACCAGTCAATCGATCACAATCCGAACCATTGAGTCGGCAAAACCATGTCACGGACGCGATGTCTATATTTGGGATAGTGCCCTTCGCGGATATGGATTGAGAATCACGCCGAAGGGCGTCAAATCCTATGTGCTCCAGTACCGGGTCAGCGGCGGGCCAGCGCGGCGCACGACGATCGGTATGCACGGCAGTCCGTGGACGACGCACACCGCGCGCAAGGAAGCCGAGCGCCTGCTCATGCTCGTGCGGCAGGGTGTCGATCCGGTAGAGGAGGCGCGAGAGAAGAAGCGCCGCGATAAGGTGCTCAACTTTTCCGCCTACTGCGATCAGTTCGTTGAGCTTTACCTGCGATCAAATTGGGTCGATTCATGGCCCGAGGCCATGCGGGTGGTTGAAAATGTGTTCAAACCAGGCTGGGGAAAGAAGCCGCTCACCGCCCTGAAGCGTGCGGACATGGTCAAGCTGATGGATGACTATGCCGACCGGCCGGGAAGCCGGAAGCACATCCACTCGATCCTGCGCAAACTGCTCAACTGGGCGGTTGATCGCGAGGATATTCCGGTGTCGCCGCTAGCTGGCATGAAGGCACCCAAAGCCTGTGCGTCGCGCCGCCGGGTGCTGGGCCAGGAAGAGCTGATCTGCCTATGGCAGGCAAGCAGTCAGGCGGGCTGGCTGTGGGGACCGTTTGTCCGTCTGCTCGTGCTGACCATGCAGCGGCGACAGGAAGTGGCCGAAATGGACTGGTCGGAGATCGACCTGGAAGCGAGGATCTGGACGCTCCCCGCCGAACGCGCGAAGAATGACGAAGCGCATATCATTCCGCTGACCGACACGGCAATTGCCGAACTCAAGACGCTTCACCCAAAGGACAAGGGCTTTGTGTTCAGCACGACCGGGGCCACCCCCGTCTCGGGATATTCCAAGGCGAAGCGCCTGCTCGACGAGCGCATGCTCAAGATCAAGACGGAGCGCCTCAAGGCATTGGGGAAAGCCAGTGACAGCGTCCAGATCGCGGAATGGCGTTTGCACGATCTGCGCCGGACCGGCGCGACCAACCTACAGGCGCTCGGCATTCCCATCGAAGTCACCGAAGCCGTTCTCAACCACATCAGTGGAACCCGCGCCGGCGTTGCCGGCATCTACAATCGTTACAAATACGAACCGGAAAAGCGGCTGGCACTCGAAGCGTGGGATGCGCGATTGCGTGAGATGCTGGGTTGTGGAGGGAGTTCGGCGAAAGTCCAGCAGGCGGTCGAAAGCGATCAAACCCCATGTCGAGATCGATCCCAGGAAATCGACACGAAGGGTTGGCGGGCTATGTTCGCCGACCCGCAGGTCGAGTGCGGAACCGATCAATCAAGTCTGTTGACAAATGTCAACAGATAAGCAATAGGGAGTTCAATCGAATGGCAAGGCCGCGCCATCCGAACAAGGAGATCGAAGCTGCCGTTGCTCATGTGGAAGCGCTGGGCTGGCGGGTGGTTCCGATCAGCGGCCATGCCTGGGGGCGGCTTTACTGCCTCTGGGCTGACAGGGACGGCTGCATGGTTTCGGTGTGGAGCACCCCGCGCAACGCGGAGAACCACGCCAAGGCAATCCGGCGCGATGTGGCGCGGTGCCCGCACAGGCAAGCGGAGTGAGACGATGAAAACGCACGAGTTCACGATTGTCGCCTCCGGTCTCGATCCCGAGATGGAGGGCTATGAGGATCGCTTCTTCGAGGCGGGCTGCGACGATGCGACCCTGTCGTTCCAGAAAGGCGTGATCATCGCCGAGTTTGCCCGAGAAGCCGTGTCGTTCTCCAAGGCTGTTGCGTCGGCCTATGAGGACATTCTAAAAACAGGTGCCAAGGTCGAACGGATCGAACCCGATCATCTCGTCAGCCTCAGCGACATTGCCGAACGCGCGGGTCTCACCCGTCAGGCGATCTCGCTCTACACCAAGGCGGAACGCGGCTCGGGATTTCCCAATCCGGTCGCCCGGGTAACCTCGAACAGCCCGTTATGGGACTGGCTCGAAGTGACCGAGTGGCTCCACGCCCAGTCCAGGATCGACCGCGAAGCCGTGGTCAACGCGCGGATCGTCAAAGAAGCCAATCGGTTTCTCGAACTGCACGAGGGACAGCCAGATAACTTCACGCGGCGGCTGGAGATGCTGGAGGCGGCGTGATGAAAAGTCTGGCGATGAAGCGATGGCCAGAATTGGCTGAAACTGCCCTGTCTTGGCGCAACTAAGTTGGCGCAGCGACTGAATGGCGATCTTCGCCTCGATCACCGGCCGCGCATTCCTCGCACGGTCTGGGCGCTTGGCATCGTCAGCCTGCTCATGGACCTGTCGTCCGAGATCAGTCGTTTCCGCTTTGGTAGTTTCATGCGGGATAGCGCCATGGCTGGGGTTGAACGCATATTCGCGCCACCGATGCTGAAGCGGCACGGCAACAGCGCAACGCCCACATTCGAGGCATGAGCCATCAGGCCGATGACGCGAGCTCTAGCACAGGAGCAAAACCGCCGCCTGGAGTGCGCATGTTTGTCGTCTGTCCCTGGTAGAGCCGCGCGGCGGCAATTAGCAACTCGCCAGCATATGTGTAGAGCCGCACGTCAACCTTGAGCTCCGTTGACATCCCGTCGCGATTAATGATCCGCGCGCTCGGTTCGGCATAGGCTTGCGCCACATAGTTGCCAGCGAGGATGTCGCTCCAGACTTTGCGCGTAACCTTGTCGCCGCGATAGGCGGCTTTGCTACCGTGCCCCCCAGCAGGCTTAAAGAACTGGTTACGACGGTTTTCCCACAGGGAACTGGAATTAGCAGGTGTGACCAAGACAGTTTTCGGCACAGCACCGCGCAGCGCTTCCCGATGAGCCGGTGCAAGCTCCCATTGTTCGAGGCGCTCGGCGTCAGACAACAGCGTCAGGTTGCGCTTGTCGGCAAGCAGTGCGTGGACGTGCGGGTTCGGCGAAACGACGACGCTGCCCGCTTCATAGGCGGCACGCAGCGCGGCATGCCGCGGCTCGGCGAGTGCAAAATCGACCAGTCGGTTATAGACAAGGTCGATCCGGAGCCCGTCCAGGTGTAGCATTTTGCCATCGCAGGCGAGCGCTCCGGCATCGGTAATGATGGTTGCGATGCCATGTTGCTCGAGCAGTGCTTTGGCCAGTTGGAACTCCGGAAGCAGATATTGCGCCTCGGGGCTATCGTCGACGATGGCGATGTTGGCAGGCAGGCCTGAACCGCGTTGCTTGCGCCACTCGGCGATGAACATCGCGAGAATGCGCGAGCCGAAATCGTATGGCGGCGTGGCGATGCCGATAAGAGCGTGAGCACCCGCACAACAGACACGTTGTGCTTCGGCGAGAACTTGATTCAGGAAGGCCCCGCCGGCGTTGGTATTGACTTCGATGAGTTGCGGCCCGGTCGAGGTGACGTGGAAATCATAGCCCATGAGCACTCCAGTCGGCCCGAAGTCTGTGGTGGCGAGCGGCGGGGCCCATGCCAACGCCGCAGCGCGGTAGCCGGGTAGGTGCGCCGCCGCCTCGACGGCTGTGACCACCTGCTTCATGGCGGCCATGGTGCTAGACGCAATGAATATCGGGACATTGGAGAACAGCGAAGGATGGGAGGTCACAAGAGCATCGGCGAAGCCTGCAAGCCCGACTTGGGCATCCAGTGCACGCATAAGATCAGGCCGGTCGAGGGTGATGCAAAAACACTCCTCGTTGAGGCGTTCTGCAACATCGATGTGCGCTTCAAACTGCGGAACTGCCACTCTCCCAGTCGCCGTCGGCGGCTTTTGCGCGTTCACTACGGCTGTCCGGTTCGGAAATGAGCGGCACGATCGACCAGGTGCACCATTTGCGTTGCTGCGTGGATGGTCAAGGGATGCGAGGTGGAGTCGGGCCGGGGGGAAATATAGGCCGCCATCTCGCGCACGAGGTCGAGTTGCCGACCGGGGGCATCCGCAAGCAGCGCGATGACCAGATTTTCCAGAGCGATCACGCGGATCCGCAATTGGACCAATTCGGTATTGGTTAGCTCCGGGATGTCGGATGCAGCTGAGGCGAGGCGCGTGCTCTCCTTCGGACCACAAGGCCCAGCGCCACCCTCATTATCCCACCGCGACAGCTGCGATTGCGGTTGCAGTAAGGAGTCAAGACCCTCCGGTCCGGCATTGCTCATACTCAAATTCCCTATCGACAGGCCGGTACCCCGTCGCTGTCAGCAAGAGTACCCTTCTTCACAGTGGGATAAATATAGGTCCGACGATCCGGCATGCTCGGAACCCAACCATTCTCTGCGAGTCGAGCGACAATAGCGCTGGATTGCGCCACCTTTTCATCAATGACTAAAGAGAACCGCATGCCGATTTTGCGCGATGAGTGCTCGAGTGAAACCCCCAAAGACCCATTCCCTCAATCGACCATGGCCATAGCCACCGGCAACGATCAGGTCGGCCTTCTGCTGCTCGGCAATGTCCAGCAACTGATCTGCAGCGGAGCCGATATTCGCTTCGGCGATGATCATAACTGTGGCCTCAATGCCGTGGCGTCGCAAATGGTCTGAGACTTCGGTCACGTGCTCTCTAGCGGCAGTGATCGAGGAGGTACTGTCGGCGATCTCGACCAAAAGGACTTTCCTGGCAGCCTTCAGAAAGGGTAGTGCGTCGGAAACAGCGCGGCGCGCTTCTCGTGTGTCCTTCCACGCCACCACCACATTCGCGAACGTCAGTTTGTTGGCATCTGGCGGCACTGCGAGCACGGGCCGACCCGTCTCCATAATAAGCGGCCCGGGCGCGCCCACAGTGTAATTGGCGGCACCGCCGTGGTTGCTATGACCGGTAATAACCAGGTCAGCAGCACGGGATTCGTTGGCGATCACGGTGACTGGGAACTGTATAGCCGAACGCCATTGTGTCCCTTGGCGCACCGTGCCAGCGATCGCGCGGAACTTCTCCTCGGCGCGCCGTAGATTGGCCTGCACGTCCCCGATGACTATCTCTGCCGCGTGGCCTTCGCCGAGACTGAGGGCACCGTAGATCTCGGCACCGACGCCAATCAGCATGGCGTCGAACTGATTGGCAAGATCGACAGCCAGTGCAAGTCGGGGATCCGCGGAGGGATCTGGCTCGACGTGAACGAGGAAGGTCGCGAACGCCATGTCAATCTCCTGTGAGCAAGTTGCAAGCATCCTGCGTTCCGGCTGTCGAACCGGGACCGGACGCACACCCATAGTCCCAGCCTGCGAAGGCTGGGAGGCTCGGAAACTACCTAAGACGCGGCGGGCAGGGTTAACTCCGCCCGTTACTTTTCAAGTTCGGCGGCGAACGCCGCCGGGGTGGCGTAGCCGAGCGCGGAGTGTGGCCGCGCGGTGTTGTAGTGATCGACCCAGCGCGCAAGGATCAAACGGGCCTGACCGATTGTGAAGAACAGCGGCTTTGCCGGGCCGCGATCATGTCGAAGACGTCGCTAAGAGTATTTACTCTAACGCGCCAATCTCGATTCCGATCCTACGCCTGCGCTAATGTTCAGCAATGGCGCATGGTTCCAGTCCGCAAGTCAGTGGGCCGCTGGTCGGCGCGTGGAATTGTGCATCGAGACGATCTTCCACTGCCCGCCAATCTTTTTCAGAACGCTTGTCGCAACGCCGACCCGTTCGGCGATCTCTCCGGCTTTCGTCTCGATCCGGTAGTTGTAGCTTTCCGTCGCCAGCGCGAGCCGCCCCTCGAAGCGGACTGAAATCCGATAGTTCGAGAAGGCGAAGCTCTTGAACTCCTTGAGTTCGGGAGCAAGGTGGTGGGCCAGATAATTGGCGTAGGTGCCTTCGACACCGCCGCTTTCGAAGATAGCGGAATCGGCAGTGAACAGATGTTCGGTGCCGGTGGCATCGAGCCGTTCAAGCGCAGACTTGTATGCCGACAGAACGCCGGTCACCGCCGCAGTTTCATTCTCGACAGCCGTGCCGTGCTCGGCGCCAGCGTGCGCCAATACAGGCTGTGCGGCGAGTGATGCAACCAGAACAAGCCAGGCTTTCATTTTTCATCCTTTCGTTCGATCGAAGATTCGGCCTTGGTTTCACAGAATAGCGAGTTCGTGCGCATGTGTCGGCGCAGATCTGCAGAAAACAAATCTTTTCCCACGCTACCAAGCCAATTTCACGCTTCAGACTGCCAACTTCGGCGAAGTCTCCAGTCGACATTCAAGTCCAGCCACAAACTGGCAACGACCAAGCCGTTCATCACACTCCCGAGGACGATCGCAAGCGCAAGACCCGTGGGATCGAGTGTGATGGTCAAGAATTGCCAGATCGTCGCTGGAATGAAAAGGACGAGAGCGGTTATAAGTCCCGGAGAATATTCCCGAAACATCCGCCACGTAACAAAATGGAAGATTGCATTTGTGAAGAAGCCCCATTGTGCCGCGACTGCCCAAATTGTCCATGCCCGGTTCGGTGAGACTGTCGCCATCCAACATATGCCGATGGTCGCAGAGACAAGGAAGATGTGCGAGTAAACATACCAAGCGCGACTTGTGGTTCCGAAATGCCGGGTCGCCCATCTGGGGAAGCTGCGCCATTCCTCTCCGATATGAATAAGGAAAATGAGCGGTGTAATTAGGAAAAGCAAAGTCTTCATTTTGCGTCCTTTCGCTCAATCGGGGTCGGCAGCCTTGGTTTCGCAAAACAGCGAAATCGTTCCGGTGGGGGTATTGATGGCATAGATTGGTGCAACGGGCTTGCGCTGAATCTCGCTCAGTTCGTGTTCGATGAATCCATCGGCATTGAGCTGGGTATTTTCTCGCCCGTCGATGAGCTGGATGAACCGGAAGAGTTGCCGCATGTGCCACTCGTTTTGTGCAGCGTAGTCCGCGATGCACACGAGACCGCCCGACTTTGCCGCTGCGAACATCGCCGCGATACCCGATCGCTTCCCGGCCAGCGGCACTTGGTGGAACACCAGACTGGAAACCACCTTGTCGAAGGTTCCGATGTCGGCTGAATCCTCGGCAAAGCCCTGTCGCCACTCGATTTCAACTTCAGCTGCGTCGGCCTTGCGTCTGGCGATTGCAAGCGCTTCGACATCTGGGTCCAATCCGACAATGCGGGCCTCGGGCTGAGCCTTTTTGAGCAGGATCGCGAGCGAACCTGTGCCGCAGCCGACATCAAGAATTGAATCGCCTAGCGCGGGCGACAATCGCCGGAGAAGTTCGTTCCGCCACACTGACTCTCTGGTCAGCAGCGCAACGCCGCTGTCATAAACCGAGGTCGGAGCAAACCGTCCTGCTGCAGGTGTGAAACCGCCGGAATCGGTCATCGGGAAAGACCGCCTATTGGAAGCTTCGCACGCCGCCTGCGGCGGAACGGCCAGCGCATAAACAGCAGCACGGTGCCGGCCAGCCCGAACAGAAGCCCGCCGATGGCAAATGCCAGCAGCCACCAGGTGTTGAAATCCTCGTGGTTCTTCCAGTCCATGATGTGGAGGCTCCAGAAGAAATCATAGAGTCGCCAGGTTCCGCTGCGGACGGCGGTGATCCGGCCGGTTTCGGCGGCGACAAAAATGCTCGTTGCATCGGGATCGGCGTAGGCAATCCGCCAAGCCGGAAGTGCGCCGCGATACTCGGGGCTTTCAACACTGACGTGCGATGCCTTTGAGATCGGCTTGCTTGCAGATTTCCAAGCGGCATTTGCAATGGCAGTCGCCGTTGCGGCATCGACAGGCGGCAGCGCCGCGCCAGTCGCGGCGTCGAACAACTTGATGCCTTTGGGCGTCGTCACTTCGACAACCGGGCGATTGCCCATCACATGCCAGGTGATCGCTTCGACCGGCGCTCCGGCGCTGGCTGTCAACTGGGCTGGGTCGGCGAAGCGGGTACCCGCCGGGATCGTCGTCACCAACTCGCGGTCAACCAGATGCTCGCCGCGCACCTTGTCGATCGGCAGGAAGCTCATCACCGTGCCGCTCGCGAACCAGATCAGCAGCTGCACGCCAATGAACAGCGCCAGCCATTTATGCGCCCGGCTGGCGAACACATGAACGCGGTGGCGATGGCGCTTCAAAACCAGAACCTGATCCCAGCGACGAACTGGACCGTATTCGGCTTATCCCCTGCCAAACGCGCATAACGCGCTGTATCGCCGGTCCTCCCGGACCATTCAACCCCGATGTAAGGCGCGAACTCCTTGCGGATTTCATAGCGTAAGCGGGCGCCCAATTCGAAGCTGGTGAGGCCCGAGCCAACGCCCACGGCAGGCATGTCCTGCAAGGAGAAGTTCAATTCGAAACGGGGCTGGAAAATGAGCTGCTGGGTGATGCGCTCATCGTAACTGCCTTCGAACCGGGCACGAACATCGCCCTTATCCGACAGGAACAGTTGCCCGGTCATATGGAGCCAGTATGGCGCGATCCCCTCGACGCCCACCACGGCGTAGGTGCGCGACGGGTTGGGCACGATGTCGTGCCGCAGCCCGATATGCGCATTCCAGAAGGGTGAGATCGCGCGCGAATAGAGCGCCTGCACTTCGACATCCTCGATAGGCTTGCCAAAGGTGCCTTCGCCTTCGCTCTTGATCAGCAGACGATCGATGTCGCCGCCGAACCAGGCTTCGCCTTCCCAGCGATAACCATCACCGCCCGGGCGCGCCTGATATTCGGCGAGATCGAACAGGATCATCGACCCGCTGAATGCGCCGTTCTCGCGGCGCAAGGCATCGCGCGAGCGAGCCATTTCCACTGGATCGAACAGCGCATCGGCGGCGTGATCGGTGGGTGGTGCGGGGGCCGGGACGTTTCCGACA
>JANOOJ010000048.1:0-11472 GCA_031421295.1 Novosphingobium sp.
GGCGGTCGGCGATGCGATGCGCTATGCCGAACAGTGGCGGACGCGCTGCGCGTTCCTGATGATCGATCTCGACCGCTTCAAGGCAGTCAACGATACGCTGGGCCATGTGGTCGGCGACCAGTTGCTGGCGCGGGTGTCATCGCGGCTCGAACAGCTGATCAGCGAGAACGAGCTGGTCGGACGGCTGGGGGGCGACGAGTTTGCCATCGTGATCCGCGATGCCTCGAACCTCGAACGGGTAAACCGGGTAGCGCAGGAAGTGATCGACCGGCTCTCCGTGCCCTACGAGGTCGACCATCACACGCTTTACGTCGGTGCCAGCGTCGGCTCGGCGATCGGCCCGCGCGATGGCAATACGGTCGAGACGCTGATGCGCAATGCCGATCTCGCGCTGTACCGTTCCAAGGACGAAGGCGGCGGCCAGCATTTCACCTATGAGCCTTCGCTCCACGCCCACGCCGAAGAGCGCCGCAAGCTGGAATTCTCGCTCCGCCGCGCGCTCGAACAGAACGAATTCACGCTCGCCTACCAGCCGGTGGTCGACGCCTACAACGAAGGCATCGTCAGCTTCGAGGCGCTGTTGCGCTGGAACAGCGCCGAACATGGCTTCGTCCGCCCCGACAAGTTTATCCCGCTGGCCGAGGATACCCGCCTGATCGTCCCGATCGGCGAATGGGTCCTGCGCGAAGCGTGCCGCGAGGCGATGAACTGGCCCGTCGACGTCAAGATCGCGGTCAATGTCTCGGGCGAACAACTGCTCGATCCCAATTTTGCCGCCACCGTCGTCGCCGCCTTGTCGAGCAGCGGATTGCCTGCGCAACGGCTCGAGATCGAAGTGACCGAGAGCATTTTCGTGCGCGACGGCAGCACCGCCCAGACGACGCTCGAGCAGATCATGGCGCTCGGCTGCGGGGTGGCACTCGACGATTTTGGGACCGGCTATTCCTCGCTCGGCTATCTGCGCAAGCTGCGCTTCTCGACCATCAAGGTCGATCGCAGCTTCGTTCAGGGTGCGGCGACCAACAATCCCGAAAGCCTCGCGATTATTCGCGCGGTGGTCGCCATGGCCGATGCGCTGGAAATGAGCACGACCGCCGAGGGGGTCGAAACCGAGGCCGAACTGGCGATGATCCGCAAGCTCGGTTGCAAGAAGATTCAAGGCTATTACTTCGGCCGCCCGATGCCCCAAGCCGAAGCCCGCGCCCTGTTCAGTCAGGCCCGCTACGCCCAGGCCGGCGCGGCGTAAGGTCAGGCAACTTGCTCAGCAATCACTTCCGTCCATCCTGAGCTTGTCGAAGAACTGCCTTTTACTTTGGGCGGCGGCGCGCGCGGCATGAAGAAAAGGACAGTGCTTCGACAAGCTCAGCATGAACGGGTAGGCTAAGCGATCTCATGCCCCGACCAGCGCCTTTACCGCGCTTTCGAACAACGCTCGGCCATCCGTCCCGCCGTGCGCCGCCTCGATCATCCGTTCGGGATGCGGCATCATGCCCAGGACATTGCCCGCCGCGTTGAGCACCCCGGCGATGGCGCGGGCCGAGCCGTTGACCTCCTCGGCATAGCGGAACGCGACGCGGCCTTCGCCTTCGAGCCGGTCGAGCGTGGCCTCATCCGCGAAATAATTGCCGTCATGGTGCGCCACCGGAATTACAATCCGCTGGCCAGCCTCGTATCCCGAAGTGAACAGCGACTGCGAATTTTCGACCGTCAGCGCGACTTCGCGGCAGACGAAGCGGATGCCGGCATTGCGCATCAGCGCGCCGGGCAGCAGCCCGGCCTCGGTCAGCACCTGAAAGCCGTTGCAAACTCCCAGCACCGGCACACCGCGCCCAGCCGCTTCGATCACCGCCTGCATGATCGGCGAACGCGCCGCCATCGCGCCCGAGCGCAGATAGTCGCCATAGGAAAAGCCGCCCGGCAGCGCGATGAAATCGAGATCGGCGGGCAATTCGGCGTCGCCATGCCACACCCGGCGCGGCGCGGTGCCCGAGACTTTCTCAAGCGCATCCGCCATGTCCCGGTCGCAATTGGACCCGGGGAAAGTGACGACGGCGGCGCGGAAGGCGCTCATACCCGCTCGATCCGGTAATTCTCGATCACCATGTTGGCGAGCAGCTTTTGGGCCATCTCGTCGAGCGCGGCGTCGGTCACGGTCGCATCGACTTCCAGCTCGATCAGCTTGCCCTGGCGGACGTCCTTGACCCCGTGATGGCCCAGCCCCTCGATCGCATGGTGGATCGCCCGACCCTGCGGATCGAGCACCCCGTTCTTGAGGCTGACGTGGACGCGCACTTTCATGGACCGGCCTTTCCAAACGGGCTGGGATTCGCGCCCGAGCCTATGGCGCTACTTGGCTAACGGGGCAAGCAACCGGCAGGTCAGATCTTTCGAGGTGGCCTTAGCTCGTTATGTTTCACGCGCTGAGGCTCCGGCGGCGCAGGTCGAGGTTCAGGTGATGGAGGGGGAGAAGGAGTATCACTCATCCTCGTTCCAGCGGGGTCTCGTCGTTCTTCTTGAGGCGTTGCAGAGGTGGATCCTGCGGTCGCTCCGGTGCTGGCGAGGGAGGCGGCGGCGCTTCGTCCTCAGCCATCGCGCTTGACCTTTGTGAGTGGGTTCAAGTTGAAAAGCCGCCAAAAATCAGCGCCGCGCCGCACCAGCGTTGCCTTTGGAGGCAACGGCCGATTCGGCTCTGTTGTGGCGTTCTGTTTGCGGAGTTGCGCTTGCGTGGCCATTGACTACCGATCCAAATTCAAGCTCGTTGACGGAGAACATAAGCATTTCGCTGAAGGAAATAAAGGCGAAACCTGCCAGCAGCAGCAGAATTGATCTGCTGCGTGCGGCGAGACGCTTTTCGACAACCGGGCGGTTGGTTTCGGTCGCGTTGCCTAACTGGTCGATCATCAAGCGCCGCAAATCATCGGCGACCTGAAAATCGATGGGCTTTTCTCGCTTCCCAGTCGATTCATACCAAATCGTCAAAGCTGCAGCGTGATCGCGGATCTCCACCGTCTTTGCGGGCGTCTCAAAATATCGCGGTAGGGCAACCATCCAGAAATAAGCGAAGGCCAGCACGAACGAGGCCATTGCACCGACATACAGCGCGCTGGCTGCGAATCTTGGGATGCCATCAACGAAGCTCAGATGCGGTGGGACAAATCTAATGACCGTGACGGCCAAGCCAAACAGAGCCGCGATGAACGGCATCGCCCGCCAAACTGACTCATCCAGGTCATTCTGCTCTTTGTACGCAGTGGCTGCAAACTCATGCAGTAACTTGAGTGACTCAGAAATCGAAAACTTTGCGACTTCGCCGGATGTCTCCATCGGATGCTTTAACTTGCGAGTTGTCCCCGTAACCATCTCCGGCAAATGGTCAGTCTTAATGATGTCGTCAAGTTTTCATTTAAGCGTAGGTGAGCCAATCAATGCTTCAGCCCGGCAGCGAATCCAGCACATAGCCCAGGCTGCGCACGGTGCGCAGCGGGTCGGGCACGCTGTGTGCGGCCAGCGCGCGGCGCAGGCGGCCGACCCAGACGTCGACCGTGCGTTCGTCGATTGCGCCGGCGTCCTTGCCGATCTGGTCGATCAGGCTGGCGCGACTGAACACCTGGTCGGGATTGGCGACAAACCACGCGAGCAGGTTGAACTCATTGGGCCGCAGCGGCACCGGGTTTCCGCGAAACCGGGCCTGATGCGCCGCCAGATCGACACTGAGCTCGCCGTGCATAAGCCGTGCCGGGCCGGCTGCGCGCGGGACTGCGCTCTGGTAGAGCGCAAGGCGTTGGGCCAGCTTGGGCAGGTCGAGCGGGCCGATCAGATAATCGTCCGCCCCGGCACGCAGCGAACGGCGCTTGGCCTCGGGATCGGGTTCTTCGAGGACCATGGTGATGTGGCTGTCGCGAGTCGTCGCGGCATCGCGCAGGCGGCGGCACATCTCCAGCCCCGAGATGTCGGGTAGCAGCCAATCGACGAAGCACCACAGCGGGCCGGCGATCGCCTCGACGGGAATACGCGAGCCGATCGCCAGCGCCAGCACATCGGGGCGACGCTGGCGCAGGCCGCCCAACAGTGCAGGGTCGGAGGCGGTCAGGAGGATGGTCATGTGAGCATGGTCTACAGTCATCGCGATGCCGGGTTATGCAACAGAGACGTGACGGATTTATGACGCTTTTGCGCGGTTTTTACGTGTCACGGCGGTGCCATGCGCATGGCACTGGCCTGTAGGCAAAGAGTCGCTTCCCGGTTCTTGCATAGGCTTTGCCAAAGTGTTCCGCCGTGACAGAATACTGTCACAAAAAAGCGCATGAATCCGGGCGGATTCGAGCGTATGCTTGGTTTTGGGAGTGAGGAAAGCCTGTGAAAATTCATCTTGCGGTGTGTCTCACGCTCGTGCTGGTTGCTGCACCTGCCTTGGCCGAGAAGTTGAGCTTCGATCACCGGCGCTCGCCGCCGCTCAAGGCGGTGCTCGACGCCAAAGCCCCCGGAATGATCGATTACAATGACAAGAACCCACGGCATGTGGTCGATGTCATAGCGGTGCGTGGAAAATCGGCGCGCGACTGGACCGAAGCCCTGATAATCACGGTCCGCACCGCTGATCGCAAGGTCAGGACAGCGCCGGAATGGATGGCGCAGTTACGTGAGGACGCGCAGCGTCGCTGCCCCAGCGAGTTCACGACAATCGCCGAAGACGCGAATTCGATCACGTTGGAGCGGCGCTCGTTGGGCTGCGCGGCGCAGTATCCGCCTTATGCGGTGTATCGTGCCGTTACCGGAAGCCGCTCGCTGTTCCTGTTGACGATCGCGGTCCGGGACGAGATCGGCGAACAATCGCGTCGTGAGTGGCTCGATCTGCTGGCGTCTGCACGGATCGAATAATACTTTCGCCGGCCAACCGCCGGCGACCCCTGGCCTCGAACGCATCCATCACATAGCTGACACGCTACTGTCACGATACGGTCGCTCAGGCTTCGCCGAAGCGACACACAGCAGTCCTAGTTGCAGCCGTGAGGCCGGCCGGGGGCGAATCGATTCGCATGGGCTCTTGAGATCGGCGTCGGAAAAATATCCGTAAAATCGTCTCAGGGAACTGCCCCAATGAACCGCTTCAATACCCGCTCGACTGCATCCTTGATCGCCTTGGCGACCGCGCTCGGTCTGGGCCTGTCCGGCACCGCGCACGCCGCGATGACCGTTACCGACACCACCGTCACCATCGATGGCGCAACCGAAACGGCCCCCGAAACGACTACGGTGGTCACCGCGCCCGAAGACGTCGCGCCGTCATCGGCGACCGACGGCCTGACTGATATCATCGTCACCGCGACCAAGCGTGAGACCAACCTCCAGCAGACTCCGATCGCAATCGCGGTCATGGGCAACGAAGACATCAAAAAGCGTCACGTCCAAAGCCTGCTCGATCTTGGCGACGGTTCGATTCCCTCGCTTCGCGTAGCCACTTATGAATCGCGCCAGACCGCATTGACGGTCGGCATCCGCGGCATCGTGCCGGGCGATGCGAACCAGCCCGCGCGCGAGCCGGGCGTAGGGGTATATATCGACGGGATTTATCTGGCCCGGCAGCACGGCCTTAACGCCGCGCTGTTCGAAATCGAACGCATCGAAGTGCTCAAAGGTCCGCAAGGCACCCTGTTCGGCCGCAACACCGAAGGCGGCGCGGTCAACATCATCAGCAAGGCTCCGACCGGCGAGTTTGCCGGGCGACTGACGGTAGGGGCGGGCAACTTCGGCAGCTACAATGGCCAGATTCACCTCGATCTGCCCGAAGTCGCCGGGTTTTCGTTCAAGGTCGATGGCGTCATCAGCCATCAGGATCCGACCGTACGCAATATCCTCGAAGGGCAGACCGGATGGAACCAGTATCACCGCTATGGGGGACGCGTCGCAACGCGTTGGAAGCCGTCGAGCAATTTGACCGCCGATCTGGCCTTCGACATCAGCCGCGACGAAAATACGCCGTTCTACAGCCAGTTGCTCAACTTCAATCCTGACGGTTACCCGGTGGCGACGGTCGCCGAGATCGCCGCCAACGGCAATAGGCTCCCCACTGGCAAGATCGCGCCGCTACCCGCACAAGTGGTGGCAACGGGCGAGAGGATGTCGGTCACCGATATCGGCGTTCCGCAGCAGACCAGCCTCGGCAAGACCAAGGGATTTTCGAGCAACCTGCGCTGGGATGTGGCGGACAATCTGCAGCTACGTTCGATCACGGCGTGGCGTACGGTCGATTCGGAGCAGTGGGACAATTCGGGCGGCGCGCACCGCAGTCCGTCGTTCCTGCCCAACGCCTCGTTCAGCCGTTACTCGATTTCGTTCCTCAATGCGCGCCAGTTTAGCCAGGAGTTTCAAGCGGTAGGCAGCCTGCCCAGCCTCGATTATGTCCTCGGCCTTTACTACTTCAACGAGCGCGCCGAGGAAATCGCCGGAACCCCCAATACCAATACGTGGAACGCCACCGCGACCGATTATACGATCAATAACGCACTGGCCTGGCAGCGGGCCAATTTGTCGATCTCTCGCGCCAGTTTTGCCTTTTCCAAGAGCTATGCCGCGTTCGGTCAAGCAACGTGGACCCCCGGAGGTCTCGACAGTCTGCACCTCACACTTGGCGGCCGTTACACCCACGACCAGAAGCGCGGTGATCTTTATAAAGTTAACAACGTCGTCAGCACTTTCCCGTTCTCGTTCAAATACGACCGGTTCGATCCGCTGGCGATCATTGCCTGGAACGCCGCAAAGGGAATCAATCTCTACGCAAAGTATTCGACCGGATATCGTGCCGGCGGCGCCAGCTCGCGTTCGATCAGGTTCGCCACATTCGGGCCGGAAAGTGTCAAGTCCTATGAGTTGGGCTTGAAGACTGAATTCTTCGACCGTCGGGTGCGCTTCAACGTCGCCGGGTTCCTGATGAACCGGTACGACAGCCAGTTCGACTTCGATTTCTATCTGGTTCAGCCCAATGGTACGATCCGTCACACGCTGGAGACGGTCAATGCCCCCAGCGTGACCAAAATTCGCGGAATCGAGGCCGATCTGACCGTCCGCCCGGCTGACGGCCTATCGATGAACCTGTCCTATGCCTATACCTACTGGAAGGTGCCGCCGACAGCGAACCCCCTTGTCGTGGGTAATCCGCTCCAGCCGTTGTTTCTTGTCTATACCCCGCCGCACGCGCTGTCGGGTTCGATGGACTATGCGCTGCCACTCAGCACCGACAGTGCCATGGCGCTCAAGTTCCACGTCGATGCCAACTATTCCGCTCGGCACTATTCGTTCGATAACGAACCGGTGCTGGTCGCTTCGAGCTTCCTGGTGAACGCACGCTTGTCGGTTGCCGACATCCCGGTGTCGGATGGCGGCCAGACGCTGACCATCGCCGCGTGGGCGCGCAACCTGTTCAACGAAGAACACATCTACCGCCGTTCGAACGCCAACCGGGTGCCGATCGACGGCAGCTTCCGCACGGTGGTGGGCGATTACGCCAACTTCAACGCGCCGCGCACGTTCGGGGTCGAAGCGGTTGTGACCTTCTAGGGCTCGACCCCTTCGGGCAGGACCGTGATCTGCACCGCGCCCTCGGGGGTGAGGAAGCGCTGCGCTGCGGCCCGGACATCGGCGGCGGTTAGCTTCGCCAGCCGCTCGCGCGCTTTGAGGAAGCGGTCGATCCGGTCGTCCTCGGTCTGCGCGCGGTCGACCAGCGAGAGCCAGCCGCGGTTCGATTTCAGCGCATTGTCATAGGCTTCGAGCAGCGGCTGGCGCGCGCGCAGCAGGATGTCCTCGCTCACCGGCTGGTTGCGTAATTCGGCCAGCGTTTCGATGATCGCGGCACGCGTCGCAGGAATTTCATGCACATCGACCGAAGCGCTCGCCGAGAAGGTGCCATAGCCCGGCCAGGTAAACGTCGTGCTGCTGCGCGCGCCGGGCGAATAGGCCTTGCCCAGCTTTTCGCGGATCGTCTCGGTCAGTTCGATCTGTACCACGCGCTGGAGCAGGTCGAGCTTCAAGTCTTCGAGCGGATCGCGGTCGTCGCGGGTCGGCCAGATCAGCTGGACGATCGCCTGATCCTTCGGCCCGGTGTGGCGCACCACGCGCGGCGAGCGGTTTGCGGTGAAGGCGCGGATGCGGTTGTCGCTATAGGCGCGGAAATCGGGCTCGCGCCCGGGCAGGGCACCCAGCGTCCTGGCGACCAGCGCAATCGCCTGCGCCTCGTCGATGTCGCCGACAATCCCCAGTTCGATCGCGCCATGCGCCAGCCGGTCGGCGAGGTCGGCTTTGAGCGTGGCGAAGGTCAGCGCGCGGTAGGCACCCTGCGGCTGGAGCGTGAACCGCGGATCTTCGTCCGACAGGATCCCGCCGATCCGATTGCTCAGCGCGGAGCTTGGGGTCGCGCGCAGCTGCGCGAAGAAGTTGTTGTTGTTGAGCCGGTATTGGACCTCACCCTCGCGCCGGTAACCGGGATCGGTCAGGAAGGCGGTCAGCACCTGCAGCTGCAGCTCGAGGTCGCGCGGGGTGGTCTGGGCGGAGGATACGAAGGTCTCGGGCGTCGCGCTCAAATTCGCGCCCACCGTTCGCCCCGCGAGCAGCGATTGCAACTCGTCCTGGCTGTGCTTGCCCAGCCCGCCGACCGGAAGCATCCCGGTCATCTCGGTCGCCAGCGGGTTGAGCCGCGTATCGAGCAACTCGCCGCCATCGACGCTGAGCTGGACCGCAATCCGCTCCTTCTCGAGATCGGTCTGCTTAAGGTTGAGCCGCACCCCGTTGGCAAAGCGGATCTGGCGGATGCCCAGCGCGGGCTCGCGGGTATCGCTAACCACGGTGCCAGCGGGGCCGAAATCGGTGTAGCCGAAGCCAGCCGACGTCGTGGCGGCGTCGCGCGCCAGCGCACCGCGCATTGCGCGGTTCCAAGCGGTGCGGATCGCCGTTGCACCGCCCGCGGGCGCATCGCGGCCCTGGAAGCGCAGCAGCGGATCGTCGAGCACGACCGCCTCGCGTTTGAGCGCGGCCAGCACGCTCTCCGGCGTGATCCGGGGGATGAAGGCTTCCAGTCGCTCGAGCGAGCTCTGCGGGGTCGCCGGAATGAGATCGTTGCGGATCAGCACGATGACCGCGCCGACCAGCACGCCATTGCTGCGCGTGCTCGCGGAGGCTGCCTCGTTTTGCGACGCCGTGCGGATATTGGCGATCTGCTCGGCCACTTCGGCGGTGGTGAAACCAAGGCTCAGCGCACGGCGATAGTCTTCGGCGGCCGAGACCAGCCCGCGCTGCCACTGGCCATCGACCGTATCGACGATGAGGTTGGTGGTCCGCCCGGCTTCGAATACGTCACCGGTGCCCAGGCCCGCGCCGCGATAGGGCGGGTTGGAGCGCCGCGCGGCGCGTTGCAGGCGGCGGTTTATGATGCCGTAGCCGATCTGGCGCAGCAGGTTTTCCTGCCGCTGCGCGACGCTGTCGGGTTCGTCCAGCCAACGCCCGTTGCGCGAGGCGGTGATCCGTTCGGACAGCGCGGGATCGAGGTAGATGTCGGTGCGCCCCTTGACCCGGGGATCGACCGGACCGGCGGAGGGCTGCGGCTCGGCCGGGGCGGGCTGCCAGCTGCCGAAGCGGGCGGTGATAGCGGCTTCGACCGCTGCGGGATCGAAATCGCCGATCACCACCAGCGTCGTATGCTTGGGCACATATTCGCGCCGCCAGAACGCCTTGAGCGTCTCGGCGGTTGCGCCATTGAGCGCCTCGGCGGTGCCGATCGGCAGGCGCTCGGCATAGCGCGCGCCGGGGTAGGCGAAGGCGAGCTGGTCTTCGAGATTGCGCAGCTGGTAACTGTTGCGGTCGCGCATTTCGGACAGCACCACACCGCGTTCGCGCGCCACGGCCTCCGGCGCGATGGTCAGCTCGCTGGCAGTCTCGCGCAGCAGCATCAGCGCAATATCGAGCAGTTTCGGATCGTTGCGCGGCAGGTCGAGCGTGTAGAGCGTCTGCTCGAACCCGGTCTGGGCATTGGTGTCGGCCCCGAACGCCAGCCCATTGCGCTCAAGCAGCCGCACCATCTCGCCTTCGGGGACATGGGTGCTGCCGTTGAAGGCCATATGCTCGACGAAATGGGCAAAGCCGCGTTCGCTCGGGCTTTCGTCGAGCGAGGCCGCAGCGATGTCCATCCGCACGAGCGCGGTGCCCTTGGGGGTCGCGTTCTGGCGGATGACGTAGCGCATTCCGTTGGGGAGCTGGCCGAAGCGGAAGGCCGGATCGACCGGCACATCGCTCGCCTGAAACGCCCAGACCGGCTTGTCGCGCGGCGGCGCGGCCGAGGCGATGCGCCCGGCCTGCGGCGCGCAGGCGGCGAGGGCGAGCGTGGAAAGGGCGAGCAGAAAGAGGGGCTTACGGTGCATCGCGGGGTGGTGGCGGAAGTTGTTGGGTTGGGCAAGCTTTGCGCGCGTGCTTCGACAGGCTCAGCATGAGCGGATGTTGAAAGCTGCTCAAAAAAATCCGTTCAGCCTGAGCTTGTCGAAGGCCGCGCGCTGGCGCTCGCGCTTACCGCTACTTCCCCCGCAATTTCCGATGCACCGACAGGTCGAGCACTTCGCTCGGCCCGGTGTCTTCCTGCAACAGCCCCAGCCGCCGGGCGACTTCCTGATAGGCTTCTTCCTCACCGCCAAGATCGCGGCGGAAGCGGTCCTTGTCGAGCTTTTCGCCAGTGGTCATGTCCCACAGGCGGCAGCCGTCGGGGCTGATTTCGTCGGCCAGGATCACGCGGGCATAATCGCCGTCCCAGATCCGCCCGAATTCGAGCTTGAAATCGACCAGCCGGATATTGATTGCGGCGAACATGCCGCACATGAAATCGTTCACCCGGATCGCCATCGACGAGATGTCCTGCATCTCCTCGTTCGAGGCCCAGCCGAAGCAGGCTATGTGTTCTTCGGCGATCAGCGGGTCGCCCAACGCATCGTCCTTGTAGTAATATTCGATCAGCGTGTGGGGCAGGGGCTCGCCCTCTTCGATCCCCAGCCGCTTGGTCAGGCTGCCCGCAGCGACGTTGCGAACGACAACTTCGATCGGAATAATTTCAACCTGGCGAACCAGTTGCTCGCGCATGTTGAGACGGCGAATGAAGTGGGTCGGGATGCCGATATGCGACAACCGCGTGAACACATGTTCGCTGATACGGTTGTTGATCACGCCCTTGCCATTGATTGTCCCGCGCTTCTGCGCGTTGAACGCGGTGGCATCGTCCTTGAAGTACTGGATGATCGTACCGGGCTCGGGACCCTCATAGAGGATCTTGGCCTTGCCTTCGTAGATCTGGCGGCGACGGGACATGGACGTTCCTTGGAATACAATACGACAGGCGGCGAAAACGCCAAGCCCCGGCACTGGCGAGTCGCATAATCGCGACCGCGCAAGCCGGGGCGGTTGCGTTCCGTCTAGGGCAAATCGCCGCGCGGTGCAATCTTCGCG
>JANOOJ010000049.1:0-2025 GCA_031421295.1 Novosphingobium sp.
GGCCCCTCTGGCGCGGCGTGCTGGCCTTCGTGGCGGCACGCTTCGTGATGTCGGACTGCATCGGATGACGCCGATGCCAGGGTCCGGGTTCAATCCCTCCCCCTTCCGACCTGGATCCTGGCGCGGCGCATCCGATCGAACCTCGATTCGTTTCGAAAGGGAGTCCTTGCCATGTCCGACCGTGTGTTCCAGGCAGGACTTCCTGCTCGGCGGGGACAAGGTCCCGCCGGTGGCGAGTCTGGGCGTGATCTTCGCGCTTATCACAGTGGGCGTAAATCTACTCGCTGTGGAAGACCCGTAGCGACCCGGCCATAACCTGAATATTCAACCGAGAGAGGGAAACCCATGACTGCCAAGTATCTTGCCTTGCTTGCCATACCCGCGCTTGTTGCGGTTCCGGCCAGCGCCGAAGCCCCGACCCGCGCGCGGGGTTGCGCGACGCTCAGTGCCGCGCAACTCGACGCCCAGTTCGCCGCGTTCAATGGCTCATGGGCCACCAAGAACCCCGATGCCGTGACGGCACTGTTCGACGACAACGCGGTGCTGCTGGCGACGGTCGCCAGCGTTCCGCGCACCACGCCGGCCACGATCCGCGACTACTTCGTCAAGTTCCTCAAGGGCAGCCCGGTCGGGCGGATCGACACCTCGACGATCAAGTCCGGCTGCAACTGGGCGCTGCGCATGGGCACCTGGACCGTCGCAATGACCGACCCGGCGACCGGGGCCAAGTCAGATGTCCGCGCGCGCTACACCTTCCTCTACCAGTACCAGGACCGGCAGTGGAAGATCGAGCACCTCCACTCGTCGGTACTCCCCGCCAACCCCTAAAACTGCCGGATGACGTTCAGGAACGCATCGCCGTAGGCTTCGAGCTTGCGGCTTCCGACCCCGCCCACCCCGCCCAGCGCGGCGAGTGTGGCGGGGCGGGTCGCGGCCATCTCGCGCAGCACGGCGTCGTGGAAAATCACATAGGGCGGGACCTTGGCTTCTTCCGCCAGTTCGCGGCGCAGCGTCCGCAGCGCGTCGAACAGCGGATCGCCGACCGGGTTGACGCCGCCCCCGATCCGACCGGCACCCCGCTCGCGGCGCTGACGCCGCTCGGGCTTGGGCGGCGTCACGATCATTACCGCCGCCTCGCCCTTGAGGATGTCCTTGGCATCCCCCGCCAGCGCCAGCCCGCCATGTTCGGTCGCCACCAGGCTGCCGCGCGCCTGCAAGGCCCGCGACAGCGCGCGCAAGTTCCCTGCTTCCTCTGGCGCGACGATGCCGAACACCGAGAGCCGGTCATGCCCGCGCGCCAGCACGCGCTCGTCGGCCACCCCGGTCAGCACTTTTTCGAGATGACCGAAGCCGAAGCTCTGCCCGGTGCGATAGGCGGCGGAGAGCAGCTTGCGCGCGAGCTCGGTCGCGTCGGTCACGCCCGGGGCGTGGAGGCAATTGTCGCAATTGCCGCACGACGCAGGCGGGTCCTCACCGAAATGGCGCAGCAGCACCGCGCGGCGGCAGCCCGCGGTCTCGACCAGCGAGGCCAGTGCATCGAGCCGGGTGCGCTCGCCCGCAACGCGCGCTTCCTCGACCTCGGAGAGCCGCTGGCGAGCGAGCGCAAAGTCGCTCGCCGCCCACAGCATCACCGCCAGCGCGGCATCGCCATCGCGCCCGGCGCGCCCGGTTTCCTGATAATAGCCCTCGATCGACTTGGGAATCCCGGCGTGCGCGACGAACCGCACATCGGGCTTGTCGATCCCCATCCCGAACGCGACGGTGGCGACGATCACCATGTCTTCGCTCGCCACGAACGCTGCCTGATTGGCGCTGCGCGTCTCGGGGGGCAGCCCCGCGTGATAGGGCAGCACCGCGCGCCCGGTGGCGCGTCCCAGCTTCTCGGCCAGATCCTCGACCTTCTTGCGGGTCGGGGCATAGACGATTCCGGGACCCGGCTGTTCGGCCATCACTTGCGCGATCTGGCGCGCGGCGGTGTCGCGGTGGCGGATCATGTAGCGGATGTTGGGCCGGTCGAACCCGGCG
>JANOOJ010000050.1:0-4282 GCA_031421295.1 Novosphingobium sp.
AGTTGTGAAACTCGGCACCGGCCCACTCCCCCGCCCGACCACCCGACCAAAGTACCCAATGGGTGGTCGGGCGGGGGAGAGGGCCGGTGCCGCAAGCCATCGGCGGAGGCCGATGGCGCACGAAACTATTTAGGCCGCTTGGCCCCGTACTTCGAGCGCGACTGCTTGCGGTCCTTGACCCCCTGCGTGTCGAGCACCCCGCGCAGCACGTGATAGCGCACGCCGGGAAGATCGCGGACGCGGCCGCCGCGGATCAGCACGACGCTGTGCTCCTGCAGATTGTGGCCCTCGCCCGGGATGTACGAGATGACCTCGCGCTGGTTGGTCAGGCGGATCTTGGCGACCTTGCGCAAAGCCGAGTTCGGCTTCTTTGGGGTCGTGGTGTAAACACGGGTGCAAACGCCGCGCTTCTGCGGGTTCTGCTCCATCGCAGGGACCTTCGACTTGGCCTTCTGCGGAACGCGACCCTTGCGGATCAGCTGGTTGATTGTGGGCATGAAGTACTCTTCACCTTGGTTGTGGCGGCTGAATGGCCAGACCGGCGAAGCGAGGATCGGGAGTTCCCATGGTGCGCTGGCCGGGCTTTCCCCAAACCGTCACCCCCGGCGAAGGCCGGGGCCCAGTCCGACCAAACGGACCTGATGCACCATGAGCCGAAAACGCTCCACCAGGCAGCCCACAGGCACCGGGTTACTTTGACGGATTACCCCCGCGAGCGGGACGCACCGGCAATGTTCAGCTCAACCGGCAGTTCGTATGGACCGAACCCCGGAAGCGCGCGCCACTAATCGCAATGTTGGATTCGGTCAAGCGCCAAGCCGCACTGCACGACCGCAGAAGTCATCAATCACGTTGCCGGGCCTGCGTTTGATCGACCGACACCGCTGAGACCGATACAGTCGGATGATTTCCGCAATTTGCAACCAGTTCCCGCGGCGGGGCGATCGATTCGACGTGGCCAAGCCGCGCCTGCGACCCGATCTGCGGCAGATGTCGCACGATGCCCGAATAACGGAACCGAAAAGCGATAAACCCTTCGGCGTCGGTAAACAGCCCAAGGTCGCCCGGAAAGACGGCCAAGGCTTCGCTGCCGTCGCTGCGCCGCGCATAAATGCAGCCATCGCGCAGCACGATTCGGCCGGCTTCATCGAGCGACTGCTCAATGCTGGCACGTCGTGGCTGTTGCGGAAACAGCTTGACGCGTCTGGTTAGTTCAGGACTGAGAGCGGGCAGATCGTATTCCGGCATGAAGGTGACCGGTACGTTTGCGGCCTCAGCAGCCAAGTCAGCGAGAAACTCCGCCTTGTCGGCATTGCGCGGAGATCCGATCCGAATCCCCCGACCGGCCGGCCCGGCGCTCACGCCAAACCGATCCAGTTTCGCCAGCACTGCGTTGCGCGCTTGCGCCTGCGCGACCGTCACGGCTGCATCGTCCGCGGCGCTCTCCATGTTTGCGGGTACATGCCCGCTCGCGGCGACCACTTTGGGCGAAGGTGCGTTGAGCACCGTCGCCCAACTCGGGGAACCAGGTTTGCCCGTCCGATCGTCGTCGTCGCGGGCGCATCCACCCGCAAGGATCGCTCCGCAGAATAGCAACGCGCCAGCATGCCCACGCGCATTGTGTCTAGGCACCGCCATCACGGCGAGGGACTCGTTATCACTGCAATGGGTTGAACATCGTCGATGTGATCGATCGGCATGTAGATCACGTCCGACTTCCCTTGAAGGGTGTTGTAACTCGACCGGCTGATGATCCCGCGGGCTTTGATGTACCCATTCGAAGGGCTGCTCATAACCGGACCTCCACTATCACCCGACGGGACGGCGGTCGTGGCGGTGTCGGTGAAAAACAATCGCACCCAAGGGCCGTATGTATAGCCGCCCTCATTCACGTAGTAATTGTTATCGCTGACGGTGGCACATTTGTACAGAGACACTCTACCATAGTAGCACGATGTAGTTGCTAACTGCACTGACCTAAATTCGGTTCCATTAACATAGTACGGGGATTACGGTGCCGGGATTACGGTGCCGGGATTACGGCCAGGATTACGGGCCAGGATTACGGAGGATTACGGTGCCACTTTACTTAACCCCCAAACCCCCCTCAACAGCCTCAGCGCAAGCCACCATTTCCACTGCCAAACCGCACCGTCGGTCGGGGACACGCAATAGCATGTCCCCGAAGTGGCTCCGCTCAAACCCCCACCACCCTCACCACCACCCCCACCGCCTGCGCCCCCTCGGCCATCCGCTCATCCAGCGTCGCCAGCGCATGCCCGCCGAGCGAGGCCACCGCCAGATGCAGCGCGTCGCCGGCGCGCAGGGCGCTATCCTTCATGTCACAAAACCGTGCGGCGAGGGTGAAGGCTTCATTTGAAACGGGGACCTCCGCGAACATCTCCAACTGCTGCTTGCGCCAGTTCGCAAGTGCCAGTGCGTGATCTTCCGGATCGAGTTGGCCATGGCGGCGTTTGATCGCAAGTGCGCTGGAAACCTCGGTGATCGTCCACGGGCTGGTGCAAATGGTGCCCGCTTCCTGGGTTCCGAGCCATCGCTGCGCTCGCCCGGTGTGCGGCTCGATCGTGAGGCCGGCAACCACCAGCGACGTATCGCAATAGATCATCAGTAGCCCGCGTCGCGCATTTCCCTGACGATATCGACCGCTGACACCGAGGACGGTTTCATGCCTGCTGTCATTCGGGCAAGTTCCGTGGCGTCGAAGCGCCGCTTTGGCCGGGCTGCGGCAAGCGGTACCAGCGCGGCGACCGGCTTGCCGCGCCGCATGATCTCGACCGTCTCGCCCGCCTCGGCGCGCTCGACCAGCTCGCTCAAGTGTGCCTTGAATTCGGCGATGTTGACTCCGTCCATAGCAGCCTCCTGACCAACTAGTAGGTCATGTAGCACGAGAGGCGTGATTGAAAAACCATTTTCCTACACGCCCGCTCTCGCACTATGCCGAAGCTCCAAAGGGGAATCCAACTGCTCGCACCCGTGGAGCTTGCCCTTGTCCCAATCCGACTCTGAATTCGAACCCTGCAATCCTCCCCGAGCTTGCCTCGGGGAGGGGGACCGCCGCGAAGCGGTGGTGGAGGGGAAATCGGCGAAGCCCTCATTGGCTGGGCAGGACCCCTCCGTCAGTCCCTGCGGGACTGCCACCTCCCCGAGACAAGCTCAGGGAGGATCGTTGACCTGCACCTCCCCCCGCCCCTCGCGCCGCACCAGCCGGACTGCCTTCACCGCCGAGCCGCCCGATCCTTCCGATCCGCTGCTCGGCTTCGCGCCTTATCTCCACGTCGCCCCTCGCCGCAATTCCATCACGCCCGACCGGCAGCGGGCGTTTGTCGCTGCGCTTGCCGCGAGCGGGATCGTGACGCAGGCGGCGCTGTCGATCGGGGCGAGTCTGGAGGCGCTCTACAAACTCCGCAACCGGCCCGGCGCGGAGGGGTTTGCTTCGGCGTGGGAGCTGGCGATCGACCGGGGGATGGCGCGGCTCGAGGATTGCGCGCTCGAACGCGCGATTGCGGGCGAGGAGCGGGTGGTGGTGCGCGGCGGCGAGGTGGTGGCGACCTGGCGGCGCTATGACACCGCGCTGCTGCTGTTCCTGCTGCGCCAGCGGCGCGGGGCGCGCTACGATCAGGCGGGCGCGCATTTTGCCAATCTGCGCCCCGGCCATCCGGTCTACGAGCGGCTGCGGCGCGAGTGGATCGAGGCCGAAGGCGGCAGCGAGCAGGAGGTGCTCGAAAGCCTCGACCGGATGATCGACGACATGCGCGAGCGCCGCGCGGCGAACACGGCGTTGATTGCGCTGGGCGATGGCGAGAGCGGAGGCGCGGCGTAACCGCCCTTCCCCTCGCGCTTTTCCCCCTCTAGGCGAGCGGCGATGCGCCATCTCACGATCCTTGCTCTCGCCGCCGCCCCCCTGCCCGCGCTCGCCGAGGAGCCGCCGGTAATCACCGTCACCGGGCGGGGTCTCGCGGATACTCCGGCGACCCCGGCCTATGCCACGCAGGAGATCGACCGGGCGCGGCTGCTCGCGGCCGCCTCGGGGCGGATCGAGGATGCCTTGAGCGGGGCGGCGGGGTTCCAGCAGTTTCGCCGCTCGGACAGCCGCTCGTCGAACCCGTCGGCGCAGGGGGTAACGCTGCGCGCGCTGGGCGGCAATGCCACCAGCCGGACCTTGGTGTTGCTCGACGGGGTGCCGATGGCCGATCCGTTCTTCGGCTATGTGCCCTTGAGCGCGCTGGCCCCCGAACGGCTCGCCTCGGCCCGGGTGACGCGC
>JANOOJ010000051.1:0-12802 GCA_031421295.1 Novosphingobium sp.
GGCGCAGCTTGCGCGAGCCAGCGTTCACCTAGTGCCGAGAGGCGCGGGTCGGTCGCGGCACCATCGCCAGTGTGAGGGCGCCAATGCACGGCAAGGTTGTCGTCGCGCGCGATCCCGATCTTGCGGCGCAAGCGATAGAGCGACAGGCGCTTGACCAACCCGTCCGCCGTTGCCGCTTCGCAATCGATCAGCAGCTCGTCGCCCGATGGCCAGACGAGAAAATCGAACAACACCTTGCCTTGCGGGGTGAGCAGCGCCGCCCACACCGGCAGCGCGCCGGTGGTATCGTTGGTCACCAGCCCTTGCAGGAACTCTGCAACGTCCTCACCCGGCTCGAGCGGGGAGAGGCGGATCACGGCGCGGTCGAACAGGCGGGTTGCGGTCATGGGTGACAGATAGGGACGACCAATTCGGAAATCACCTCAAAAACCCGTCCATGCTGAGCTTGTCGAAGCACTGTCCTCGCTTGACGCGAGTGCGAGGACAAAGTGAAGGACAGCCCTTCGACAAGCTCAGGGTGGGCGGTTATGGGGGGTGATGCCTAGCGATTCACCTTCCACGATCACGATCCGCCGCCCCGACGACTGGCACGTGCATCTGCGCGACGGTGCGGTGATGGCGGGCGTGCTGCCTCATACCGCGCGGCAATTTGCCCGGGCGATTGTGATGCCAAACCTCTCGCCGCCGATCACGACGGTCGCAGCGGCGATTGCCTATCGAGAGCGAATTGTCGGCGCGCTGCCCGAGGGCATGGACTTCACCCCGCTGATGACCTGCTACCTCACCGACGGGATCGATCCGGACGAGGTGGCGCGCGGGTTCGCTGAGGGCGTATTCACTGCCGCCAAGCTTTACCCCGCGCATGCCACCACCGGCTCCGCCCACGGCGTGACCGATGTCGCCAATATCCTCCCCGCGCTGGAACGGATGCAGGAGATCGGCATGCCGCTGCTGGTCCATGGCGAAGTCACCGATCCGGCAGTCGATATCTTCGACCGCGAGGCGGTGTTTATCGCGCGGGTGCTGGCCGGGCTGGTCCGCGATCTGCCCGCGCTCAAGGTCGTGTTCGAGCATATCACCACCGCCGATGCCGCTGCGTTTGTCGATAGCGCCGGGCCGAATGTCGCTGCAACGATCACCCCGCAGCACCTCCATATCAACCGCAATGCGATGTTCGTCGGCGGCATCCGCCCGCACGCCTATTGCCTGCCGGTGGCCAAGCGCGAAGTGCATCGGCTGGCGCTGCGCAAGGCCGCCACCTCGGGATCGGGCAAATATTTCCTCGGCACCGACAGCGCGCCGCATGCCGTCAGCGCCAAGGAGGCCGCCTGCGGCTGCGCGGGGATTTTCAACGCACCCTATGCGCTCGAAAGCTATCTAGCGGTGTTCGAGGAGGAAGGCGCGCTGGACAAGTTCGAGGGTTTTGCCTCGGAACATGGTTCGCGCTTCTATGGGCTTCCGCTCAACGAAGGCACGGTGACGCTGGTGCGCGATCCGCATGGGATACCCGCCGTAATCGACGCCAACGGCACGCCGATCGTGCCGTTCCATGCGGGCGAAACACTGAACTGGCGGCTGGGCTAGACCTCGGTCAGCTGGCCATCGGCGAGCCGGAACGTCCGATCGACCGGCAAGCCCGCCGGCAAGCGGTGGGTTATCATCAGGATCGAGACCGTCCCGCGCAGATGCGCGAAAGTCTCAAGCAGCCGGTCCTCGACCGCGCGGTCGAGCGCATTGGTGGCCTCGTCGAGGATCAGCAGGCGCGGCTGGCTGAGCAGCGCGCGGGCGAGGCAGATGCGCTGGCGCTCCCCGCCCGATAGCCGCGAGCCGCGATTGCCGACGGGCGTGTCGAGTCCCTCGGGCAGCTCGCGGACAAAGCCGTCGGCCTCGGCCAGTTCCAGCGCGTGCCACAGCGCGGCTTCGCCGGCGGCGGGTTCGGCCCATTGCAGATTGGCGCGGATCGACTGGTCGAACAGGAACGGCTCCTGCGGCACATAGCCAATCTGGCGGCGCAGCGCGACGCGGGCGGCTTCGTCGCCGACCGAATTGCCGTCGATCGCCAGTTCGCCGCTATCGGGTTCGACCAGCCCGAGGATCACATCGGCCAGCGTCGTCTTGCCGCCGCCGGAAGGGCCGAGCAATACGGCGAAGTCGCCGGGAGCAATCGCGCCGCTGACCCCGCGCAGGACCGGATCCTCGCGGCCCGGCGCGCGGTAGCTAATGTTGGAGAATGACAAAGCGGCCGGTCCGTGAGCCATGATAGGTTCATCGCGCACGACTGCTCCGACACTGCCCCGACCAAGCTGCGCCTCGAGCGCGGACAGATTGCCGACCGCAGGCAGCATCGTCATCACCGCTTGCGCGCCGGTGACCAGCTGCTGCGCCGGTCCGGCAATCCGCGCCAGCAGCACCAGCAGCGCCGAGAGCACCGCCGGCTCGGTATGTGTCACCAGCAGACCCAGCAGCAGCAGGATCGCCGCCGAGAGGCCCGAGACAAGCTGGAACGCATTGTGGCTGCGCAGTTGCGCGTTGAGGAAGCGAAGCGCGCGGCTCCGCATCGTCGCGCTCAGCGCGTTGTATTCGGCGGCATAGCGCGCCTGCGCATCATGCGCCTTGGCGAGCTTCATCCCCGCCAGGAACTCGCTGAAAGTGTTCTGCCGCCTGGAGCCGTCGCTGCTCAGCGCCTCGCCATGCCGGTGCGACGCGCGAAACAGCGGCATGATCGCCGGGATGCCGAGCAGGCCCACCGCCAGCGCCAGCAGGCACAGGAGCGGCGAGAGGTAGAGCGCCAGCGCCACCTGGACCAGCAACTGGAGCGCCGCCATGCTGCCGCGCAGCAATTGATCGCTGCCGATCGCGAGCCGCCCGACCTCGCTGGTCACTGCAAACTCGAGCTGGCTGTGGCGCAGCTCCTGCAGCCGCCGCCAGCTTGCCCCGGCCACCGCGCGGACCAGCCGCGCGCGCCAGCTATCGACCAGCTCGTAGGACAGGCCCGCCAGCCGCAGGTCGCGCTGCCACACCACCGCAGCGCGCAGGAGGAGCAACAGCGCGAAAACCGCGACCAGCCCGATCAGTTGCTCACTCCGCGAAAAGGCGCCCAGCCAGTGGTCGGCGAAGCGCGCCAGCATCCCGCCGTTCGCAGCATCGGCGCTAGCGAAAACCAGGCCCAGCAGCGGCACCAAGAGCAGGATGCCGATGCCTTCGAGCACCGCCCCCGCCGCAACCAGCGCGCCCATCGCCATGAGCCGCGCGCGTCCGAGTGCGAGCAGCGACGCGAAATAGTCCGCAAACTGGCGGCGGGCGCTGCCGGAAGACGATGCGGGAAGCTCGGTCACTGGCGCGATCAGACCATCGCTGCGGCGTGGCGGAGCAGTTCGCCCAGCCCAGCGCTCATCGCGCAATCGATCACAAGGTGGACGCGCGGGGTCGGGCCCGCGTTGATTACCCGGTGCGGGTCGGCCAGCCGCAGGTACCACAGCTCACCCGGGGCCATCGCGACCCGCTCGCCATTGACGCGGAAATCGACTTCCGGATTGGTCACGATGGGGATGTGCAGCCGCACCATCCCCTGGTCGGGTGACAAATCCCAGTCGCGGTGTTCCTTGATCTCGGCGCCGGGACCAAGCCGCATCAGTCGAGCCGCACCTATCTGGGCCGGCAGGCTGTCGATCACCCGGCGCAGGGCGGGGCAGGCAGCGAGAAATTCGGTGTCTTCCCAATTCTCGGTCCCAGGCACCGAGGTTATCCGCAGGATCGGGTGATGGGCACCCTTGGGCGCGCGCAGCGGCAACACGCTCCAGTCACCGTCGTAATTGTCCGCCACGAAATGCGCGGTCCATTCGCCGGGCTCGAGGGTGGCGAGGTCGGCGACCAGCGGCACCGGATCGAAGCGCGGCGCAAGGCGCAGCCGGTCGGGCAAGGCGCTGGTCCACTCCCATGGCGGGGGATTTTCATTCGATACAAGTTGCGCCACGCCGGATTTCCCCCAATGCCACAACTTAGATACGCAGCCGGCACGACGGGACAAGCGAAATAGCATGCCTAAGATTGCCTCAAATTCGCGCGATTGCTCCGACTTATCCCTGGCAAGGTCGCTAACTTCGCTTTGGGGCATACGTCGCGGTTGACTTCGTGCCGGGCTACAATAGTCTGCGGATGATCATTTCAACCGTCCTCACGCAGTCCCCAGAGTCGACGATCCGTTCGATTTCTCCGGCCATTGCCAGCAGGGCAACCTAGAGGACTCGTTGTGTCAGAACCATTTATCGGCATGATCGCTACGTTCGGTTTTAATTTCGCGCCGCGCGGCTGGGCGACCTGCCAAGGCCAAACCCTGTCCATTGCGCAGAATACGGCCCTGTTTTCACTATTGGGCACGACCTATGGCGGGAATGGCCAAACGACGTTTTCGCTCCCCGATCTTCAAGGTCGTTCGCCAAACAGCCAAGGTCAGGGTTCGGGGCTACAGTCCTACACCATGGGTCAGGTCGGCGGTGCGGAGAGCACGACGCTCACGATCAATCAAATGCCCGCGCATACTCACACCGCGACCTTTGCCTCGACCTCGACGCTCAGCGCGGCCCAGGTTGCCGGGACAAACCAGCAGGCCCAGTCAACACCCCAATCGATGCTGGCTCGCGGAGTGGACGGTGCGGCCGGCGGCACATCGCTTCCCAGGATTTATGCACCGGCTACCTCGACCCCGACGACGACGATCGGCGGGCTCAACGTCGCGGGTACGGTGACCAATGCGCCAAGCGGGGGAAATCAGCCGTTCAGCATTCTGTCGCCGTACCTCACCATAAATTTCAGCATCGCGCTCGAAGGCATCTTCCCATCGCGCAACTAAGCCGGGATTCAGTTGAAGATCGCCTGATAATAGTACCCCGCCTCGCTGCCCTGGGGCGGGACGATTGAAGATACGAAGATCGCGGCGGGTCCGAACGTCGCGGTTTTCATGAGGTAGGTTCCATCGACCAGATACTGCTCAGGAACGGAGCGGAACACCAGGATGAAGGATCGGCGTCCGTCCGCAGTGATGGTCCGCAACGGCGAGGCTTCGATCAAGCGAAGTTTGAGCGGGTGTGGAATGCTGTCCAGCAGCAGGTCTTGTCCGACCAGATCGACGAATTCATCGAGGACCATCGGGCGCGGCAGGATTTCGGACATGGCAGGTCTCGCGGGTCAAAACAGGGTATTGCGCAAGCGCGCGATCGCTTCTTTGCCTTGCGAAGTGCGTTTTACAAGCGCCGATGACCGCAAGTGACTGAAGCGGCGCTATTCGACCGGGCGTTCGTGCGCCGCGCGCGGGTGCTTGCGGTTCGTCCGGAGAAGGAGGGCGACGAGCGTTTCCTCATGGAACTCTTTGAAGCCTGTTCCCCCCTCGTTGGACTACTGCCGCCGCCACTGATGGACCTTCAGGCGCGGGCACAGCTTGCCGGCCATCGCCACAGTCACCCCGGTGCGATGCGTCGTATCATTATCCACAACGGCGAGCCGATTGCACGGGTCGAGGTGAACTGGAATGCGAGGGGCGTTTCGCACGGCGTTGATATCGCAGCGCTGCCTAGAGCGCGCCATACACAAGTCGGGTCACACCTGCTGAGGGCGTGGCTTGAGGTTGCCGACGCGCTCGAACGGGTCTGCACCCTGGAAGTGCTTCCTGCCAATCGAGCGCGGCTGCTTTATCGGCGTCTCGGCTTCGAGCGCGAGGCCGAACAGTCCCCCGACGATCCGGTTTGGCGGATGATGCGTAACCCGCAGACCGGCAAGGACCGCCACATTGACGCTTGCTTCGCACCAAGCGCTTGACTAACGTGCAGCATGTTCTGCTGGAGATATCCATGACCACGAGTGCCAATCCGGATCTGCAACCTTGGGTAGAGCCAGAAATCGACGTACTTGATATTGAAGACACCCTCGCCCTCGCGGGTGTGGGGCGCGACGGCGGTGCCTATCCGACCTCGCAACGGTCCTGACGTCGGGGCAAAATTCGTCGCTGCCGCTGGTTGGTGAGTTCGTTCAGGGCTTGAATGCGATCAGGTCCATCGGCGCAGTTGGAACGAGCACCTCGGTTTGCAGGCGTAGCTGGCGATCGAGGAACAGAATCGATCCGGTAAAATTATCCCGCACCTCGCGCGCACCGAACGTCGATATGCCAACTATGAAGCCCTCCGGCGTAACCGCCAGTCCGCGGGTCATCCGGTCGCTGACCTTGTAGCATTCGCCGCGGGAATTGATCAGTTCACCATCCGTCGATCCACAGTGCCATATAGTGCCGTCGGCCTCGGGGACGATATCGTGACAGCCTCGGCCCGGCAGCACAGTGCGCGCGATCAGGTCCCAGTCGCGCGTAAAAAAGGCGATTTCGCTCGACCGTTGTTCTGCTCCATTGTGCAGCATCAGAGCGATTCGATTTCCGATCCGCGCGATCGAGTTGAGGTGGAAATACTGCTCCGGTCGGCTCTCTCCGCGGATAAAGGGAAAGGGCTGGACCGTATCGACGACCTCGCCGGCAGGTGTGAAGCGCAGGATCCGTTGGTGGGCGGTGTCGATAACGTGGATCAGCCCGTCGAACAGCGCAAGCTGATGGCAGCGATTGTCGAGGTCTTGGGCCAGAATCTGCGGCTCACCCAACCGTTTACCATCGATCGGAATGCGCAGCACCCGGCCATAGGCATTGGGCAGGCGCGGCCGATCGCCGATTTCGAACACCAGCAGATGATCGTCATAGTGGCGGATGCCGTGGAAAAAGCCGTAGAGCAGCTGGCGCACCAAGCCCGCGCGGTTGATCGCAAACAGGCCGAGGGTACAAGCGACAAGACACTCGCATTCGCTCAGATCGTCGCTCGCCATGCGCACCCGCCCTGTGGCGTAGGCAATTCGCGCCAGGGCCGCAGAGATGCGCCGCTTCGAAATCGTGGCGGTGACGGGATCGTCTGTGTGAAGCGCGTCCATCGCCGCCTCCTGACGCCACCCGAAGCCAAGGTCAATCCGGTTCGCCTGGAGGCATGGCGGTGACGCACAGCGGGATCGTCGCACTTGCCAGCCTCGACGGCGCGCCTCTTGCAGCACCCGACCTGCGCGCGCTCGGCTTGGCAGCGACCACCGGGCCGATCGCGGTCGTGGCGTGCGATGGGGGTCAGCCGCGAGCGGTGCACGAAGCGCACGATGAGCTGGGGACGACTCTGCTGCTTGGCTTTTTCGATGCGCCCGAGGAACTTGCGGCAAGGTTGGCGCTGCCGCCCGAAACGCCTGTCACCGCACTTGCCTGCGCTGCGCTCGCGCGCTTCGGGAGAGAGCTGCCGAATTTGGCCTGCGGTGAGTGGAGCCTGCTACGGTGGGAGTCGCGCGGTGCTCTCACTTTGATGAGTTCTGCCGCACGCCGGGACCTATTGTTCTACACGCAGCGGGGCGCGACGGTGGCGGTCGGCCCGAGCGTCCATTCGCTCCGCCGACTCGATTGGGTGGACCGGGCGATTTCCCCTGAAGGTTTTCTGATCGGCGTCGGCACCTACGCAATGCGCGAAGCGTTCAGCGATCGCACGATTCTCCCTGGAGTGGGCCGCGTACCCCCGGGCGGCTCGGTCCGGTTCGACGGACAAAGTGTGCGGACGCAGCGCGCCGACGTACTCGCGCCGCCGCCACGCTTCGCCGGAACGATCCACGACGCTGCCGAGCAGGCACTCGATCTGATGCGCTGCATCGCGGCGGAACGGCTGGGCCGCCTACCCGGCGCGGCCGCCATGCTCAGTGGCGGACTCGACTCGGCCTTCGTCGCGTGGCTGCTGGCGGACGCCAATGAACAGGCGAAGCCAATCGACTTCTTGTGCTCGGTCGCGCCGCCAAGAAGCGGCTTGCCAGATGAGCTGGCGCTCGCGCGGGTGGTTGCGAACCACCTCGGCCTACCAGTGCACGGCGTAGCGCCGACAGGAGAGGCGTCGCCCTATCGCCCTGCCGCCTTCCGCTTCGAACAGGGCAATGGCCCGGTGCTTGTGACGCAGCACTATCTCTATGACGCGCTCGCCCGGCGTGCCGCTGAGCTCGGTCATAGCGCGCTATTCGATGGCGCGTTTGGTGAACTCACCGTCACCGGGCAGCTGCCTCTGGCGACGCCGAAGTTGCGGCTACGCCAAGTCGCCCGCCGCTTGCTCGGAAGGCGGGACCCGTGGGTAATCGATGGGATGCCGGACTTGGTCCGCCTGGCCCCGCACCGGTTCGAACGGACTGCGCAAATGGTCAGAGCGGCCGTCCGCCCTAGCCGCGTCGAGGAAATTCGCCCTGCCCTACCGCATGAGCGCTGGCCGGTCCCGTCCGGCGCGACGCTCCGCACCGGACCAGGCACGGAATTGCTTCCCGGACGGCTACGCATCGAATATCCGTTCCGCGACCAGCGGCTATGGCGACTTTTCGCCGGCTTTCCAGCGCGATTCCTCGAGCATCGCGGGATGGATCGCGCACCGGTGCGGCTGATGTTGTCGGGCCGTTTGCCCGAGGCAATCAGGCTGCAACCCAAGGGGATCGGGTTTTCGCCCGACTACGACTTGCGCCTTACCCGCCACGCCCCGGCGGCGCGGCAGCGGATCGGCGCGTTCCGCAAAGCAGGGATCGACGAATGGCTCGATCTGGCTTGGCTCGACGAGGCGCTCGGGAGAATTGCAGCGAATGGACCGCGACTGCTAATCGAGGCGCAAGCTGCGCAACTCACTGCAATGGCCGGCGAATTCCTGCTGTGGTGGAGTGAAGGCGAAACCTAGGCCGCCAACATCGCGAGCGTACGCGCAACCCGTTCGGTGCGACTCCGCTGATCGAAACCTGTTAACGGGGGCAGACGCTGGAGCGGAACCGCCCCGGCAAGATCGAGTAGTTGCGCTTGCCGGTCTCTATGTCCCGGGAGCACCGCGCACCAGCGCGGGCGGAACAGCAAGCGCGGCAGCAGCCGTGCCGCTTCCACTCCGCTCACCGCGCCGCCGCTTTCAAGCAGGACGATGCCGGCCAGCGGTAGCGCACTCTCTCCGCTGCGCCGCAGTGGGCGGACCAGCATTTTGCCGCGCGGATCGTCGGGTACAGTGTCGCTGCGTGCGGCCTCGACCAAGGCTGCGGTTGAGGGGTGGAGCCGCATGGCGGGGCGCCCACGCCGAACCGTGAATGGCTCGCCGGGAGCGGCCGGCGGTTCGACCGCGCTGAGATCATCGCCGATCAACTTCGCTCCCGCGTGAAGCAATTCGCCCGCAAGCGTCGATTTTCCTGCTCCTGCCGTACCCGCGAGAAGGAACGCGACTCCGTCAATTTCGATCGCCGTAGCATGGAGTGGCAGCAGGCCTCGTCCGGCAAGCAATAATGAAGCGATTGTACTGTACAGCCCCGGCGGCATGACCCTGTTCCAGCCTGCTTGCGCGACATAATCGACCCGTCGCGACCCGTGCCCGTCGAACACTAGCGCGTCGGACCAACTCAGCCGAAAGCCATCGGCAAAAATCTCCCCCTGCCCGACAGGAGTGGACTTTCCGCGCTCGGCCAGCCGCTCGACGCGGCGTATCGAAATGTCGACCAGGCCCGCGCTATCATCGCTATCGAACTGGTCGAGAGTGACATCCGAAGCCCAGGTCAGCCCAAAACTGCGGGCGCGGCAGGGCAGTGGGCTCAATGCGGCGCGGCGAGTTGGAGCCCGCGCATCTTTTCGAGTGTGCGCTCAACGGCGCTGCGACATTTTTCGGGTTCGACGGCGAAGCGGGCCTGCAATTCGGTCACGATCTGCTCCGTGCTTCGCGGATGCTCGATCGCGTTCCAGATTACGCTCGTCGAGCGATTGAGCCTGACGTACATGCCAGTGTCGATGTTCACCATGACGAAGCTGTCTTCGATTTCGGAACCGACCCAATTGTCGTCGCGCTGCCACATTTGTCCGCTCATTGCTCACCTCGATGCCGCGAAATAGCGCTGCAACGCAGCCGCTTCGCCAGTTGTAATCGCCATCTCGCCAACGCGTCGATGCCAGATGGCAACCGGCACAGACTCAGCGATCGCCGCTGCCTGCGCAACGACATTCTGCCGCGAACCCAAAAGCGCTGGTATCCCGGGACGGTGCTGTTGGGCAAGCACCAGTTCTACCGCGCGGAGGCGATTGACGAGGTCCAGCTGGAGCGTTGCGGTGCGTTCGCCAAGCACGGCGATGCCCAGCAGCCGCGCAGACGACAGCTGCACTTCCGGCGCAACCGGGGTGAACCGCCGTTTGGTGCCGGGTTCAAGCGCCTCGAACAGCCCGCCAGCCAGCCCGCTGACGGTTATACCCGCCGGTCCACAATCAATCCGCACACTATCGTCGCCGACCAGCTTTGCGCCCTGATCGAGCAGTTCCTTGGCTACGCTCGATTTGCCGAGACCCGAAGCGCCGGCGATCGCGATGGCTCCCTCCCAGCCCGGAAGGACGACGGCGGAGGCATGGAGGACGAAGCTGCCTTGCTGCCACAGCACGGCGGGCAAGGCGTTGGCAACCAGCAGCTCCGCGACGAGCGCCGCGTCGGCCTCGGTCGGGGTGGTCAGCGCAATGCTGCGGCGGGTGCATCGGAAGCGCGCAATCCCGGACAGCGAATAGACGAAGGCATCCCCGTCGATCCGGTAAAGGTCGCCGGGAGCGGGTGCAGGCCCGGTTGCGGCGGTGATCGACAGAGGCTCGGCGGCCGACGCCGCGTCGGGCACAGCGATCGCGCCGGGGATCGCGATCGCGCTGTCGATCGGCTGGCCGAAGCCGTATTGTCGAAACGGCTTTGGCTTAGCGCTGGTCATGCGGCACTGCGCCGCGCCAGCAAGTCCCAGACAAAGATCGCGATGGCGCACCAGATGGCGATGAAGCAGGCGAGCTGCACTTGCCGCAGCGGCTCTTTGAACAGGAACAGCCCGAGCAGGAAGACGATGGTCGGCGCGATAAACTGGACGAAGCCGAGCGTGGAATAGTCCATCCGCCGCGCGGCAATCGCGAACAGCAGCAGCGGTACCGCAGTCACAACGCCGCCGAACGCCAGCAGCAGGCTGGAACCCACATCTCGCCCGAAGGCCGAACCGGCAGGCAGCGCCGCGTAATAGGCCGCAATTGCGATTGCCGGGAGCAGCAGCACCGTCGCTTCGATCGTCAGCCCGGGCAGCGAGCCGACCGGGGTCAGCTTGCGCACCAGCCCATAGGCCGAGAAGCTGACCGCGAGGCTCAGGCTGATCCACAGCATCTCGCGCGCGTCCCACGCCAGCAACGATACCCCGGCAGTCGCCAAGGCAACCGCGATCCACTGCCGGGCGCTGAGTTTTTCGCGCAGGAACAGCGTGCCTGCCAGCACATTGACCAGCGGATTGATATAATAACCCAGACTGGCCGCGAAGATGTGACCGGTCTGGATCGCGGCGATGTAGATCAGCCAGTTGACCCCGATCAGCAGCGAACTCAGCGCCAGCCGCAGCATCACCGCGCGATTGCGCAGCGCGGCGAGCAGATCGGCGGTCTGGCGGCGCAGGGCGATGAACAACAGGCACAGCGGCAGGGTGAAAATGATCCGCCAGCCGACAAATTCGAACGGCGGCACTTCGCGAACGAGCAACAGATAAAGCGGCAACAATCCCCAGATCAGATAGGCCGCCAGCGCCATCGGCAGGCCGCTGGGCGGGTGGGCCGCAGGTGGGTCTGATTGCGCCATACTCCCTGCGCGTAGCTGGCCCCGGGCGGGGCAGCAAGGTTCGACTGGGCGATGCCCAAGCCCCGCTTACCGCAAACTTCGAATCTGACGATGCCGTTGCGGCCTGTTCAGCTTGCGAGGCTTAAACATGAACGACTAACCGGGGACAGGCTCCGGAAAGAGACCTTTCGAGGCAGGAGAAGTACGATGCGGACGAACCTAACCAAGGCAATGCTGGCCCTTGCCGTTCCGGGCCTCCTCGCCACCACGATCCCGGCGAGCGCTGCGGTTGGTAGCAATGGCCCGTCGCATGTGGCGAGCGCAGCGGCGCAGGCCGATAGCTGGAACCACGGCGATCGCGGTCGCCATCGCGGGCACCACAAACACAACAAGCACAACCGCTACGACCGTGGCTATCAAAACAGCGACTACCAGGGCAGCTATGGCAACTATGGTAACGACTACAACCAGCGTGCCTATTACGAAGAGCCGGTGAATTCCAACACGCGGGTGTGGCAAGGCGAAAACGGGCAGTATTACTGCCAGCGTAGCAACGGCACTACCGGTCTGTTGATCGGCGGCGCGGCGGGGGCGTTGCTCGGCCGCGAAATCGCGGGCCGTGGCGGCGATCGCACGCTCGGTGCGATCCTCGGGGCCGCCGGTGGTGCGCTGCTGGGCCGTCAGATCGATCGCGGCGGATCGCGTTGCCGCTAAGCCATAAACTTTAATCGAATTCGGCGCGGTTCCCTTCCTGGGGAGCCGCGTCGGAGCCGTAGCGCCTCGGGTCGCAGCTTGGCGCCGCGGAGGGCGTCCCTGGATCCGTCCGGGGGCGCCCATAGCCTTGTTAATGATCGGACGGTGCGGCTTCCCGCGATGGGACAGGCGACAGCCCCAACGGCTCAAGCCGAAAATTAACCATGCTCGGCAATCGGTTGTTAACCGGAACAGCGGATGGCTGACGCCAAGTTAAGCGCGCTGGAGCCTCGATCATGCCCAATCATGCAGTCCGCCTGTTCATACCTGCGCTGATCCTTGCGGTGACGGCATGCGGCGGGGCCAAAGACCCGGCGACGAAAAGCGCCGAGACCGATCCGGCGGTGGCCGGCGCGCTGGCCGACCAGATCATGGTAGATCCCGATCTC
>JANOOJ010000052.1:0-1751 GCA_031421295.1 Novosphingobium sp.
GCTGGTGCTCGCTGCACTGCTGCTGCGGCGGCGCTTTGTCGGCAAGGACCCGGCATGAGCTGGCTTCCCGTGATCGTGCTGGCGGCATTGGCGTTCCTCGCCGCGGTATTCGTGTTCAAGGCGCAGCGATCGGGTTGGGAAACGATCGGCGCGGCGCTGCTGCTGGGAATTGCGGGCTATGCGCTGCAGGGCAGCCCCGGTGTGTCTGGCGCGCCCAAGGCCGTCCCCGAATCGCTCCATGCCGACGGCAGCGCCGCCGTCGCAGCGCGTCAGGCGCTGGGGAACGACCGGGCGGGCATGCAAAGCAACTGGCAGATCGTCGCCGACGGCATGGCGCGCAACGGCCAGTTCGGCGATGCCGCGACGATGCTGCTCGGCGCGGTCGAGCAGAACCCGGCCAACGCCGACGCCTGGCTGGCGCTGGGCAATGCGCTGATGGGCCATGCTCAGGGCAACCTCTCGCCCGCTGCGCTCTACGCCTATCGCCGCGCCGAGGCAGCTGCGCCCGATCATCCCGGCCCCCCGTTTTTCCTGGGTCTGGCGCTGGCCCAGACCGGTCAGCCCGAGGCAGGCCGCAGGCTGTGGGCGGAGCTGCTCGCCCGCTCGCCCCAGGACGCGCCGTGGCGCGCCGACCTTGAAGCGCGGCTGGCCGAGCTCGATGGCTTTATCGCCGAGCAAAGCGGCGCGACGGCGCGTTAGGGTTCATGTTGCCGCCACCCCGCCATGCTGCTAATCGCGCCAGTCTTGCCGTCGGAGCCGCCACACCATGAGTGAAGCCGTCAGCCCCGACGCCGCCGGTGCCGTGCCAATCAATCCGGCTCCCGCTGCGGCGGGCCATGGACACGGCCGCGGCGGGATGGCGAAGCTGGCGATCGGGGCGATCGGGGTCGTCTTCGGCGACATCGGCACCAGCCCGATCTACGCCTTCCGCGAAACCTTCGCCTCGCACCACGGCGCGCCGGGCATCCAGGTCGATCCGGTCCATATCCACGGCGTGCTGAGCCTGGTGTTCTGGTCGATGATGATCGTGGTGACGTTCAAATACGTCCTGACCATCATGAAGGCCGACAACAAGGGCGAGGGCGGCAGCCTGGCGCTGCTGGCCCTGATCAACCGCAAGTCCGACGGGGCCAGATGGACCGCGCCGTTCATCCTGCTTGGGGTCTTCGCCACCGCGCTGTTCTATGGCGATTCGATGATTACCCCGGCGATGTCGGTGCTCTCGGCGACCGAGGGACTGCAATATGTCCATCCCGGCTTCAAGCGGTGGGTGGTGCCGATCGCGGTGGTGATCCTGTTCGGCCTGTTCGCGATCCAGTCGCGCGGGACCGAGCGCGTGGGCAAACTGTTCGGGCCGATCATGCTCGCCTATTTCGTCACGCTGGCGGTGATGGGCACCATGCACCTGGCCGCCATGCCTTCGATCGTGCTGGAGACGATCAACCCGCTCAACGTAGTCAATTTCTTCATCACCGACGGCTTTCGCGCCTTTGTCGCGATGGGTTCGGTGGTGCTGGCGGTGACCGGGGCCGAGGCGCTCTATGCCGATATGGGCCACTTCGGCAGGAAGCCGATCGGGGTCAGCTGGATGACATTCGTGCTACCCGCGCTGATGCTCAACTACATGGGGCAGGGCGCTATGGTGCTGTCGCAAGATGCGCCCACGGCGGCGGCGCTGATCAAGGATCCGTTCTTCCTGATGATCCCGGACATGGTGCGGATCATCAGGAAGAACGGATCCTTGATCAGCG
>JANOOJ010000053.1:0-25113 GCA_031421295.1 Novosphingobium sp.
TGCACCGGCCTTGTCGCAATACCAGTCGGTAAAGCGCTGGGCGAGCATTTCGGCGTCCTGTGAATAGGGCCCCGGAGTATAGCCCGGGCTGTTCACGCCCATCTGGTTGTTTTCGGCCAGCCATTTGTCCTGATCGTTGGTAAGGGTCCACAGATCGGTCAGCTGATCGAGGTGATAATCCACCCCTTCGACCGCATCCTTGTGGACCAGCCATTTGCTGAACACATGGGTTTCGGACGGGCCGACCGGCATCGCGCTGAACATGAAGGTGTGATCGGCGGTGGCATGGGCAAACAGATGCGGATCGATTGCCCAGCGCATCGAACCCAGATCGCCGCCATCGATAGCGCACATCAGCTTTTTGGACAGATGCTGGCCATCGCCCGAGATTGAGACGCAGCCTTCGTTCAGGGCAAAGCGGGCAACTTGCCACCAATCGCCCTCGACCGCAGTCTGCGCCATACCGTGGCCGTCCATCCGCTTGGCGAAAGCTGCATTGCGGGCGTCCTCACCCGAATCGAAGTGCTTCGACATGCCCACAGGGAAGGTCTTGGACAGCTCGGGATGGCCGGTGGCGCAGTGATAGCACTCGCGGGCATTTTCCATCACCAGCTTCCAGTTGGCATAGTCCACCAGCACTGCGGATGCAGCCAGCTTGGCATCCTTGAAATTATGCGGCGCGGCATAGGCAGTGAACTTTTCGGCGAAATCCGCGATCGGTGGCGGGGCTTCGGCCAGACACACGAACACCGCCCCGGCAACACATTCGATGGCGACCGGCTTGAGCCCATGCTCGCCCTTGTCGAACCCGCCCGGCATCCGCCCGGCCGCCAGCAGCGAGCCATCGAGGTCATAGGTCCAGCGGTGATAGGGGCAAACCAGCCGCGCTGCTGCACCATGGCCAGGCTGGCACAGCACCGAACCGCGGTGGCGGCAGCTGTTGTGGAAGGCGCGGATATCGCCATGCCGATCGCGGGTGATCAGCACTGGCCAGTTGCCGATCATCAGCGAGATGTAGCTGCCGGGCTTGGGCAGCTCGCACTCGAACCCGGCCATCAGCCAGCTTTGGCCATAGATCGCTGCCATATCGAAATCGAAGGCGCGCTGATCGGTGTAGAGCCCCTGCGGCAAGGTGTGACCTTCGCGGCGCGCAGCGAACTGCCGGGCAACCCATGCCAGATCGGACATCACCACTCTCCCCGCGACCTATCCGGGCCCATAGTGACCGAATGCGAACATCGAACAAGATCAACTTTGGCATAGGCCTATCTCAAAAAGTCAGTCTATCTGGCGGCCGACCCCAGACCGGCCAGTTCGGCACGGGAACCGCAGCCGCTGGATGCAGGAAAGGCAGGATCATCGCGAACAAGGACGCCATGAATCGCCGCTGGCTTCCGCTCAATGCGCTGCGCGCGTTCGAGGCCGTGGGCAGGCATCTCAGCTTCACCGGCGGGGCTGCTGCGCTCTCCGTGTCGCAAAGCGCGATGAGCCGTCATGTCGGCGCCCTGGAAGACCTGCTCGGCAAGCAATTGTTCGATCGTGATTCCGGGCGGCTGACGCTGACCCCGGCGGGAGAGGAGCTGCTGGGAGTAGTCACAAAGTCGCTCGAGCGGATCGAGCAAACGCTGAATGCGATCCGCGACGATAGCGTGTCCGGCCGGGCGATGCGCCTGCACGTACCGCCATCGCTGCTCCACCAGATGTTCATGCCAATGCTGGGCGAGTTCCGCCGCGATCATCCCGAAATTCGCATCGATGTGTCCAGCGCCAATGTGACCGGCTTGCCGCAAGCCAATCTCGACATGGCAATTGTCTATGACCGGCCCAACATCGATGACCGGGTGACCGATCTCTTGTGGATGGTGCGGGTTGCGCCGCTGTGCTCGCCCCGGACTGCTGTTGCCGCGCAGGGGCAGGCCATGGCCGCCTTCCTTGCGTCGCAGGAATTGCTGCACCTCAAGCTCGACAACCAACCGCGCGATCTGCTGTGGGACGACTACCTGCGGCGCAACGCGATCACTGTTTCGACCCATGACGGCTTAGCCTTTGATACCGCGATCGCTTCAGCCAAATATGCGATGACTTCGGGCGGGGTCATGTTGGGCGATGTCGATATGTTCGCCGCAGAGATCGCGCAGGAACAGCTGGTCATGCCCTATGATACGGTGATCGAGGACGGCTATGGCTATTACCTCAAGCTGCACGCGGATGACCTCGCCGATCCTGCTATAGCGGCATTCCGTAGCTGGCTGATCGGCCGGTTTGGAGCATTGCGTACAACAGATGCGTGAAGCAGCGGCCGAGCGGCCGGGGGCGGGCTGGCGATGTAATTCGGGTACAGCTGGAGAACGTGCGCTTGGCCTGAACTGGTGCCGTCGGCCTCAATCGTTGTCGGCATCCCCGGTCGTTTCGACGCATTGTGGCGACGCGAGCATATGCAATGGGGCAGGGGTGGCCGAGCGCGCCGCCGCGCTGGCAAGTTCGGGATCACCCCCTGCATCCCGCCGAAATCTAACCGCAAGGTGCAATATCGCTACGACAAAGCGGTCTCCAAAAAGCGCCACAGGATCGAGAACCTGTTCGCCAAAATCAAGGACTGGCGACGCATCCACACCCGCTATGACCGCTGCGCCCACACCTTCATGTCCGCCATCGCCATCGCGGCTACCGTCATCTTCTGGCTCCGATCAATGAGTCCTGACCCTGGAAGAACGGGATTGGACGGCGCAGGAATTGTTGGATGCGCAAATGAAATTGCAAAAATTAACGCGCGGCTCGTCATGTTCAATCAAGAGATGGGGCTATCGGATCGCATCGCGCGGAATATGGAGCCGACCAAACCCGATACCGAATAACCACCGGGGTATTCCAACAGCGAATCGAAATGCTCGGGCTTGGCAAACCAAGCCTGAAACACTTTCGCTCCCGCATGAACCATCTGGGGGTAATCTCAACCCTTAAGTGAACACCGGCCTGTCCCGACTCATGTAAGTTGTCCATTCTGCTTCAAGTATACTTGCCGAATTTCGTGCGAGGCATCCGTGCGGTTGCCGGCTATCGATTCATCATTCGGCCTGTCGGCCTTGCTGCTGGAAGGTCCTTCGCCTGACAAGTGCGCACCTTGGCCATAGACAAGCCCCCCACAATGGGAACATAATAAGAACATTGTGTGTGATTCGGGATATGGCTGGTAATGTCAGGTTGGATAGGAGTGCGGCAGGACCCCTTGCGGATTGGACCGGTGGAGCTTCCTGCGCTGGACAGCGGGCAGCTGCACGAAATCCACCTGCATGATGAGGATCAGGCGGCTGCGCTGGCATTTGCCCTGTGCCAGGGCAGCAGTTGCAAGACGGGAATGGTTGTCCTCGTCCGGGCAGCACGACGCGTTCGGTTTCGGACAATCCCGGCCGGAGATGGGCTGGCACTGCTGGGGTTCGATCCTGCTCGCCTGACGATTGTCGAAGCAGCCGACGAACTCGATCTGTTGCGCGCCGGACTGGAATCCGCGCGCTGTCCGGGGGTGGAACTGATCCTGCTGGAAGCCGGGGGACGGTTCGCCGGATATGATCTGACCGCGAGCAGGCGCCTGGCGCTGGCCGCGGAGCACTCGCAGGCCTGCGTAATAGTGCTGCGCCATGATGCCGAGCCGCGCCCCAGCGCGGCCCGAACCCGCTGGACCATCGCCAGTGCGCCTTCCGTCGCGCTTGAAGCCGATGCGCCGGGCAGGCCTGCGATCGATGTGGAACTGTTGCGCCGACGCGGCGGCCGGGCGGATCGTCGCTGGCGGCTGGAATGGGATGTGGATTATGGAATGTTCCGCGATACGGCCAACCGCACGCCGATGTCTGGCACTGTGGTTTCCCTACCTCTCGTGCGAGCGGGTGCGGGAGGTCATGGGGCAGACCACCCCCGCGCTGCCTGAAGCGCTTGCCCTGGTCTCGAAGGTGGGCAACGCCTTGCAGCTCTCGGCGGTGGATGGTGCTGCGCATGCATTGGGGCTGGGAGCGGGCATGACCCTTGCCGATGCAAGGGCGCGCTGCCCTTCGCTGGCAACCCGGCCGGCCGATCCCGTGGCGGATGCGCGCGAACTCGATCGTCTGGTGCGGGAAATGCAGAGCTTTACGCCCATGGTTGCGGCCGATCCTCCCGACGGGATCGTGCTCGACATTACCGGCTGCGCGCATCTGTTCGGCGGGGAGGGCGAGCTGGTGCGGCAGGTGACAACGTTGGCTGACTATACCGTGCGCCATGGTTTGGGGGTGAACGCCGTCGCGGCCCGTGCCTTGGCACGCCACGGGGGGAGGGACGAGAATGTCCTGCCGCTTCCGGTGGCCGCGCTGGGACTGCCCGATGCGGCGCTGGCCGCCTTGTGCCGGGCCGGGCTGCGCACGATCGGCGATCTCGCCAAGCGGCCGATGCGAACGCTGGCTGCCCGCTTCGGGGAAGAGACGGTCCTGCATCTGCGCCAGATCCTGGGAGAGGCTGCCAGCCCGATCGCTCCCCACCGCTCCCCGGCACCGATCCGCCTTCAGGCACGGTTTGCCGATCCGCTTATTCGCACCGACGATGCGCTCGACGTGATCGAGGATCTGCTGATCCAGGCGGCGCGTGAAATGGAGCTTCGCCAGCTCGGCGGCCGCCGCTTTGCAGTGGTCCTGTGTCGCAGCGACAATGTCCGGCGGCGGCTTGTGGTGGAAACCGGGCAGCCGGTACGCGATCCGGCAGCCGTGCTGCGGTTGTTGCATGAGCGGATCGAAACCCTGGCCGACCCGCTCGACCCCGGCTTCGGATTCGATGCCATCGAACTGGCAATCCTGCGCACCGAACCGCTGCTGTCGCGCCAGATGGGGCTGGAAAGCGGCGTGGAGGACAGGACGGACAGTTTCGCCGCGTTGATCGATCGGCTCAATGTGCGGCTGGGCGCGGATCGGGTTCAGTGCCTCAGGCCTTACGACAGGCATTTGCCGGAAAGGGCGCAGGCTTTGGAATCTGCCACGCAGACGCAAACCAGCCGCTGGCCCGTGGTAAAAGGCCGTCCGCCCCGTCCGCTGGTCCTGTTCGATCCGCCACAGCCGGTGGATGTCGTTGCCGGCGTTCCCGATGGTCCCCCCCAGCGCTTCCGCTGGCGCGCCCGGCTGCACGAGGTGCGGCTGGCCGAAGGACCGGAACGGATCGGGGCAGAGTGGTGGCGCAAGCGGACCGGCCATCGTCCCGGCGGGGCAGGGGCGACCCGGGACTATTACCGGATCGAGGATGCCGAGGGCCGCCGCTACTGGATCTTCCGGCACGGCCTGTTCGAGGAAAAGCCCGATCCCCGATGGTATCTTCACGGACTTTTCCCGTGAACGAGACAGGTTTTGCAGAGCTGGTGGCCGCCACCAATTTCAGTTTCCTGCGCGGGGCTTCGCCGCCGACGACGATGGTCGCGCGGGCGCAGGCATTGGGCATGACGGGCATCGGGATCGCGGATCGCAATACCGTGGCCGGGGTGGTCCGCGCGCATGTTGGCTGGAAACAAGTCGGCGGGCTGGACAGCGGGTTCCGGCTGATCGTCGGTGCGCGGCTGATTTTTGTCGACGGCACGCCCGATGTGGTCGCTTATCCGATGACGCGCCATGGCTGGGGGCAACTGACGCGGCTGCTCACCCTGGGCAACCGCCGGACCACGAAAGGCGAATGCATCCTGCGCCTGTCCGATCTGCTGGACCACGCGCAGAATCTGGCGTTGATCGCAATGGACGGAGATGCGGCGCTGCTAGAAGTCCTGCGCGGAGCATCGCCGCAGGTGTGGCTGGCGGCCACCATGCCTCGTGCCGGTCAGGATGCCCGCAGGCTGGCGCAGCGCATGGCGCTGGCGACACGCAGCGGCATGCCGCTGATCGCGACCAACGATGCGCTTTATGCCGCGCCCGATGACCGGCCCATGCAGGATGTGCTGACCTGCATCCGCGAAGGGCTGACCGTGCAAACCGCCGGTCGGCAGCTTGCCACCAATGCCGAACGCCACCTCAAACCACCCGCCGAAATGGCACACCTGTTCCGCATCTGCCCGCAGGCCGTGGCGGCGACACAGGACTTGCTGGCCTGCATCGCCTTCACGCTGGATCAACTTGTCTACCAATACCCGCATGAGCCGGTGCCCGAAGGGTGGGAGCCGCAGAGCTGGCTCGAGCACCTCGTGATGGAAGGGGCGGGGATGCGCTTTCCGGAGGGATTGCCGGATCGATATCGGACTGTGCTTGATGATGAGTTCCGTCTGATCCGTATGCGGAACTACGCCTGCTACTTCCTCACCGTCCACGACATCGTCCGATACGCCCGCAGCCTCGATCCACCGATCCTGTGTCAGGGACGCGGCTCGGCGGCCAACTCGCTGGTCTGCTATTTGCTGGGGGTGACCCCGATCGATCCGGTCGAGCAAAGGCTGCTGTTCTCGCGGTTTCTTTCGGAAGAACGCAACGAACCGCCCGACATCGATGTCGATTTCGAGCACGAGCGGCGCGAGGAGGTGATCCAGTACATCTATAAACGCTATGGCCGCGACCGCGCCGGGATCGCCGCCACGGTCATCCGCTATCGCCAGCGCAGCGCGATTCGTGAGGTGGGCAAGGCACTGGGCTTGACCGAGGATGTGACTGCGCGCCTTTCCGGCACGGTGTGGGGCAGTTGGGGCGGTGAAGAGCTGCCCCAGGAACGACTGGCCGAAGCTGGTTTCGATCCCGCCAATCCCGAGCTGGCGCGGTTGCGCGACATGGTCGGGCAGCTGCTGGAGTTTCCGCGCCACCTTTCGCAGCACGTCGGCGGCTTCGTGCTGAGCGAGGGACCGCTGGAAGAAATTGTGCCGATCCACAATGCGGCGATGCCCGACCGGACCTTCATCGAATGGGACAAGAGCGATCTCGAGACGCTGGGCCTGATGAAAGTCGATGTGCTGGCGCTGGGAATGCTGACCGCAATCCGCAAGAGCTTCGACCTGATGCGCGAGCATGGATTGGGCAATCTGACGCTGGCGAGCGTTCCGCGCGAAGATGAGGCGACTTACGACATGCTGTGCAAGGGCGACAGTATCGGCGCGTTCCAAGTCGAAAGCCGTGCTCAGATCGCGATGCTGCCGCGCATGAAGCCGCGTGAACTTTACGATCTTGTGATCCAGGTCGCGATTGTCCGGCCGGGGCCGATCCAGGGCGGGATGGTCCATCCCTATTTGCGGCGCCGAACCGGGGAGGAACAGCCCGAATATCCCGGATCGCGCGACAATCCCAACGAGTTGCGCGAAGTGCTGGAAAAGACGCTCGGCGTGCCGCTGTTCCAGGAACAGGCGATGAAGCTGGCGATGGTGGCGGCGTGTTTTTCTCCATCCGAAGCGGATGGCTTGCGCCGCGCCATGGCCACCTTCCGCCACAATGGGACGGTAAGCCATTATCAGACCCGGCTGGTCGAAGGCATGGTGCAGCGCGGCTATGCCCGCGATTTTGCCGAACGCTGCTTCAAGCAGATCGAAGGCTTCGGCGAATATGGCTTCCCCGAAAGCCATGCGCAGGCCTTTGCCTGGCTGGCCTATGTTTCGTCATGGCTGAAGTGCCATTATCCAGCGGTGTTCACCTGCGGGCTGCTCAATAGCCAGCCGATGGGCTTCTATGCCTCGGCGCAGCTGGTGCGCGATGCGCGCGATCATGGCGTGCTGGTACGCCCGATCGATGTGAACGCCAGCCAGTGGAACAACACGCTCGAAGGGGCCGGAAAGGATCGGGGGCGAGTGCTTCGCCTCGGCCTGCGCCAGATCGATGGGTTCCGCGAGCAATGGGCGGAAGCGCTGGTCGCGGCACGTGAAAGCAGCCCGGTAACCAGCATGGAGGATATTGCCCGTCGTGCGGGATTGCCGTCGCGTGCGCTCCACCTTCTGGCCGATGCAGATGCGCTAGGTTCGCTCGGGTACAACCGGCGCGAAGCTGGATGGGAGGCACGGCGCGTTCCTGCCGTCCAGTTGCCGCTGTTTGCAGCTCTGGATGCTCCCGAACTGGGTAAGGAGCCGGACGTTGCCCTGCCGCAGATGACGCCTTCGGAGGAAGTCGTGGCGGATTACCAGACGCAGCGGCTCTCGCTCAAAGGCCATCCGATGCAGTTCTTGCGCGATTATTTCGCGGCCCGCGGCGTTGTCGATTGCACTGCGGTCAATGCGGTGCCCGATGGCGCGAAAGTGCGTGTGGCCGGTGTCGTGCTGATCCGTCAGCGACCGGGCAAGGGCAATGCGATCTTCATCACGATCGAGGACGAGACCGGGGTCGTCAATGCGCTGCTTTGGGCCCGCGATCTGGAAAAGCAACGCCGTGCGGTCATGGCGGCGCGCCTTATGGTGATCGATGGCGCGGTCCAGCGCAGCAAGGAGGATGTCGTCCACCTGATCGTTGCGCAAATTACCGATGCCAGCGATGCCCTGGCGTGCTTGTCGGAAGCGGGACCGCCTCGCGCCGATCCAATGCGCGGCGATGAAGTCCGGCACCCGGCCCATCCGCGCGTCAAGCCATCTGCACGCGGACATCCGCGCAATGTTCGCATCCTCCCGCGGTCACGAGATTTTCACTAGTGACCCGAATCTGAAGTTCGTCAGGCTTATCGACAAGCTCGGAACGAACTTCAGATTCAAAAGGGTCACTAGCAAATATATCATTCTAGTGTGGTTTATGGATTTGAAACTCACTCCGCCCTGTGTCTCTTTGATGTGGTGAAATTCAAATCCACCACACTAGGTCAAATCGCACTTTCGAGACAAAAACGGCCCGGATTGCTCCGGGCCGCTATGTCATTACCGCAACTGCACTGGATCAGATGCGCTCGATGATCACCGCCGGAGCCATGCCGCCAGCCGCGCACATGGTGATGAGGCCGTAGCGACCGCCCGAGCGTTCCAGCTCGTCGAGCGCGGTGCCGATCAGGATCGAGCCGGTCGCGCCGATCGGATGGCCGAGCGCGCAGGCACCGCCATTGATATTGACCTTCTCCCGGTCGAGCTTGAGATCGCGGATGAATTTCTCGGCAACCACTGCGAAAGCTTCGTTGATTTCCCAAACGTCGATGTCGTCGGTGGTGAGTCCCGCCTTGGCGAGCACCTTGCGCGCCGCCGGGACGGGAGCGTTGAGCATCAGCGTGGGGTCGTCGCCCTGGTTGGCATAGGCCACGATCCGCGCGCGCGGCTTGAGGCCGTGCTTTTCGGCATATTCGGGCGAGGTAATCAGCAGCGCCGCCGCGCCATCGACCACGCCCGAGCTATTGCCGGCGTGATGGAAATGCTGGATTTCGAGATCGGGGTAGCGCCGGTTGATCTGTTTGCGGAAGGTCGTGCCGCCAATCTCGAAGTCGGCGATGCCGGTGAAGCTGGGCTTCAACGCGGCGAGTCCTTCTGCGGTGGTTTCGGGGCGCGGGAACTCTTCACGGTCGAGCGCGACGCTGCCGTCCGGGTTGAGGACCGGCACGACCGACTTGGCGAAGCGCCCTTCCTTGATCGCCCGGTCGGCGCGCTGCTGGCTGACCAGAGCGAGGCCGTCCAGCGCCGCGCGGTCGATTCCTTCCAGCGACGCAATGGCGTCACCGCAGACACCCTGGTGCGATTGCGGATGGAGTTCGTTGAGCGCCTCGTGGCCCGAACCCATCAGCCGTGGGGGCAATCCGGCGTTGGCCTGCTCGGCCGCGAAGGCGGCGGTGTAGCTCATCATCTCGGTGCCGCCGGCGATCACGCAGTCTTCCATCCCCGACATCACCGAAGCCGCCGCGAGGTTGACCGAGGTAATCCCGCCGCCGCAGAACCGGTCGAGCGTGGTGCCGCTGGCCGAGGTATCGTAGCCGGCCGAGAGTGCCGCCATCCGGCCCAGATCGCCGCCCTGCTTGCCGTTCTGCGACGAGGTCGACCAGATGATGTCATCGACGGTCTTGGTATCGAGGTGGTTGCGGTCCTTGATGGCTTTGAGGACGGTGGCAGCCAGATGCTGCGGGTGGAGGTGCGAGAGCGCGCCCTTGCCGGGCTTCCCGATCCCGCGCGGGGTGCGGACGGCGTCGATGATATAGGCTTCGGACATGACGGGTTCTCCGCAAGAATGAATTTAATCGTTCGGTTAAACCTGCTGCGGCATCACCGCAAGCCAAATTCGTTGCGCCGGTCGCGGCTTGCTGCCAAGCGACCGCGATGATTGAAAACCGCGTCCTGTCGCTCGCTGGCATTCACAATTTCCGCGACTATGGTGGCTATGCAGCGGCCGATGGCGGGCAGGTCAAAAGCGGCGTGCTGTGGCGCTCGGGCGAGCATGGCGGAGCAACCGAGGCCGACCTTGCCCGGATCGACCGGCTGGGGCTGACGACCGTGATCGATCTGCGCGGCAACAGCGAGCGCGCGAACAATCCCTGCCGTCGGCCCGATGGCTTTGCGGCCGAAATCGTCTTTCATGATGGCGAAACCGCAGGGCTTGCGCTGCATGTCGAGGCGGCCGAGGGCGTGCTGACCCAGGCCGACGCGCGCCGGGCGATGCAGCGGCTCTACGAAGGTCTGCCGTATCGCAAGAATCTGCTCCCGGTGCTGCGGCGTTACTTCACGGTGCTGGCGACGCGTGACGGGCCGAGCGTGCTGCATTGCCTGGCGGGCAAGGACCGGACCGGATTCGCCGTGGCGATGCTCCACCACACGCTCGGGGTGAGCCGCGACGACATCATGGCGGACTATCTGCTGACCAATGTCGCGGGCAACATAGATCGCCGCATTGCCGCAGGCTCGGAAGCGATCCGGGCGCGGCACGGCAATATCGACGAGCCAACCATCCGCACGCTGATGGGCGTGGAGGAGGATTATCTCGCGGCCTCGTTCGCCGCCATCGACCAGCGCTATCCTTCGGTCGACGCTTACCTTGCAGACATGCTCGGAGTGGACGAGGCGCTGCGAGGTCAGCTGCGCAGTCGCTTGATCGAGGCCTAGAGGAAGCCGCGCAGCTCGCCCATGAAGCGGTCGAACTGATCGTGATGCAGCCAGTGTCCGGCGTTCTCGAACTCCACCACGCGGGGGTTGTTGGAAAACACATCCATCCGCCCATCTTTCTCCGGGTTGGAGGCCCAGCTATCCGCCCCGTAAAGCAACAGCATCGGGCAGGCGATTTGCCCCCACAGCGCTTCCTGCTCGGCATAGGGCATGTCGCTGAACGGCCAGACGTTGAGGTAGGGATCGAACTTCCACGACCAGGTACCATCCTCGTTGCGGCTCGCGCCGTTTACCGTGAGGTGCCGGGCCTGTTCGTCGGTGAGGAATGAATTCTCCTCCTTCATCCGCGCATAGGCCGCCTCGATCGTCGGGTAGCGGCGCGGCGAACGTCCTGCGGCCTTGCGCTTGTCGGCGATCCAGTCGCGGAACCGGCCGGCGTGGCCGAGCGCCTCGCGTTCGGCGCGGACCTTGGGTGAGGGGCCGAGGCCCTCGATGTTGACGAACTTGCGGACCTTGCCGGGGTAAAGCCCGGCGAACCGGGTGGCGACATTGCCACCGAGCGAATGCGCGACAATAGTGACTTTATCGAACCCCAACGTCTCGATCAGTTGGGCGAAATCATAAACGAAGAAGTTGGTCTCGTAATTGCCGTCCGGTGCCCACGCGCTGTCGCCGTGGCCGCGCAGATCGGGGGCGATGACGTGCCAGTCCTTGGCCAGCTCCGCCGCAACCCAGTCCCAGCTGCGGCAATGGTCGCGTCCGCCGTGCTGGAGGATCAGCGGCGGGGCCGATGGGTTGCCCCAGTCGACATAGTGGAGCCGCAGCCGCTGCGAGATGAAGCTGTTCGAGGTGGGGCCGGCGTGGATCATGGCAGCGGGCATTGCCGTTTGCGCGCCGCCCCGTCAATCCGGCGTGCAAAACCGCATGGGGCGGTTTGCGCAAGCGTCCGGCGCTCCTTACATGAGCCCGCGAATTTCGGAATTTCGGGGACGGTCATGACTACCCATACCACGCGCATGCTCATCATCGGCTCGGGGCCGGCGGGATTATCCGCCGCGATCTATGGTGCGCGCGCCGGGATGAAGCCGATCGTGGTGCAGGGGCTCCAGCCGGGCGGACAGCTGACGATCACCACCGATGTCGAGAACTACCCCGGCTTCCGCGATGTGATCCAGGGCCCCTGGCTGATGCAGGAAATGCAGGCGCAGGCCGAGCATGTGGGGACGCGCATGCTGTGGGACACGGTCACTTCGGTCGATCTCTCAGGCTCGCCGTTCCGCGCAATCGGCGATGGTGGCGACATTTACGAGGGCGAAACGCTGGTGATCGCAACCGGCGCGCAGGCCAAGTGGCTGGGCGCGCCGGGCGAGCAGGAACTCTCGGGCAAGGGGGTTTCGGCCTGCGCAACCTGCGACGGGTTCTTCTTTCGCGGCAAGAAGGTGGTGGTGATTGGCGGTGGCAATACCGCAGTCGAAGAGGCGCTGTACCTGACCAACCACTCGCCCGATGTGACGGTGATCCATCGCCGCGACAGCTTCCGTGCGGAGAAGATCCTGCAGGACCGGCTGTTCGCGCATCCCAACATCAAGGTGCTGTGGAACAAGGCCGTGGAACGTTTTGTCGGCGATCTTTCCAGCGGGCTGACCGGCGTGGCGCTGCGCGATACGCTGACGGGCCAACTCTCCGAGGAACCGACCGAAGGTGCATTCGTGGCAATCGGCCATGCGCCCGCGACCGAGTTGTTCAAGGGTCAGCTCGAGATGGACGACAGCGGCTATCTGCTGGTCGAACCGGGCACGCCCAAGACCGCGATCCCGGGCGTGTTCGCCTGCGGAGACGTGATGGATCACGTCTATCGTCAGGCCGTGACCGCAGCGGGAACCGGCTGCATGGCCGCGCTCGACGCCGAGCGGTTCCTCGCCGAGCGCGAGTTTGCGGCGAGCAAGGGACTGGTCAGCGCGGGGTAGGGGTGGCGCGCGTGCTTCGACAGGCTCAGCATGAGCGGATGTTTCTCTAGACCCGCATCCCAAGACCCGCTCAGCCTGAGCTTGTCGAAGGTCGCGCGCGAAGCTTGCCTAGTTCCTCAGCGCGCTCAGCAATTGCTCGCGCAGCCACTCACGCGCCGAAGCTTCCACATAGCTGTGCGACGCGCCGGGGCAGCTTCGCACCCGCGGATCATCCTTGTCCCACGCCGCCCGAAACGCCTGCGCGGTGCGGTCACGCTCGGCGAGCAGGATGGTCACGGGTCCGCCGAATTGCTTGAGGCCGGTCGCCATGTCCCGCGCCAGCGAACTTGGCCGCGCGGAGGGTCGCAGCGCATCGCGCAGCGAGGCGATAAGCTTGCTGGGCGAAACCTTGCCGCTGAGCAGGCGCAGCAACGCACGCGGATCCGACAGCCGTTGGCGATAATGTGCGCGGACCACTTCGGGCGGCGGGGCGTCCTTGCCATCGTCGCTCTCGATGGTCCAGGGATTGGACAGCACGATCGCATCGCAGCCTGCTCCCTCGCCCAGCATCAAGGCGCTGGCGGCGTCGCAATTGCCGAACGCGACGATGCGGGTGAGGCGGGGGCATGCGTGTCGGAATGCGGCCACCGCCGCGACAATATCCGGCGCGCTGGTTCGAAAGCCGCCGTTCGGTCCGTCGCTGTCGCCCACGCCGCGCCGGTCGAAGCGCAGCACCGGGAACCCGGCACCGGCAATCTCGGCGGCGAGCAGCGCCTGTCCGGCCCAGGCGCCCGAGCGGATTTCGTTGCCGCCCGAGACAATCAGCAGGCCAGTCGTGCCGGTTGCCTCGTCCAGCGTGACCGCCAGCGTTGCGCCCTCGCAGGGTATGGTGAGATGCCGCCGGATCAAAACTTCATTCCCACAGCGATGACTGACGCCAGCGTGTCTGCTTGCGTACGGTCTTCATCCGGCTCGGCCCGCAGCCACAGCCCTGCGCCGCCCACCATGTCTTGATCGATGACCTTGTAGGTTGGATAGACAGCGTATTGGAATTCATCCACGAACTGTGCCGACAGGCGGTAGCCCGCGAGTTCAAGTCCAGATACCGCTCCCTCATCCAGCACACCCTCATGGGTTTCGTTGCGACCCGCTTCGCGGGCGGCAAAAATGCGCGCGCGGATCATTTGGCGCAGCAGCTGCGCCCCTCTTGCCGGAGCATAATGCCAACCTTGCATCCCATGCGGTGTGAGCAGTGCACCGCCACGGATGGCGAGCACGTGGCTCGCGCGAAAGTGCGCCGCAGCCTCCGTGACGGCGCTCCGCCAGTCGTCCAACGTCAGCGTCTTGAGATCGACCAGGCTCTCATTGGTGCCGGGCAGGTCGGGCAGGAAGCAATCGATCCCCGCGCCATCGAGCCGCCGCATTACCTCTACCGTCAGGCGGCGGAGGCGGTTGGCCTCATCGAACAGCGCGGGGACAATCAGCAGCCGGTACGCACGCCCATCATCGAAAGAAACGGCGTGTTCTTCGACGGTACCGCCGCCGGGCAGCGGGCAGGGCCAGCCGCCGAAATTCACGTCGCGCGCTTGAGCTCGGCGAAATCGAGCAGCGCGCCGTAGGTTTCAAGCAGCTCGCCATCGACCTCGTCATCCTCGATCACGATGTCGAGCCGGTCTTCCATCTCGGTGAGGAGCCCGGCGACGGCCATCGAATCAAGCTCGGGCAAATGTCCGAACAGGCCGGTATCGCGATCAAAATGCTCGGCTTGTCCGGGCTTGAGGCCCAGCACATCGGTCAGGATACGGCGCAGCTGCCGGTCGGTTTCGGTACGCATATCCCCCTCATAGCTTGCAGCGAGGCAATTGTCGGGCGCTCTAGCCATGCGAGCGTCCGGGGGCAAGGCGGCGCAACTTGCGGCGCGCGATGTGCGGCCAGGCGCGCGGACTGAGCGGATCGAAGGCGTCGAGCGTGTAGCGGTGACGCACCCCGCCGAGCCAGTCGCGCTTGTAGGGATCGTCGCCGGTGCCGAAGTCTACCCCCGCGACATGGTCGATGTCGATGACGTGCCGGAATAGCGCGGCAGTCAACGTGGTCCCGGGGGATAGCGGCTTGGCATCCTCGCGGTAGGCAAGCTTGTGGATGTAGGCCTCGCCGCGCTCGACCGTCCACAGCTGCGCGGCGACTGGCTGTCCGGCGCTTGTAGCGATCCCGAGCCGCAACCGCCCCGCCGCAGCCTCTTCCTGCGCGAAGCGGCGAAGAAACGCGAAAGATGTTTCATTGGGCTTCCAGCTGTTGCGATATACGTCTTCGTAATCGTCCCAAATGTCATCGGTAACAGTCTGGTGTACCACAGTTTCGACCTTGCGCTGCTTGCGTTCGAGAGTCGTCCGCAATTTGCCCGGACGCGAAGCCAGAAATGTCTCGTAGCTTCCTTCCATGTCAAAGGTTCCCCAGCCCCTCGTGTCGAAGACATTGACGTCGCACCGGTCTTTCCAAAACACCCAGCCCGCCGCCGCAAAGGCTTTGGTCAGGATCACCGTGTCAAAAGTTTCCTCGCGGACCGGCGATAAAGTGATGCGCCACGCACGCCGCTGAAGGTCGCGCATGATTGCGGTCATCAGCTCGATCGCGCGCGGCACGACCTGGCCGGTCTCGCTGTAGATAGGCGCAACCCAGAAACTGTACCAATTGCTCAGCGCATGGAGGTGGCCGGTGCCTGCCTGGAGCGGCAGGATCGCCACGTCGTCGCCTTCGCGCGCGATCACCAACATTGGCTTCAGCCCGCATTCTTCCTCGAGCAAGCGCCACCATTCCAGCCGGTCGAACGGCGCATAGGCCCGCGCGGCGATCAATCCGGCAAGCACCGGGTCGCCTTGCACTTCTTTAAGATCGGCGTGATAGGAAATGCCAATCAAAGCCTGTCCGTCCCCAATTCCGGAGCCTGCAATAGCTATCGCCTTGCCCGCCGACCAGCCGATCCGGCCGCTCGATCACCTTGCCGAACGGGGGCAGGCGGATGCGCCCGCGCTCGTCCTGCGCGAAGGTGTGATTAACTACAAGGACTTAAGAACGCGTGTCTCCAAGCTTGCGGCATGGTTGCAGCAGGTTGTTCCCGAGTCCGGTGCGCGGGTGGCGAGCTGGGCGGCGAAGGGCGAGCTGACTTGCCTGATGCCGCTGGCGGCAGCGCGGGCGGGGCTGGTGCATGTGCCGATCAATCCGCTGCTCAAGCGGGCTCAGGTGGCGCATATTTTGGCTGATAGCGGTGCGAGCCTGCTGATCGGCACTCCGGCGCGGTTGGCGACGCTCGAGGATGACGATTTGCCCGAGGGCTGCGCGGGCATGACCGAAGGCGATGCGCTGGGAAATAGCGCGGGGTTAGCGGCGGGTTTGGGCCCCTCTAACGCCGACTCCGATGAACTCGCCGCAATCCTTTATACCAGCGGTTCCACCGGGCTGCCCAAGGGCGTGATGCTCAGCCACGCCAATATGTGGTTCGGCGCGGCGAGTGTGGCGGATTACCTCGGGCTTGCTGCGGACGACCGCACCTTGGCGGTGCTGCCGCTGTCGTTCGATTACGGACAAAACCAGCTTTTCTCAACCTGGTTCGCGGGGGGCTGCGTAATCCCGCTCGATTACCTTACCCCGCGCGATGTGGTCAAAGCGATCGGGCGGCATGACGTCACCACCCTGGCTGCGGTCCCGCCACTGTGGGTCCAGCTTGCCGAACTCGACTGGCCGGCTGAAATTGCCGGAAAATTGCAGCGACTGACCAATAGCGGCGGGGCGCTGACCACCGATCTGGTCCGGCGGCTGCGGACATTGTTCCCGCAGGCTCGGTTGTTTCCGATGTACGGGCTGACCGAAGCGTTCCGTTCGACCTATCTCGATCCCGCGCTGGTCGATACCCACCCAACTTCGATGGGCAAGGCGATCCCGCATGCCGAAATCCTGGTGATTGGCGATGACGGCAATGTCGCTGCAGACGGCGTCGAGGGCGAGTTGGTCCACTGCGGGCCGCTGGTGGCGCAGGGCTACTGGCAGGACGCGGCGCGCACTGCCGAACGCTTCAAACCGGCCCCGGCGGCGTCGCGTTATGGCGGCACGGCGGTGTGGTCGGGCGACCGGGTCCGGCGCGAGGCCGATGGCTTGCTCTATTTCGTCGGACGCCGCGATGCGATGAACAAAAGCGCTGGCAACAGGATCAGTCCGCAGGAGATTGAGGAAGCGGCGCTGGCGACTGGGTTGGTCTCCGAAGCGGTCGCGCTGGGGGTGCCCGATCCAAGGCTGGGGCATGCGGTGCATTTGATCGTCCGCGCCGCTCCAGGCAGTTCCGATTCGGTTGTAGAACTACCGCGTAAACTACTGCAGGAATTGCCGAACTTTATGCAGCCAAAGGTTATTCACTGGCGCGACGCGATGCCGATCGGGCCGAATGGCAAGATCGATCGCACCGGGCTTTATCGGGAACTGGCAGCATGAAGCCGCTCGGTCCGATCCCTGCCGGATATGAGACCGTGGACGGCGAGCTTGCGGTCGGCGGGATCAAGGCCAGCGCGCTGGTCGAAATCGCCGGGGGAACGCCGCTGTTCGTCTATTCGGCGGCGCTGATCGAGCTGCGCGTTGCTGCATTGCGGGCAGCGCTGCCGCAGCGTGTGGCCTTGCATTATGCCGTCAAAGCAAATCCTTACGCGCCATTGCTCAAAGCCATGATACCGCTAGTCGATGGCTTCGACATTGCCTCTGGCGGTGAACTCAAGATTGTTGAGCAGGCCGGGATCGACCCGGTGCTGGTCAGCTTCGCCGGGCCGGGCAAGCGCGATGAGGAGTTGTCGGCGGCGATCTTGGCCGGCGTTACCCTCAATCTCGAATCCGAAGGCGAAGCGCAGCGCGCCCTGGTAATCGCCGAGCGGCTGGGCAAAACGCCGCAGCTCGCGGTGCGGGTGAATCCCGATTTCGATCTCAAGGGCTCGGGCATGAAGATGGGCGGCGGGGCCAAGCCGTTCGGGGTCGATGCCGAGCGGGTTCCGGCGCTGGTGAAGCGGCTGATTTCCGCAGGTGCCGATTGGCGCGGCTTCCATATCTTCGCGGGCAGTCAGGCGCTCGACGGTCTGGCCATCGCCGAGACGCAGGCCCACACGCTGGCGCTGGCGGCGCAGCTTAGCGACGAAATCGGCGTGCCGCTGCCCAAGTGCAATCTCGGTGGCGGGTTCGGAATTCCCTATTTTCCGGGCGATTTGCCGCTGAACCTCGCATTGGTCGGCAGCAAGCTGGCCGAGCAGCTCGAGACCCTGCCGTCTGTGCTCAAGGACACTGAGTTCTGCATCGAGCTGGGTCGTTACCTCGTCGGCGAAGCGGGAGTCTATTTGACCCGGATCGTCGATCGAAAGGTCAGCCATGGGGAAACCTACCTGATTACCGATGGCGGGTTACACCATCAACTTGCCGCGTCGGGCAACTTCGGCACCGTGGTCCGCCGCAACTACCCGGTCGCCATCGCCTCGAAATTCGGTGCTCCCGTGACCGAGGAAGCGTCGGTGGTCGGATGCCTCTGCACCCCGCTCGATCGCCTCGCCGACAAGGCCGGGTTCCCGCAGGCCGACGTGGGCGATCTGGTCGCGGTATTCTGTGCCGGGGCCTACGGCGCCACCGCCAGCCCGGCCCAATTTCTCGGGCAAGGCCCGGCGCGCGAAATGCTGGTTTAACCGGCGCAATCCCGAGTGTCCCGCATTGGGACCATGCCCCAAATTGTCCCCGTAAACCAAGCGTGCCGGGTCAAGGCTAACGCAATATTCACCCTTTTTCCCGATAGCGGAGTCCGAATAGCCGGGCTTGCGTGCGGGACAGCCATCCTCGCCATGCCAGTCCGGTGCTGACGAGGATCTATCAATGCCCAGCAATCGCCTTGCCCGCCTGTTTGCCGGAACCGCCGTGGTCAGCCTGGCGCTGACCGGTTGCGCCGGGAACTCCAGCGGTCCGCAGCTGCCGCCCGCTTCGTTTGTGGCGATGCAGGAAGGCCCGGGCGAGGCCTATGTGATCGGCCCACTCGACGAGTTGACCGTGTTCGTCTGGCGCAATCCCGAACTGGGCGCGAATGTCCAGGTCCGCCCCGATGGGCGCATCACCACCCCGCTGATCACCGACATGCCAGCGGTGGGCAAAACCCCGTCGATGCTGGCCGAGGACATCAAGCTCCAGCTCTCGCAATATATCCAGGAGCCGCTGGTTTCGGTGATCGTCAACAAATTTGCCGGAACCTTCAGCCAGCAGGTCCGTGTCGTCGGTGCGACCGAGAAGCCGGCGTCCTTGCCCTACCGCGCCAACATGACGCTGCTTGATGCGATGATCGCGGTCGGGGGCTTGAGCGAATTCGCGGCGGGCAACCGCGCCAAGCTGATCCGCTTCGACAAGGAGCTGGGCCGCCAGCGCGAATTCGCGCTGCGGCTGGGCGATCTGCTCAAGAAGGGCGAGAGCCGCGCCAATGTGATGCTGATGCCGGGGGACGTGATCATCATCCCCGAAAGCACGTTCTGAGAACGGTGCGGATGAGGGACCCGGCATGAACACCATCTACGATGAATTGCGCGCCGCGATCCATTCGGTGTGGCACCGCCGCTGGCTGGCGCTGGGCGTCGCCTGGGGTGTGTGCCTGCTGGGCTGGCTGGTGGTCGCGATGGTGCCCAACAGCTATGAATCCAAGGCGCGAATTTTCGTCCAGCTCGACGATGCGCTGGCCGAACAGATCGGCATCGGTCGCGGCGACCGCCAGCGCGATATCGAGCGCGTGCGCCAGACGCTGACCAGCGCGGTTAATCTCGAAAAGGTCGTGCGCTCGACCCGGCTTAACGACGATGTCCACAATCCCAAGCAGATGGAAGCCATGGTCATCGCGCTGGGCAAGCTCATCAAGGTGGAGAGCGAGCAGGACAATCTGTTCAAGATCACCGCCTCGTCCAACGACGGTAACTGGTCCGACGCCGAAAACGCCAAGATGGCGCAGGAAATCGTCCAGAAGATGATCGACATCTTCCGCGAGGAAAACCTCAAGGGCGGGCGCGGCGAAATGGCCGGCACGCTCGACTTCATGAACCAGCAGCTGGCCGACCGGCAGCGCGAACTCGAGGCCGCCGAACAGAAGCGGATGGACTTCGAGGCGCGCAATCCAAGCCTCGCGGGCGGCAGTATCTCGATCTCGCAGCGGCTTGAATCGAGCCGCAACCAGTTGCGCGATATCGACGCCGATCTGGCGGCCGCGCAAAGCGCGCTGGCCGCGATCAACGGCCAGCTTGCAGGCACCCCCGCGACGATTGCCGGGGCAGGGCCGGTGGGCGGCGCGCGCGGAGCCTATGGCCAGGCGATGTCCGATCTCGCTTCGATGCGCGCGCGCGGCATGACCGACAACCATCCCGATGTGATCGCGCAGAAGAACCAGGTTGCCGCGCTGCGCGGCGCGGCGCAAGCCGAAGGCGGCGGTTCGACCGGCACGCCCAATCCGGCCTATAGCTCGCTCCAGTCGATCAAGGCGGAACGCCAGGCCAACGTCCAGTCGCTGATGGCGCGCCGCGCGGCAGTCCAGGGCGATCTCGCCAGCAATGGTGCGGCGGCATCGGGCGGACCCGGGGCGCAGGCTGAGGCGCAACGCATCAACCGCGACTACGACGTGCTCAAGACCCAATACGACAAGCTGCTTGCCGACCGCGAGGAGCTGCGTCTGCGCGGCCAGGTCGAGACCGAGCACAATGCGGTCAAGTTCGAAGTGATCGATCCGCCGACCACGCCGCGCGCGCCGACCGCGCCCAACCGTCCGGTGCTGCTGGTATTGGTGCTGGTGGTTGGGTTGGGGGCCGGGGTCGGCGCGGCCTTTGGGATGGGCCAGCTGCGTTCGACTTTCACGACGACTGCCAAGCTCGAACGCGCATTCGGCTTGCCCGTCCTCGGCGCGATCTCGGCCACACTGACCGAAGCGGGCCGCGAACTGCGTGCCAAGCGCCTCAAGCATTTCGTCGCCGGTACAGCGGCGCTGGGCGGGGTTTTCGTGCTGCTGCTGGCAGTCGAATTCATCCAGCGCGGCATGGTGGCGTGAGGGAATGACATGACCGAACAGACCAAAATTCCCGTGCCACCAAGCGATGAGAGCGGCGAAAAGGGTACGCTGATCGAGCGCGTCGTGCGCAATTACGATCTCGTTCGCCTCGGCCCGCCGCCGATTCCCGAAGAGCTGCTCGCACCCAAGGCGCGGCATGCGGGGCGCTATCGTCGTCAGTCGGACGTAGATGCGGAAGCTGCCGCTCATCCGGTGGTGGCCGAAGAAGCGCCCGAAGTCGTCACCCCCGAAGTGATCGCGCCGGTCCTTGCCGCAACTCGTGCGGCGGCGACCCCAGTGGTTGCGCCGGTGCAGTTCAGCGGCCCGCGCCACAAAGTCGATCGCCATCATCTGCGCGACCAGGGCCTGATCGTCCCCGAAGGCAGCGTCACCGGCCTGCTCGAAGAATTCCGCATCGTGAAGCGCCAACTGATGCTCACCGCGATCGAATTGCGCCAGCAGGGCGCGGGGCCTTCGGCGCAGCGCGTGCTGATCTGCTCGCCGCATCCGGGCGAGGGCAAGACCTACACCGCAGTCAATCTCGCGCTGTCGATCGCCGCCGAGAAGGAAAGCGAAGTGCTGCTGGTCGACGCCGACTTTGCCAAACCCTCGGTGCTTTCGGCGCTGGGGCTGCCCGGCGGTCCCGGCTTCATGGACGCGCTGGCCGACCCCGAACTCGATCCGGTCGATTGCGTGCTCGGCACCGATATTCCCGGGCTGTGGGTGCTGCCGGCCGGCAATGCGACCAATTCGGACAGCGAATACCTTTCCACTAAACGCACCGGCCAGGTGATCGACCGGCTGACCCAGGGTGCGCCGCATCGTTTCGTGATTTTCGATTCGCCGCCCGCGCTGGCTGCCTCGCCCGCTGCCGAGCTGGCCAAATTCGTCGGCCAGGCTCTGGTTATCGTGCGCGCGGACCGGACCGGGCAGAGCTCGCTAGAAGACGCCATCTCGCTGCTGTCGGGCTGCCCGAACATCCAGCTTCTTCTCAACGCCGTGCACTTCAATCCGACGGGCCGCCGGTTCGGCTCCTACTACGGATACGGGGGATGACCATGACTACCCATCTTCACAGCCGCATCGCGGCGCTGGCTGCCCTGCTGGCGCTCGGCGTGTCGCTGCCCGCGCTGGCGCAGACCATTCCTTACGGCGGAGGCTACGGTTCCTCGTCGTCGAACGACAGCGGCGACGATCAAGGCGATGAGGGCGACAGTGCCAAACCCGCCCAATCCTCGCGCGGCAAGCGGGTCGAAGTCACGCCTTACATCGAAGCCGCGCAGGTCGCGGTCGCGCGGCTTTCGCCGGGCAGCGATACGGTGACCTATTCGACGCTCGCCGCCGGGGTCGATGCGTCGGTCAATGGCCGCAACAACCAGGCCTCGGTCTCGCTGCGCTACGAACGCAGCTTCGGCTGGGGCGCGAATGCGCGGGATAGCGACACGATCAGCGGCATCGCCCGCGTTTCCGCTGCCGTCGTTCCGCAGACGCTGACGATCGAGGCAGGCGGGCTTGCCGCACGCAGCCAGGTCGAAGCCAATGGTGCGTCGGTGCTGACCCCGCTGGGTTCGCGCGATACTGCAACCCAGGTCTATTCGGTCTATGCCGGTCCCTCGCTCCACGTCCAGACGGGCGACGTTGCGATCAATGGCAACTACCGGGCCGGCTATACGCGCGTCGATTCGCCCAACATAGTGGCCGCACCGGGACAGGTCGCAGTCGACGTATTCGACGAGAGCGTGGTCCACAACGCACGAATCCACGCCGCGACCAAGGCGGGCGACGTCCTGCCGGTCGGCCTCGGCGTTGGCGCGGGCTACAACCGCGAAGATGTCTCCAATCTCGATCAACGCATTTCGGACGCGCATGTCCGCGCCGATGTGTCGGTTCCGCTCGGCCGCGATGTCGCGCTGGTCGGCGGGGTGGGCTATGAGAAAGTCGAAGTCTCCAACCGCGACGCGGTGCGCGACGCGAACGGTGTTCCGGTGCTAGGCAGCGATGGCCGTCTGGTGACCGACAAAAGCGCGCCGCGGATCCTGTCTTACAACGCCGATGGCCTGATCTGGGATGCTGGCGTGATGTGGCGGCCCAGCCGCCGCACCGCGCTCGAAGCGCATGTCGGGCGCCGCTATGGTTCGACGACCTATTACGGCAGCTTCGCCTACGCGCCCAACACGACCACCAATATCAATGTCTCGGTCTATGACGGGATCACGGGCTTTGGCGGACAGATCAACAACGCGCTCGCCAATTTGCCGACCTCGTTCCGGGCCGCGCGCAATCCGCTGACGGGAGAGATCACCGGTTGCGTGGTCGCGCAGGACGCCGGGAGCTGCCTTGGCGGTGCGCTCGGTTCGGTGCGCTCCTCGGTGTTCCGGTCGCGCGGGGTCATGGCGACCTACGGCAAGGACCTCGGCCGGATACAGACCGGCTTCGGCGTCGGTTACGATCGCCGCAAGTTCATCGGCGCGCCGGGCACGATCCTTGCGCTGGCCAATGGCGTGACCGACGAGAACGTTTGGCTGGCCGCCTATCTCAACGGCCGGATCGACCAGAATTCCGGCTTTGCGACCAATTTCTACTCGACTTGGTACCAAAGCGGAGACGCCTTGGCTGGCGACTTCTCGGCCATTGGCGCAACCGCCGCTTACAATCGCAACCTGACCAGCAAGCTGTCGGCAACGGCAGCGCTGGGCGTGGACAGCATCCATCGCGACGTGGTCGACGATAGCGTCACTGCCTCCGCGCTGGTCGGTGTCCGCTATTCCTTCTGAGCCCGCACGGAGGCCTATGATGTTCGATGATTTCTACGGACTGCAGGGACGCCCGTTCCAGCTGACGCCCGATCCGGCGTTCTATTTTGAAAGCCTGACGCACCGCAAGGCGCTGTCCTATCTGGGCTACGGCTTGGCGCAGGGCGAAGGCTTCGTGGTGATTACCGGCGAAGTCGGCGCGGGCAAGTCCACGCTGGTCGCGCATCTGATGGCGACGATCGATCCGGCGCGGCTGACTGCGGCGCAAGTCGTGACCAGCAAGCTCGATGGCGAGGAGCTGGTCCATGTCGTCGCGCAGGCCTTTGGGCTGCTGATCGAAGGCCATGACAAGGCCTCCGCGCTCGGCGCGATCGAAGCATTCCTCCATGACGAAGCACGCAGCGGCCGCCGTTGCCTGCTGATCGTCGATGAATCGCAGAATTTGACGATCGAGGCGCTCGAAGAGCTGCGAATGCTGTCGAACTTCCAGCTCGGCGCGCATCCGCTGCTCCAGACGCTGCTGCTCGGGCAGCCCGAATTCCGGACGATGATCCAGGATCATGAGGCGCTCGAACAGCTGCGCCAGCGCGTGATCGCGGCGCATCACCTCGATGCGATGGATGCCGCCGAAGTGCAGCCCTATGTCGAACACCGCCTTAAATGCGTCGGGTGGACGGGCAATCCGGCGTTCGACCAGCGCGTGTTCGCCGACCTTTACGCCGCCTCGGGCGGGGTGCCGCGCCGGATCAACCAGATCTGCAACCGTCTTCTTCTGCTCGGCTCGGTCGAGCAGCGCACCCGGATCGACGGGGGGATGCTGGGCCAGGTGCTGGACGAGCTGGCGCACGACGGCACCCTGCCGCTCGATCGCCCGGTTCCGCAGCCCAAGCCCGCGCCCGTTGCGACTGCGCCGATCCAGACCTTCGCCACTGCACCGGTCGATGGCGTGACTCAAGCGCAGTTCGAAGCCGCGCTGGCCGAACGCGACACCCAGATTGCCGAATTGCAGCAGGCCATCATCGAGATCGCCAACGAGCGCGATGTGCGAGCCGAGGTCGATCCCGAGCATGTCAATACGGCGGTCGAAGCGCGGCTGGCGGCGATGGAAAGCCAGTTGCTCGAGCAGGAGCGGACCATTCGCCACACTCTGACGATGCTGATCGAGATGATCGAGGCCGATACCTCCCAGCGCGCTGCGGCGTGACATTGGCTGGCGACGTGCCCATCCGGCCGGTAAACGGCCTGTCGGTCGACGTCGAAGACTGGTTCCAGGTCGGCGCGTTCGAGAATGTGATCGATCGCGGTAGCTGGGAAGGGCTCAGCGACCGGGTCGAGCGCAATTGCGACGCGATCCTCCAGATGTTCGCCGATGCCGAT
>JANOOJ010000054.1:0-6551 GCA_031421295.1 Novosphingobium sp.
GCGTTAAGTCGCGCCGGGCCGCGCGTGACGTCGCGGCGGCGTCAGAACATATAGCGCATGCGGAGCGTCTGGCGCAGTTCGGCCTTGGCCACCTCGAATGCGGCTTTTTCAAAGCGCGGCGGGCCAAAACGCACCGGTGCATCGCGCGAAAAGCCGAAGCCTTCGCGCGGGATCATCAGCACCATATCGGCCTTGCCGTTGCCGTTCTCGTCATGGAGCAGCGAGACCGCATAGCGCCCCGGGGCGACGCGTCCGAAATCGAACTCGACCACTCCGCTTGCCGGGCCGCTTGCGGGTACCGCCAGCTTCACCGCAGCGGCGTCATGCGAGCAATCGGGAAAGGCCCTGGTGTCGGTCGTCAGGCAGGCGAGCACCTGCCCCCTGGCCGAACGCAGACCGGTAACGCTGATGCTCAGACTGCCCTCGGGCACCGGCGTCGCGCTGGCCAGCAGCGGCGCGCCGGCGGCGAGGATCAGGGCGCCGAGATACCGCGATCGGTCCCGCACAGATGATCCCAGAAGCGAAAGTAAAGGCCGTAGTTGCATCGGTATTGCTCGTGATGGCGTTGGTGGTGGCTGGCGGTGATCAGCCAGTTGCCCGGGCGCGAGTGAACGAGGGATTGCGGAAACAGCTCCCACCCCATGTGGTTGGTTACGCCCATAAGCGTCATCACCGCCAGGACCAAGCCGAGCACGGCGACGTGGATGGGGATAAGGAACACCAGCGCGGGGATCACCACCGCACCGGTCAGGGCCTCAAGCGGGTGAAAGCTCATCGCCGCCCAGGCGGTCGGCGGGCGGCTGGCATGGTGGACCGCATGCGCGATCCGGAACGGCGCGGGCCGGTGCATCCAGCGGTGGGTCCAGTAGAACCACGTATCGTGCGCGAGCAGATAGAGCAGCAGCGACACCGGCAGATACCACAGCGGCAGCGCGCTCGCGTCGGTGTAGATCCGGGTCCAGCCGCGCTGCTGCCAGCCCCACGCGACGATCCCGGCGGGCACGCCATAGATCGCCGCCGAACCCAGCGACCACGCCACTTCCTTGCGGATTTGCGGGCGCAGACCGGTGTAGAGCCCGGGCCGCACGCGCGCCGTGGCCCAGGCAAACGCCCCGCTGGTCAGCAGGTAGCGCAAGGCCACGATGACGCTCATCGCCAAGGCGGAAGCAAGCAAGGTCACGGGCGAGCCCTCATCGCGCCATTATGGGCGGCATGAGGACCCGCGCCTAGCGATTTCAGCCCGCGAAGCGCGAGCGGCCACCGCTTCCGCCGCGATTGCCGCCGCCGTTCCGGTTGCCGCCGCCGCCCCGATTTTCGCCACCGCGGTTGCCGAAGTTTCCTTCTGGCCGAGCCGGACGGCGATCACCTTCGGGACGCGCGGGACGATCGCCAGCCGCTGCCGGACGACGATCAGCGTGGGCCGGAGCTGGGCGACGATCGGCGTTTGGTGTGGGACGACGATCACCATGCAGCACCGGGCGACGCTCGCCGCCTTCGCGCTTTTCGGCATCGAGCGGGTTGAACACCGGACCGCGCGGGGCGACTGCCGGACGTGCCCCGCGATATTCGCTGCGGGCATGGGCATCGCGCGACTGGCCGTCGCGGGCCTGACCGCCGTTGCTGCGGTTGTTGTTCCGGCCCTGACCGCCACCGCTGCGCTGGCCGCCCCGGCCGCGCGCATCGCGCTCGTCGCGGCGGGCATCGCGGGCCATTTCCTCGGGCTTGCGCGAGGGCGCGGGGAGGCGCGCGGCTTCCTTGAGGAAGTCCTCGGGCAAGGCCAGCGGCATCAGCTTGACGCTGGTGAGCTTTTCGATGTCGCGCAGATAGGGCTTCTCGTCGGGCGCGACAAAGCTCACCGAAATGCCGTCGGCCCCGGCGCGCGCGGTGCGCCCGATGCGGTGGACATATTGTTCGGCGACATTGGGAATTTCGAAGTTGAACACGTGGCTAACGCCGGTCACGTCGATCCCGCGCGCAGCGATGTCGGTGGCGACCAGCACCGGGGTCGCGCCCTGACGGAACGCGAGCAGCGCGGCGGTGCGCTGCGCCTGGCTCTTGTTGCCGTGGATCGCGGCGGCATTGACCCCGGCCGAGTTGAGGTGGCGCACCACCCGGTCGGCACCGTGCTTGGTGCGGGTGAACACCAGCGCGCGATCGACCGCGCCGCCCGCGATTCCGTTCTTGAGGCTCAGCGTCAACAGCGCCTGCTTTTCGGCCTGATTGACGTGGGTGACGAACTGGTCGACCCGCTCGACCGTGGTTGCCTGCGGGGCGACCTCGACGCGGACCGGGTTGTTGATGAACTGTTTGCCCAGATCGGCGATCGCCTTGGGCATGGTGGCCGAGAAGAACAGGCTCTGGCGCTCCTTGGGGAGCATGTTGGCGACGCGCTTGAGCGGGACGATGAACCCGAGGTCCATCATCTGGTCGGCTTCGTCGAGCACGAAGATTTCGACATTGCGCAAAGTCAGCGCGCGCTGGTCGATCAGATCGAGCAACCGGCCCGGGGTGGCGACCAGGATGTCGCAGCCCGCGGTCAGCGCGCGCGCCTGCTTGCCCACCGGCACCCCGCCGAAGATGCACTGGACGTTGATCGCGAGGTACTTGGCATAGCCGCGGATGTTGTCGGCGATCTGCGCGGCGAGCTCGCGGGTCGGCGAGAGCACCAGCATCCGGCACGACGCACTCTGGCGCGGCTTGGGATTGGCGGCGAGCAGGTGGAGCGAGGGCAGCGAGAAGGCTGCGGTCTTGCCGGTGCCGGACTGTGCAATCCCCAGAATATCGCGGCCCTCGAGCAGCGCCGGGATGGCCTGCCGCTGGATCGGGGTGGGATCGGCATAGCCTTTGGTGGCGAGCGCACGAATGAGGGGCTCGGCCAGACCAAGGTCGGTGAAATAGGACATGAATAAACTCTTTCCTGTGCCCCAACCCGCTCATGCTGAGCTTGTCGAAGCATTGATATGAAGCATGAGCGTGCGGCATCGAGCCGCAACGCAAAGCGAGGCGTCGTTCGATGCGACCCTGCGTGAAGAAGGAAGCTTCAGGCGAATAGGCGACCGTACGTTCGGGCAGGTTCTGCGTCTAATCCGCGAACCTCACGCTGCCGGAACTGCGGCGGATACAAGACCCGCGCGCCGATTGCTGAAGCGGCATATAGCTGCATTGCAGCAAAACGCAAGATAATTGCGTGGGGGGTACTTCCGAGCTGGTTGGACCCAATTGCAAAATCGGCGAACAGCGCATTCATTCGACAGATTCGACCTTTATCGGTAAAAGTCCATCCATTGGGAGAATGCGTGTCATATGCCGTCGATAAAGCCTGAAATTCTTGCGTGGGCTCGAGAAACGGCGGGGCTCTCAGTCGAGGCTGCTGCTGAGCGATTGAGCATCAAGGAAGCACGTGGCGTCGCCGGTACAGATCGGCTGCGCGCACTCGAAGCCGGTGAAACCAAAATTAGCCGACCTACCCTGCTGAAAATGAGCAAGCTGTACCGGCGACCCCTGCTAACTTTCTATCTAAGTGCCCCACCGCGGCGCGGTGACCGCGGCGAGGATTTCCGCAACCTCCCAGACCAGCACAGCGATGCGGAAGCGCTAGTCGATGCCTTAGTAAGAGACATTCGCGCGCGCCAGTCAATGGTACGCGCCATTGTGGAAGATGACGAGGACGCCGAACCGCTCCCGTTTATCGGTTCGGCGAATATGGCCGATGGTATTGCGCCAGTGCTCCAAAAACTTCGGCGCACCCTAGACCTCGATCTGGCGGAGTTTAGGGCGCAAGCATCTCCCGAGGGTGGGTTCGCGCTGCTTCGCGACAAGGTCGAAACTGCCGGTATCTATGTCCTTTTGGCAGGAAATCTCGGCAGCTATCACACGGCGCTCGATGTCGACGTGTTTCGCGGTTTTGCGCTGGCAGACGATCTTGCCCCCTTCATCGTCATCAACGATCAGGACGCCCGCTCTGCATGGTCCTTCACGCTCCTTCACGAATTGGTTCACTTGTGGTTGGGCGCGACCGGTGTGAGCGGCAGTTACGCCGAAGCGCAGATCGAAAAATTCTGTAACGACGTCGCCAGCGCATTTCTTCTACCGGCCAGCGAGCTTCCGCTGGTCGGCGTGAATCGACAGACGGACCTCGCGACCGCAACTCGTCTGATCGACGCCTTCGCGACCAGCCGACTGCTCAGCCGCTCGATGATCGCTTATCGGCTCCTCGGAGCCAATATGATTACTAACGAGACTTGGCGGCAATTGCGAAGCGCGTTTCGGCGTTTGTGGCAAGAGAGCCGGGCCGCTCAACGTCAGTTGGCGCGTGATCGGGAAGGTGGCCCGAATTACTATGTCATACGCCGACATCGGCTGGGTGCCGCGCTGCTCAAGTTTGTCGCGCGTAGTATCAGCGGTGGCGCTATGACCCCGACAAAGGCCGGTAAAGTCTTGGGTGTTAAGCCGCGCAGCGTTGAGCCGCTGCTTGCGGGCGCGGCCCTCGCCGCTGGGCAGGTCGCCTGAGATGCTGTACCTGATCGACGCTAATGTATTGATCACGGCACACAATTCCTATTACCCTGTAAACGGGGTTCCTGAGTTCTGGGCGTGGCTCAGCTTCCGGGCTACCGCTGGCGACATCAAAATGCCGCTGGAGATATTCGAAGAGGTCAAGGACGGCGGGACAGACGAAGAGCGGGATTTGCTCTACGGCTGGATCAGCGACGAAGAGAACAAGGCTGCTCTGGTCTTGAACGAAGAAGTTGACCCTGAGCTTGTCGCGCGGGCCGTTGACCAAGGGTACGCAAACGACCTTTCGGATCAAGAGGTCGAGCAGATCGGCCGCGACCCGTTTCTGATCGCCTATGTATTATCGGCACCTGCGGAACGGTGCGTCGTGACAACCGAGGTATCGTCCATAAAGAAGACGCGTCAGAACCGAAAGATCCCCGACGTCTGCGACACGCTGGGCGTCAGCTGTTGCAACACCTTCACTATGCTTCGTGCCCTCGGCTTTTCGACAGGATGGCGCGGCTGATAGAGGGCAGCATCGATTGTCCGGTAGACCCCAGAGATCCCGGGAGCGCGAGGGCGATGGCCCTCGCTTTCTCCTCCAAAACCGTTTTCCTACACGCGCCCGGTCTGCGATGCTCGCCCCATGGCGCTGACGCACCTCCTGGCATTTCCGCACCGCGTCGCCGCGCTTGGCGGGCGGGTGGACTGCGCTCGCAAGGCCGGGTCTTTTTTCTTTCCCGAGGCAGAAATCCGGGGCGAAAGGGCGCGCAAACCCGCGCAGTTCCGGGCCTTCCGGGGCGGGACGCGAAGTGGACGCGGTGTCAATAGTGTCAACCTCGATCCTGCATCTTCGGCACGGGTCGCGCGCCCGTTCGACAGGCTCAGGATGAGCGTGGCGAGGGGCCCAAGCGGGCCGCGGCGTTGCGCGGATGCGTTTTGGTGTGACGTTTGTGTGACCTTTCGCTCCGCGAGACGCGGCGGCTGGCAAACCCGGGGGGTGGGGCCTGGCTTCTACTTTCTGTCGATTCCGCTGTTCTCGCCCTTCGACAGGCTCAGGATGGACGGAGCGAGGGGCTGGGGGTGGAGAGCGAGGCCGATAGGTCTTGCGTCGGCGCGGGTGTCGAACCCCCACCCCAACCCCTCCCCGCCGGGGAGGGGCTTATGAGGCTCCGGCACAAATTGCGTGGGCCAGCGAATCGGCTACACCGCATCTATGAACCACACCTCGCTCCTCGCCGCCGCCCTTTCCCTCACCGCCGCCCCCGCGCTCGCCGCGCCGCCAATCCCGGCGGAGCGGCAGATGATCGCCACGGTCGATGCCGAGCAGGCGCGCTCGCTCGCGTTGCTGGAGCGGCTGGTCAATCAGAACAGCGGGACGCGCAATCTCGCCGGGGTGCGCGCGGTGCATGACATGCTGGTCCCCGAGTTCGAGGCGCTGGGCTTTGCCGTGCGCTGGGTGCCGCAGGAGAGTATCGGCCGCGCCGGGCATCTGATCGCCACCCACGCGGGCCGCAAGGGAGCCAAGCGGCTGCTGCTGATCGGGCATCTCGACACGGTGTTCGAGCCGGATCATCCGTTCCAGAAGTTCGAGCGGGTGGACGCGAATCACGCGCGCGGCCCCGGGATCAGCGACGACAAGGGCGGCGATGTCGCGATGATCGCGGCGCTGCGCGCGATGCACAAGGCAGGCACGCTCAAGGGCACGAATATCGAAGTGGTGCTGACCGGCGACGAGGAAGAAGCCGGGCTGCCGCTGGAGCTATCGCGCGCCGATCTGCTGGCGGCGGGCCGCCGGGCAGACGCGGCGCTCGATTTCGAGGGGCTGGCGCAGGATAATGGAGCCGACATGGGCTCGATCGCGCGGCGCTCGGCGGGCAATTGGCGGGTGACGGTGACCGCGCGCAGCGGCCACAGCAGCGGGGTGTTTTCCGAGCGCGCGGGCGAAGGCGCGATCTATCCGCTCGCCGCGATCCTCACCGCATTCCGCAAGGAGCTGCCCGAACCCAATCTGACCTTCAATGTCGGGTTGCTGGTGGGCGGGGCAAGTGCCG
>JANOOJ010000055.1:0-10246 GCA_031421295.1 Novosphingobium sp.
GTTTGCGAACGATCTGCGATATTTGCAGATCATGCGGAAGTTGGTTCACCTGCACTATCGGGAATGCGGCCTGCGCAATGTCTGGCTGGCGAACGGCTATGATGAGCATGAAACCGCTTATGGCCCAGGAATTGCGGTCCATGATGTGGCGGGTCTGCACCACGCCATTGCGCACGGGCTGGTCAACAAAGGTAGAAAGCTGACCGGTTCCGAACTGCGGTTTCTGCGCCAGGAGATGGGCTTGAGCCAAGCCAAGCTGGCCACCATGCTGGGCAATGAGGCGCAAACGGTGGCGCTGTGGGAAAAGCGTGGCGGTCAGCCGAAAATTGCAGACCGGTTCATTCGTGCGATCTACCGGGAACTCAACGAAGGCAACGCCCATATCCGCGAGATGATCGAGCGGTTGGTGGATGCCGATCTGGACGAAGGCGATGCGCGGATTACGCTTGAGCAGGATGGCAGGGGGTGGAAGCTGGCGGCTTAAGGGCGGTTAATTGGTATTGTGTCCCCGGAATTCTAACGGTGAAACGCCGCGACGCGGTGCCGATGACGCGGGATTACATGGCGCAAGAGGCGGCAAGGCTCTCGGCGCTGGATGGGGAGCCGGTGTGGCATCTGGAACGGTTGGCGGCGGAGTAGTGGTCTCGCCTACCTAAGCACCGCGATAGAGATCGTAACGAACAGATAGTCTAACACTATAATTATGATAAAAAATACGAAAAAATATCTGAACGAAAATTTGCAATATTTATGATAATAACCGGTTCCAATCGGTTCAATTTTTGGAACGTTTGCTATTTTTTTTATGTTTCCGGCTACATAAGATGCAACAACACACAACAACAGATGAGGGAAATATATCCAGTTAGCTAGAACAGCAAAATTTATTTTATCCATATCATAGTCGTGAACGACTCCAACAATTGGGCAAATTCCGCTAACAAGCCCCACGATGCCGAGCAAAAACATTGACGGACCCAACATCTCATCTCGGGGCATCGCTCCAGAGTTAAGTCCGATTTCCCACCTCATGACATTTCGTTCTAGAATTTCGTTAATTTGCGGCTCCACGTCAGATGCGATAAAGTAACTGACGCGCTGACATCGTATCGCCTCTCCCATCCAACTTATCAGAACAAAAATGCAAATTACCGGAATTACATAGCTTAACGTAAATAGCAGCGCGCTCGAATCATTCGACAGATTATTGTTAAGGGCGATTGCGCCACCGGCGACTACGATAATGGATCCAAACCCTGCTGAAAATAGGGTGTGCCTCCATTCAATGGATTTAAGACACTCATCTCTCAAAGACTCGTATTGAGCCAAGAGCGCATCGAGAGCCCCTATTGTATTTGTTGGCATATCGTCCCCCATTTGACTTTCGTAATTTTTGGTTAGGTGAAGCGTATCCTTCCGTTACTCCGAACAGCATTCGTTCATCGCCTCCCAGCTCAACCCCACCAGTCGCTCCAGCACCGCCAGGTCCACATCGGCCAGCTTCTTGACATAAAGGCACGCCTTGCCCCGCGAATGCTTGCCCAGCCGCGCAAATAGCTCCGCGGCCTCGGCCCCCTCATCCCCCATCAGATAAAACACCAGCGCCGCCTTCCGCGGCGAAAAGCCCGCGCGGGCGCTCGTGCCCGAATGGCCGCTGGCGTAGGTGTAGTCGTAGCTGCCGTAGCCGATGATGCTCGGACCCCACATCTTAGGCTCGAGCCCGGTGACGCGGCGGTGCATCGCGTCGAGCACCCCCGCTTCCTCGCGGCGGCGCGGATCGGGGATGGCGGCGATGAAATCGGCTACGCTGACTTCGGTTGCCTTGGTCTTGAGTTCCGACTTGGCCATCGGCTTGCCTCCACCCTTGTCGCCTCGGCCCCCATGGCTTAGGGGCGCGAACCGAAACCTAGCGGCAAACCAGCGGAAATCCACCCATGCCCGATGCCAACAAGTCCGACATCAAGAAAGTGGTCCTCGCCTATTCGGGCGGTCTCGATACTTCGGTCATCCTGAAATGGCTGCAGCTCACCTATGGCTGCGAGGTGGTGACGTTCACCGCCGACCTTGGCCAGGGCGAAGAGCTCGAACCCGCGCGCGCCAAGGCCAGGCTGATGGGGGTGCCCGATCATCACATCTACATCGACGATCTGCGCGAGGAATTCGTGCGCGATTTCGTGTTTCCGATGATGCGCGCCAATGCCCGCTATGAGGGCGACTATCTGCTCGGCACCTCGATCGCGCGGCCCTTGATCTCCAAGCGGCTGGTCGAGATCGCGCATGAGACCGGCGCGGATGCGGTGGCGCATGGCGCGACCGGCAAGGGCAACGACCAGGTGCGGTTCGAGCTATCCGCCTATGCGCTCGACCCCGCGATCAAGGTCATCGCCCCGTGGCGCGAGTGGGAACTGACCAGCCGCACCGCGCTGATCGCCTGGGCCGAGCAGCACCAGATCCCGGTGCCGACCGACAAGCGCGGCGAAAGCCCGTTCTCGACCGACGCGAACCTCCTCCACACCTCGTCGGAGGGCAAGGTGCTCGAAGACCCGTGGGAGGAAGTGCCCGACTATGTCTTCAGCCGCACGGTGAACCCCGAGGATGCGCCGGATATGGCGGAATATATCACGGTCGATTTCGAGCGCGGCGATGGCGTGGCGCTGAACGGCGAGGCAATGTCACCCGCGACGCTGCTCACCGCGCTCAACGAGCTGGGCCGCAAGCATGGCATCGGGCGGCTCGATCTGGTCGAGAACCGCTTCGTGGGGATGAAGAGCCGCGGCATGTACGAGACCCCCGGCGGCGAGATTTATGCGCGCGCGCATCGCGGGATCGAATCGATCACGCTCGATCGCGGCGCGGCGCATCTCAAGGACGAACTGATGCCCAAATATGCCGAGCTGATCTACAACGGCTTCTGGTTCGCGCCCGAGCGCGAGATGCTCCAGGCAGCGATCGACCATTCGCAGGCGCGGGTAAACGGCACGGTGCGGCTCAAGCTCTACAAGGGGCAGGCATCGGTGGTCGGCCGCAAATCGCCCGACTCGCTCTATTCGGAGCGCCACGTGACCTTCGAGGACGATGCCGGGGCCTACGACCAGAAGGATGCGGCGGGCTTCATCCAGCTCAACGCGCTCCGCTTGCGTCTTTTGGCGCAGCGCGATCGCCGGGACTCCTGAAGCTGCTGGCGGGCGCGGCGGCTGACAAAATCTTCCGCGCAGAATCTGGCGCAATGACGGGCTTGCGTGGAGTTGTCCACCGCTAAGCCGCCGCCTGTGGATAAGTCATGCATTTTTGTCTTGCGCGACTCACTTTGCAGGCGCAGCTTTTGGTCATCGAGACGGATCAGCCAACCGGCTTTTGGAAGGGGGAAACCCCGGAAAAGAAAAGGAAAAGTGAACCCGGATCGGCGCGACAGCGATGTCCGCAGCAGTGTCGGAAAACACGCCTCAGGAAGTCTTCGGACGGAATCTGGCGAACCGCAGATGCAGCGAAAGGCGCGCAGTCGTGGGTCGGTTTCAAGCGACCCGGAAGCGGCAGAGGAAACCAGGCTTCGGCCCGGCGACCAACGCAGTGGAAGGGAAGAGTTGAAGCAGGCTACGGAACCGCCAGGGTGAAGGGAAAGGTCTTCGGACCGGAACCGACCCCCTGACGGGACCGGCACGTCGGCAAGGTACGCCGGGTGATGACTGTCTGCTCTTTTGAGCTACCGGATGGTCGATGTCGAAACGGTCAGGGGAAGCTTCGGCCCAGCCTGAACGAAGTCCAGATGCGGCAGCATTACAATGTGCGGCACCCCCAGTGTTCGCACTTGTGAAGCAGGGCCAGCCATCGACGGACGGTTCGGCGCGGACAGACCGGAATGGCAATCGCCAATTGTCCGGAAACCAAAACAGGCGATCATGGGGCCGGCAGCAATGTCGGCCCCATTTGCTTGTGGGCACGGCGCAGCCGGGCGGGACTGTGCGACGCTGCGCCGCGCCGGTTTTGGTTCACACCAAGACCCGAAGATGCTGCGGATGGCCGTCAGAGTGGGCGCGAAATTCCCACAACCCGACCATGCCGAGCCTGTCGAAGCACTGTCTTTCTTGCCACAGAGCGCGGGGCCCGAAGAAAAGTGCAGTGCTTCGACAAGCTCAGCATGAGCGGGATGAGTTCGGTTGGCGGTGCAGAGTTCAGGACTGCGTAGGACACAACATCTTCGTGTCTTCGTGTGAACCAATCTGCGCCAAACGCTACAGCGGCGCGAAATCCTTGAGCGGGCGCTCGACGTCGGCCAAGTCCGCGCGGTCCACGGTCACGCCCGCTTCCACCAGCTTGCGGCCCTGCGCGAAATCCTTGACCTTGTTGACGCAGTCGAGCGCAATCAGCTTGCCCTGCTTGAGATAGGCGAGCGAGAAACTGCGCGTGGCCGGATCGCCGCGCAGCACGGTCTCGTCATGCAACGCGGAAAGGCCAACGGTCTGCAGCTTGAGATCGTATTGGTGCGACCAGAACCACGGCGTCGCGGTGTAGGCCTGCGGGACCCCGCAGATCGCCTTGGCCGCACAAGTGGCTTGATCGCTCGCGTTCTGGACCGATTCGAGCCGAATCACGGCACCATCGGCAAATTGATTGGCATGCGCCGCACAATCGCCGATCGCATAGATATGCGGCAGGCTGGTGCGGCAATGCTCGTCGACATCGACCCCATTGCCGCCGGTCGCGCCCGCCGCCAGCAAGGGTGCGACCGCCGGAATGATCCCGATCCCGACAATCGCCATCTGTACTGCAACCAGACTCTCGTCGGTCAACCGGATACCCTCGACGCGGTCCTTGCCCTCCAGCGCGACCACACCGACGCCGGTGCGCAGATCCACGCCATGCGCGCGGTGCTCGGCCTCGAAGAACTCCGACAGCTCCGGCCCGGCAACGCGGGCCAGCACGCGCGGGAGCATTTCGAGCAGGACCACGTCCTTGCCCAGCTTGCGCAACACCGCCGCCGCCTCAAGTCCGATGTAGCCGCCGCCGACCACCGCAATGCGCTCGACCTCGGGCAATTCGCTCAGGATTGCGTCGACATCGGCGCGATCGCGCACCGCATGGACCCCGGCCAGTGCAGCCCCCGGGCAGTCGAGCAAGCGCGGGCTGCCCCCGGTCGCCCAGATGAGATCGCCGTAGCCGATCTCGCTGCCGTCGCGCAGCGCAACGGTTTGCGCCGCAGGATCGACCGCGGTGACTTCGGCACCGAGCATCAGCTCGATCCCCTTGCCCGCCCAGAATTCGCGCGGGCGCAGATAGAGCCGCTCGAACGGTTTTTCGCCGAGCAGATATTCCTTGGACAGCGGCGGACGTTCATAGGGCGGCTCATCCTCGCGCCCGATCAGCGCGATGCTCCCGGCAAAGCCATGGGTGCGCAGCGCAATCGCCGCCATCGCACCGCCCTGCCCCGCCCCGACTATCACGACATCGAATTGCACCTGGCCCGATCCTCTCGCTGACCCTCCGCGCTTATCGACGCGGGACGAGGCGCACAAGGCGGTCTAGCGGCGGTCGTGCAAGGGATCGGACAGAAGGAATGTGAAAATCTCGGGGAGCCGCGCCGCCCAAGCGTTCTCCTCGTGCTCGGCCCCGTGATAGACCTTGCTCTGGAAATCCACGCCCTTGCGCCAGCCCGCCGCCGCGACGCCGTCGTCGATTGCCAGCTGGTAGCGCCCGTAATGCGCGTCGAGCGTTGCGGTACCGTGGTCCATCCACAGCCGCCGTCCGCCGACCTCGCCCAGCCGCGCGACGAACCAGCGCTGGTCGAGCGAGATCACCTCGTCGAAGGCGGCATTGGCCGCGTCGGGGTCGAACAAGGGCCAATGGGTACTGACGCAGCCTGCCTGCCCGAATATCTGCGGCCGTTCGACAAAGGCATAGCAGCTCATCAATCCGCCCATGCTCGAGCCGATTATGGCGGTATGCGCCGGGTCGGGGATGGTCCGGAACGAGCGATCGATCCATGGCCGCAGCTCATCAACGATCCAGTCGAGATAGGCGGTCGACGAAATCGGCCCGCCCGCCATCTCGTCCATTTTCGCGCCGAGCGGCCCCGACGCCAAGCCATAGGCGGAGGATGGCAGGTACTGGCGGTAGCGATCCTTGCCCGGACGCCAGATTCCGACGATGATTCTTGGCGCGATCTTGTCCATCCGCATCGCGGCGAGCATCGCCTTGTCCGCCGCCCACACCTTGTTGAAATTGGACTTGGCCGGATCGAACAAATTGTGACCATCGTGCATATAGACCACGCCGTAGCGCCGCTCGGGGTTACGGTCATAGCCCGGTGGCAGCCAGATCGTCAGCCGCTGCTCGGGCAGATGCGCGGCGGCGATCTGCTCATATTCGAGGAACCGCCCGCGATCGGGGGCGGCGAGCGCCGGGGTTGCCAGCAGCGCCGCGAATGCAATCGCCAGCCACCGCAACATTGTCACTTGCCTAGGTGCAGCCGGATCGCCGCGCCGCCGCCGGGAGCGAGCCGCAGGGTCAGCCGATCCGCGCTGGTCAGGACGCGCTTCTCGATGACAATGCTGTGGCGCTTGGCGGTGCGATAGTCGGCATCGTCACCATCGCGGTAGATCTCGGCAGCATAGCGTTTGCCGGGGGTGAGGAAGGCCAACGAAACCTCGACCGTCCGCGCCTGCTCGTCGCCGACCGCCCCCAGGTACCAGTCCTGCCCCCCGCGGACCTTGCGCGCGATGGTGACATGGTCGCCAATCTCGCCGCCCAGCACGCGGGTATCCTGCCAGTCGGTCGGCACGTCGCGGATGAACTGCATCGGTCCGGGATACTTCGCGTAGTTCTCGGGCGTGTCGGCAACCATCTGCACTGGCGAGTATATCACCACGTAGAGCGCAAGCTGCTTGGCGATAGTCGAGAGGATGTCGCTGCCCCGCTCGCCCTTCAGGCTGAGGATGCCGGGGGTGAAATCCATCGGCCCTTCGAGCATCCGGGTGAAGACGATGTTGGCCTCGTGCTCGGGCGGGTTTTTGCCGCCCCAGGCGTTGTATTCCATCCCGCGCATGCCCTCGCGCGCGACCCAGTTCGGGTAAGTGCGGTGCAGCCCGGTACCCTTGATCGGCTCGTGGCTGTCGAACGCGACGCGATACTTGGCGGCGGCCTCGGCGACGCGGATGAAGTGGTTCGACATCCACTGGCCTTCATGCCACTCGCGATAGCGCGTGCCGTCGGGATCGACCCGTTCGATCTGCCCGGCATCGGTGACATAGCCGGTCTTGACGATCGTGATGTTGTGATCTGCGGCAAACTTGAACGCCTTGTCGAACTGCGCTTCGTAGTGGCTGGCCGAGCCGCCGGTCTCGTGATGCCCGACCAGTTGCACGCCCTTGCGGCGGGCATAGGCGGCGAGCATCGCGGCATCGAAGTCTGCGGTCGGCTGGGCGAAATCCATATCGTTGCCATTGCCGAACCAGTCGCCGTCCCAGCCGACGTTCCAGCCTTCGACCAGTACATGGGGAATGCCGTTGGCGGCGGCGAAATCGATGTAGCGTTTGACGTTGGCATTGGTCGCGCCGTGTTTCGGCCCGCGCGCCCAGCTCCATTCGCCCTTTATCATGTTCCACCACACCCCGGCGAACTTGCCGGGCTTGAACCAGCTGACATCGCCGAGCTTGTTGGGCTCGTTGAGGTTGAGCATCAAATGGCTCATGTAGATGCTAGGCGCATCATCGGCGATGATCAGGGTGCGCCACGGGGTGGTCCATGCGCCGCTCTTGGTCACCTTGGGGCGGCCCGCGCCGGGGGTAAGCTGGGCACGCAGCGTGGTGCCCTCGGTGCGCGCGACCGCCATGCCCGAATAATCGATCAGCGCGGCCTCGTGCAGCGCCACATGCGTGCCATCGGCCAGCTTGATCGTCACCGGCGTGTCCGCCGTGCCGAGCGCCGAGAGCGCGGTGCGGTTGTAGAGATATTCCTCGCGGTTCCACAGGAATGCGGGCTTCCACCACGCGGTGCCGTCCGAAGCGAAGGCGAACTCGGTGAGCTCCTCGGCGATGTTGGCCGACTTGAGGTTGGGCTGGTCGGGGAATTCATAGCGGAAGCCGACCCCGTCGTCGTAAATCCGGAAGGTCACCGTGAACACGCGCGCGAGCGCAGTGGTTTCGCGCAGATGCACCTTGAGTTCGCGGAAGTGGTTGCGGATCGTCGTCCATTCGCCCCACGGCTGGCTCCAGGTCTCATCCGAAACGCGCGTTTCCTGCCCGGTTACCGCGAGGTGACGGTCGATCTTGGGTACGTCGGTGAACAGAAAGCCGAGGTGCGAGGGTGCGATAATCGGCTTGCCCTTGCGGCTGACGCTGTAGGTGGCGCGGCCATCGCCATCGATCGCCAGCGCGACCGCGACGGTGCCATCGGGCGAAGTGGCGGTGACGCCCGGCTTCACCTGTGCCAGCGCGGGCGAGGACAGCATTGCCGCAAGGGCCGAAAGCAGGACGATCATCTGGCGCATTATCATTCCTCGATCAGCAGCGCGGCAAAGGGTGGGAGCTGTCCCGGCAAGGCGTCGTTGAGAGCCAGTAGCACCCGGCCGGTGGTGGCGACACCCGAGGGCCAAGCCACCGCAACATCGCTCAGATTGAACAGGCACAGCACGCTGCGCCCCCCATCGCGGCGACGAAAGACCAGGCACTGCGCGTCGGCGAGCACGGGCTCATGCGCCCCGCTGCGCAGCGCCGGGTGGGCGCGGCGCAAGGCCAGCAGTTTCCGCGTCAGATTGAACAGCGAATCGGCGTCCGCGAATTGGCGATCGGCAGCCCGGGCGAGGTTTTCCTCGCCCACCGGCAGCCACGGCGAAGCGCTGCTGAACCCGCCCTGCTCGTCCTGCGCCTGCCACGGCATCGGCGTGCGGGCCCCGTCGCGCGACAGGGTCAGCGGCCAGTTGGCAATCGCCTCCGGGTCCTGCAATCGGTCATAGGGGATCGCGACCTGGGTCAGGCCCAGCTCCTCGCCTTGGTACAGGATGATATTGCCGCGCAGCGCTGCAAACAATGCCAGCTTGAGCCGGGCGAAGCGCTCGCAATCCTTGAGTGCGCACCAGCGCGACAGCGCGCGCGGGGCATCGTGGTTCTCGAACGCCCAGCTCGGCCAGCCCATCCCGGGTGTATCCGGCCACTGACTCAGCGCCCGCTCGACCACTTCGGGGGTCAGCGCGGGGGCATAGAGGAAATCGAACCCGTAGGCGCTGTTGAGCCGCTCCTCGCCGTGCGTGAACAGCTTCATCTCGCGCTCGGCATCCTTGCCACCGACTTCGGCGACGGTGAAGATCGCGCAATATTCGTCGGTCAGCGCCCGGATGCGTTCGACGAAGCGGGGAATGCCGGGATGCGACTGGTTATGGAGCTGCTGCTGGAAATCGAACGGTCGGCTGCGCGGCCGCTCCGAGGGCAGCGCCGGCGGGTTATCGCGCAGCAGCGGATCGTGCATCGCAAAGTTGAGCGCATCGATCCGGAAGCCATCGACCCCGCGATTGAGCCAGAACCGTGCCACGTCGAGCAAGGCGTCCTGCACCGCGGGGAGATGGACGTTGAGCTGCGGCTGGCTGCTCAGAAAATTGTGGAGGTAATATTGTCCGCGCCGCGCGTCCCAGGTCCAGGCCGGGCCACCGAACACCGACTGCCAGTTGTTGGGCGGCGATCCGTCAACCTTGGCGTCGGCCCAGACGTACCAATCCGCGCAGGCATTGGTGCGGTCCTGGCGGCTCGCCGTGAACCATGCGTGCAGGTCCGAAGTATGCGAATAGACCTGATCGATCGTGAGTTTGAGCCCCAGCGCATGCGCGCGCGCCACCACCGCGTCGAAATCCGCCAATGTCCCGAAGATCGGATCGACATCGCAGTAATCGGCCACATCATAGCCGAAGTCCTTCATCGGCGAGGTGAAGAACGGCGAAATCCAGATGGCATCGACACCAAGCTGCGCCACGTAATCGAGCCGCTGCGCGATACCCGCCAGATCGCCGATGCCATCGCCGTTCGAATCCTGGAAACTGCGCGGATAGATTTGATAAATCGCCGCGCCGCGCCACCATTCGGTGGCAGGCTCGGTAGCCGGATCGTTCAGGGACTGCGCAGAAGAGGACAACAGCGAACTCATTTCATTCAGGGGGCTTGGCCGCACAGATCGCGTAGCCCAGCGGTGGGAGAGATATTTCGGCGCTGCCCGGCGCAACCGTCCGGGCCGTGCAAGCCTGGACCAGTCCCGACCACGCCGAGCT
>JANOOJ010000056.1:0-6142 GCA_031421295.1 Novosphingobium sp.
GGTCGGGCTCGATCCTTCCCTGACTTTTACCAGCTTTGTCACCGGAACTGCCAACATCCTCGCTTCCAACGCGGCGCAGCGCATGGCGGCGACCGAAACCCCGCAGTTCGCCCCGCTTTATCTCAAGGCCGCGACCGGGCAGGGCAAGACCCATCTGCTCCACGCCATCGGCCATTCCTATCTGGCGACTCATCCGCGCGCGCGGATCTTCTACTGCTCGGCCGAGCGCTTCATGGTCGAATTCGTCCAGGCGCTGCGCCAGGGCCAGATGATCGAATTCAAGTCGCGGCTGCGCGGGTTCGATCTGCTGCTGGTCGACGATATCCAGTTCATCATCGGCAAGGCTTCGGCGCAGGAAGAGCTGCTCTACACGATCGACGCGCTGCTCGCCGAGGGCAAACGACTGGTGTTCGCCGCCGACCGTGCGCCGCAGGCGCTCGACGGGGTCGAACAGCGCCTCCTCTCGCGGCTGTCGATGGGCCTGGTTGCCGATATCCAGCCCGCCGATATCGATCTGCGCCGTTCGATCCTCGAGCACCGGCTTGCGCGCTTCTCGCCGACGCATGTCCCCGCCGACGTGATCGAATTCCTCGCCCGGACGATCAACCGAAACGTGCGCGAGCTGGTCGGCGGGCTCAACAAGCTGATCGCCTATGCCCAGTTGACCGGCCAGACCGTCTCGCTTCAGCTTGCCGAGGAACAGCTTACCGATATCCTCTCGGCCAACCGCCGCCGCATCACCATCGACGAAATCCAGCGCACCGTCTGCCAGTTCTACCGGGTCGATCGCACCGAAATGAGCAGCAAGCGCCGCGCCCGCGCGGTGGTCCGCCCGCGTCAGGTCGCGATGTATCTCGCCAAGGTGCTCACCCCGCGCAGCTATCCCGAGATCGGCCGCAAATTCGGCGGACGCGACCACTCGACCGTGATCCACGCGGTCCGCCTGATCGAGGATTTGCGCACCCGCGATGCCGATATGGACGGCGATGTGCGCAGCCTGCTGCGGCAGCTCGAGAGCTGATTCACGCATTTCCGCGGTTTTCGCGCGGAAAGTCACACTAACGTCACACCGAAATCAGTCGGTTGAGGTACCGCTTGTCCGCAGGTTTGCGCGCAGGTTTGTCCACCGCCCGGGCGCGAAGCGTCGGGCCTATTTCGCGCGGGTTGCGTGCGAGTGGGTTCACAGGTCAAAGAACGGACGTAAGCGCGTCCGAATCGGCATGATGGCAAACCGGACCGATGTAGGAAAATCTTTCTTGAGCGTTCCGGCTTGACCCTGCCCCCTGACCGCCTCGACCGCTTCGCGCGCCATATCGTGCTGCCCGAAGTAGGCGGGGCGGGGCAGGTCGCGCTCTCGCAAGCCCATGTCGTGCTGATCGGCTGCGGCGGCATCGGCTCGCCCGCGCTGCAATATCTTGCCGCTGCGGGGGTCGGGACGCTCACGCTGGTCGACGACGATGTGGTCGAAGCGAGCAACCTTCAGCGCCAGACAATTTTCACCGAGGGCGACGTCGGCCAGCCCAAGGCCGAGGTCGCCGCGGCCTGGGTCGGGCGGTTCGACAGTGCGCTCGAAGCGCGCGCGATCGTCGCTCGGATAGCTGGTAAAGACGCCGCGCGCGTCCTCGAGGGCGCGACTCTTGTGCTCGATGGGAGTGACAATTTCGCGACTCGGCTCGCCGTGTCGGATGCCTGCGTGACGCTTGGCATTCCGCTGACCAGCGCTGCGATCGGCCGGTTTCAGGGCCAGATTGCCAATTTCGCGGGGCATTTGCCGGGAGAGGCCTGCTACCGCTGCTACGTCGGCGATGCCTTCGATGCCGAGGACTGCGATAGCTGCGCTGAAGATGGTGTGCTGGGCGCGATGGCCGGGATCGTCGGGGCCTTCGCGGCGATGGCGGCGATCCGGGTAGTGCTCCGGGGCCATGCGACGCTGGGCGATCCACAATGGGGCAAGCTCCAGCTGTTCGAAGGACTGGTGCCGAGCCTCAGGACGCTGCGGATCGCCAAGGACCCCGAATGCCGGGGCTGTTCTATCCTGAGCGACGTGCGCAAAATCTGATCTGCCACTCCCTCTCCCCGGCGGGGAGAGGATACGCAGGCTTTGCAGCTCGCTGCCTAGCCGGAGTTGGTGTGGGGGTACCGCGCTGCGAGGTGCGAACCCCCACACCCAGCTACGCTAGCCGCTGAAGCGGCAAGCTGCGCTACCTCTCCCCGCCGGGGAGAGGGGAATCGATTCAGATTGTGGGTTCGTAACTTCTGTCAGTAGCTGGCCCCGTCGATCGGGCGGCGCGGCAGGTCCAGCCACAGCTCCGGGTCGAACATTCTGAGGTTGACCGCCATGCGCGGATGGTCGGGATCGACCGGGGTCCAGTGCGTGGTGCAGCCGCAGGTTCCGCAATGCCAGGTGTCGAGCGCGCAATCGCCTTGGCGGTATGCCACGCCCGCGCCATCTATCGTTACGTTCACGGGCGCGGTGTGATGCCATAAGCCGCCAATCCTGCGGCACAGCGAGCAATTGCAATCGCCCGCGTCGCTTGGCGTTTCGCGCAGCACCAGCTGGACCGCGCCGCAGTGGCAACTCCCGTGATGTTCGCTCATCCCACCATTTCCTCCACCCACGCGGGCACCAGTTCGCTCGCCGGGCCGAGCCGCGTCTCCGCGAACCACGCCGAACCCTGGCTGCGTTCGAGGTTGAGCTCGAGCGTCTGTGCACCGAGGTCGCGCGCGTCGCGCACCAGCGCGGCGGCGGGATAGACCGCGCCCGAGGTGCCGATGCTCACGAACAGATCGGCCTCGCGCAGCGCGGCGTAAATCTCGTCCATCCGGTAAGGCATCTCGCCGAACCACACCACATCGGGGCGCAGCGCTCGTGCGCCGCAGGCGGGGCAGGGCGGGCGCCCCCCACTCGAATCGGCGATCAGCGGTGCGGTCCAGCGCGAACGAACATCGCACCAGGTGCACCAGGCATTCAGGTGCTCACCGTGCATGTGCAGCACGCGTCTTGCTCCGGCGCGCTCGTGAAGATCGTCGACGTTCTGGGTGACGATCAGCAGCTTGCCGTTCCATCCGGCATCGAGCCGGGCGAGCGCGTCATGCGCGGCATTGGGCTGCTTGGTCTGGATTGCCGCGCGGCGCATGTCGTAGAACCGCAGCACCAGATCGGGATCGCGCACGAAGGCTTCGGGCGTGGCGACGTCCTCGACCCGGTGCTGTTCCCACAGGCTCGGGCCGCCATTGGCACCGCTGCGGAAGGTGTCGATCCCGCTCTCGGCGCTGATCCCCGCGCCGGTCAGGATCACGATGTTGCGGATGGCCTGCACTTTACTTCCACTCCCGTTCGTCCTGAGCTTGTCGAAGGACTGCTTTTCCTTCAACCCTCTCGGGAAGTGAAGTACGGCCCTTCGACAGGCTCAGGGCGAACGGCTTGGGGATAACGCGTGATACGCATCGGCATCATCGGCAGCGCGGGGCGCATGGGGCAGGCGCTGGCCGAGGCGATTGCAACTGCGGGCGAGCATCATGCCGGCGGTGTGGATCGCCCTGAATTTGGGGGCGACGATCTGGCGGCGCTGGTCAAAGCTAGCGACGTATTGGTCGATTTTTCCAGCCCCGCCGCGCTGGAGGGCAACCTCGACGCGGCAATCGCAGCAGGGGTGCCGATTGTGATCGGCACCACGGGGCTTGAGGAGCGCCACCACTGGCTGTGCGATAACGCCTCGGCCAGTATCGCCGTGCTCCAGACCGGCAATACCTCGCTCGGCGTCACCCTGCTCGCGCATCTGGTGGAGGAAGCCGCCAGTCGGCTGGGCGAGGATTGGGATATCGAGATCGCCGAAACGCATCACCGCATGAAACTCGATGCCCCCTCGGGCACCGCGCTGCTGCTGGGCGAAGCGGCGGCCAAGGGGCGCGGTATCGGGCTGGCCGATCACGGCGAGCGGGGCCGCGACGGAATCACCGGCGCGCGCGGGCAAGGCAACATCGGCTTCGCCAGCCTGCGCGGCGGCAGCGTCGCAGGCGATCACACTGTGTATTTCCTCGGCGATAACGAACGTATCGCCCTGTCACACCACGCCGAAAACCGGATGATCTTCGCGCGCGGCGCGGTGAAGGCCGCGCAGTGGCTGACCGGCAAGCCCGCCGGACGCTATACGATGCGCGAAGTGCTGGACCTTTGAATCGCGCGCAGATTTTCGAGTTCTTCCGCCGCCTTGCCGAGGACAATCCCGATCCGGTGACCGAGCTGGAATTCGGCAACACCTACCAGCTGCTCGTCGCGGTGGTGCTTTCGGCGCAGGCGACCGATGTCGGGGTGAACAAAGCAACCAAAGTGCTGTTCAACAGCATCAAGACCCCCCAAGCGATGATCGAGCTGGGCGAGGACGCGCTCAAGGATCACATCAAAACCATCGGGCTGTTCAACACCAAGGCCAAGAACGTGATCGCGCTCTCTGCGATCCTCGTGCGCGATTTCGGCGGTGCGGTGCCGACCGACCGGGATGTCTTGACCACGCTTCCAGGGGTGGGCCGCAAGACCGCCAATGTCGTGATGAACTGCGCCTTCGGGGCGGAGACTTTTGCGGTCGATACCCATGTGTTCCGGGTCGGCAACCGCACCGGCATTGCAAGGGGCAAAACGCCCGAGGCGGTCGAGAAGCTGCTCGATGCCCGCGTGCCGCAGCCGTTCCGCACCGGCGCGCATCACTGGCTGATCCTCCACGGCCGCTATACCTGCAAGGCGCGCACCCCCGAATGCTGGCGGTGCTGCGTGGAGGACTTGTGTGCGTTCAGGCCCAAGACGTTGAAGAAGTAAGGGGTTCACGCAGAGGCGCAGAGACGAAGGGAGGCGCAGAGACCTCCCGCCTGCGGCGAAGCCGCGAGATTTGTTATGGTTGCGTCAATCGCTACGTCGAGAAAGAGATAAGTGCCTGCGGCGCTCGCAACATCTCTGCGCCTCTTCTTGTTCTCTGCGCCTCTGCGTGAACCAATCTTACTTGAAATTCTCCGGATCGAGGTCCAGCCCCGCGCGGCCGGCTGCGGCGGTATGCGCCGGGGCGTGCGGGTGCTCGACGAATTCGGGCTCGGGTTCCTCCAGCATTCCTTCCCACTTGGTGATTACCGAGGTTGCGACCGCGTTGCCGACCACATTGGTCGCGGTGCGGCCCATGTCGAGGAACTGGTCGATCGCGAGAATGATCGCGACGCCTTCGACCGGCAGCCCGAACATCGCCAGCGTCCCGGTGATCACCACCAGGCTGGCACGCGGGACTGCGGCGATGCCCTTCGAGCTGATCATCAGGGTCAGCAGGATCATGATCTGCGTGCCGATCGGAAGGTCGATGCCATAGGCCTGCGCGATGAACAGCGTCGCGAAGCTCATATACATCATCGAACCGTCGAGATTGAACGAATAGCCCAGCGGCAACATGAAACCCGAAATGCGCCGCGGCACCCCGAAGCGGTCGAGCTGCTCGAACAGCTTGGGCAGCGCCGCCTCGCTGCTCGCGGTCGAGAAGGCGATCATGATCGGCTGGCGGATGTAGCGGATCAGCAGCCAGATGCGCTTGCCAAGGAACACCGCGCCGATCGTCAGCAGCAGCACCCAGAGGATGAGCAGGCTGAAGTAGAATTCGAGCAGCAACGCCAGATAGGTCTTGAGTATCTCCAGCCCGCTCGCCGCGACCACGTTAGCGAGCGCGCCGAACACCGCGATCGGGGCATAGCGCATCACATAGCCGGTGATCTGGAGCATCATTTCGGCGAGCGCATCGGCTCCGCGCACCAGCGGCGCGCCGCGCGGTCCGATCGCCGAGAGCGCAACCCCGGCGAAGATCGAGAACACCAGGATCTGCAGGATATTGTTGGTCGCCATCGCATCGACGGCGTTCTTGGGGAACACCGAGAGGATGAATTCGGGGGCGTTGAGTTGCTTGACCTCGCCGACCGCCTTGGCCGCCGCCGCCGCATCGGGAATCGGCGCGCCGATCCCGGGCTGGAACAGATTGACCATGATCAGCCCGAGCCCGATCGAGATCAGGCTGGCGGTAATAAACCACGTAATCGCGCGGAAACCGATCCGGCCGAGCGCGGAGGAATCGCCCTTATGCGCGATTCCCACGACGATCGTGGAGAGCTCCAGCGG
>JANOOJ010000057.1:0-4194 GCA_031421295.1 Novosphingobium sp.
AACAGCGCGCTTTCGCGGATCGCTTTGGCCTTCGCCGGATCGGTGTGATCGAGGTCATTGGCCTTTTCCTCAAGCCGCGTGTCGAGCGTGCGGCTGATGTGGATCATCTGCTCGAGATTGCCCATCGCTTCCCACAGCTTGCCGCGCTCGACGTCGATCGCCGCGTTATCCATCAGCAGCTCGTCCTTGCCCGAGCCCAGCCGGGCGAGGATCGACTGGATGTGGCCCTGCGACGACTGATAGCTGTCGAAATACTTTTTCAGGCTGTTGCCGAACGGAATCACCCCGAGGAACTTGCGCCCCGAAGACATCTTGCCCTTGCGGCCCGGATCGAGCTCTTCGACCGTGCGGCGCAGTTCGGCCAGGTCGGCGCCGACGCCCTGATCCTTGTCCATCGCGCGGACCGGGCGATCGAGGAAGCGGTTCGACATCCCCGCCGCTGTGGCAATCTCTTTGCGGCCCATATTGGTCAGCTGATCGACCCGCTGGCCAAACTCGGGCGAGTTGGCATCCTGCGCGATCAGATCGGTGATGAAGGCCTCGACCTTGAGATCGAGCCGCGACTTGTTCTCCGCGCCCACCGGCACCAGCCCGATGGCTTGCTCGGGCGCGATCACCGGCACCGGATCGGGCGCGGTCAGCGTAATTGCGGGGGCGGCGGTAAGCGTCTCGGTCGGTGTGGTAGCCATCGTCGGTTCCCGTAACTCATGCAGTGCGCACAAGATGGGGTATGCGCTGGCTCTGTGCAAGCTGTATTAGCAGTGTAAGACAGGCTCGACGATCACTTTTGCCTGCGCGAGAACGGCGCTCAGCCTCCGAACCAGCGCGCCAGCAACCCGCGTTTGCGCCGTTGCGGCGGGGTCTGGGCGGTGACCGTGAACAGATAATTGGCCAGCAGGGTCGCTTGTTCGGGGCTCATCACGATATGGAATGTATCGACGTCGGCGCGCGCGTGCCGCCCGGTCGCCTGCACGGTTTGCAGCTTCAGGTCCAACTTGCTGGCGAACTCGCTGTGCGTCCACCCGACCAGCACCCCGAAGGTGTCGTGATCGATCGCGTCGACGCCCGGCCAACTGTGTCCACCCTGTCCCATGGCTGCAGACTAACCCAAGGCTTACGCAAGGGGAAGCGGTGCTCCGCGTCCCGTTTTGGGTCTGAAGGCGGCGTTCAGGCCGATAAAAGGTACGGCCAAACTTCGCTTCGGCCATCGTTGGGCAAGCCGGGCATCCGGAGTTCTAAATACCCTTTGCGAATGTGCCCGCCCGGCTGTAATCTTCAGGCATTGGGAACTAAGTCCCGAGGGACCGTTAAGGGGGTAAGGAATGACAGGCAATCAGCGTTCCGTGCTGTCTTGGCTAGGCGTGGCTATGCTCATTGTCGTCGCTGTTCTTATGTTTGCGATGTATCGTCAGCTTGAGGGCGGGAAGTTTCTCGACGTTACAAACATCGATGATCCGAAGTTGAGCAGGCTGTGGGCCGTTTTCGCTTGGCTCGTGCGATTAGGGAAGACAGCATCAATTACCTTTGCGGCGCTTCTAGCGGTGATCTCGGCGGCCGTTGCGATCTCGGCGAAGACATTCGAAAAAAAGTGGCAACTGGTCTTGGTCGTGGTGGTCTGTTTTTTTGGCATAGGATCGACCGTTTTTTGGATGGCCGAACTTGACAACGAAGAGATCATTCGCGCGCTTCGAATCTATGGTCATTTCTCCCCAAAAGTAGACGATGCGGCCGCTCGCAGCGCGTTCAACTGGCTTGGTGGAGGAGTGATCACTTGGCTGGGAAGCTACCTAGCACTGGCACTTGGGGTCAAAGTTGCCAACCACATCAGTGCGGCAAAGTAGTGTATCTGCACTCAAACGGCACTTGTCGGAGGGAGGGAAACGAGCATGACGGTATTGCAACCCAAAGCACTGGCTATTGCGACGGTCGTGTGCGGATTGATTGGCTTTTCGGCATGGCGCGCACAAGCGGTATCCCCTGCAAGCCAGGTCAACGTTGGATGGACCGCAGCCCCTTCGAAGCCAACCGGAGTTCGCTTCGAAGGGGGCCCGGACTTCCGCGAAACGCCCTCGTCATGGGTTGGTAGCAAGACGCTGGCGGGACGGTTCGCCAGTCACAGCATCGTCATCAGCTTCGGCACTGCGGAATTCCCGCTCCAGTTGGTCATGCGTGCCGGGCAGCCGCCAGCGTCGTTTGCGGTGACCAAGGCGCACACCGAGAACTGTGCACTCGATGTTGTGAACGCGATCAATTCGGCGCAACCAGCCACCGATAACGAGCGGATAGCCGTGATGTTTCGGGCGCGTGCGCTCATTTCCGGCAACACCTGCGATAGGTTTCAGAACCGGAAGCTCGCTCGGCGGTATTTCGAAATGAGCTGTCGCTTGGCCGAAAGCGAAAATGCCAGCTTCGAAGTCAGTCGTGACGCCAGGGACACATTCTTGCGGTTTGCAATGAACCAAACCGACCAAGCGTACGGTCAGCAATGCAAAGGGGTTGCGCAGCAAAAGCTTATTTCCCGGCTATTTGCCGTCGCCAACGAAGCAAAGGTAGCAGGGGACTCTGCCACACTTCAGGCCGCAGTCGATGAACTTGCCGCTCACGTAGACGACGCGAACTGGGCTGACGGCGTGGCCGGCTATGGTCTGACCAAGACCAGAATCAACGTGTTGCTTGTCGATGATTTGTATGACCGCCAACGACAGGCTTACGCCGAGAGAAATCTCGAACAGGCGCTCTCGATGAATGATCGGCTCAGCGCTCTGTCCAAAGATGACGAATACCGGGAATCGTTTCGGGCGGTAAAGGTGAGCGAAAGCCGACTGTCAGAAGACCGTGCGGCAATCATGAATGCCCGTAGCGCGTCAGACTGACAGTCTAACGGGTTCGCTCAAGCCGCTAGCAGGTAAGGCTGGATTTCGCCTTCGAGGTAGAGCTTGCGCGCTTTCGCCCGGCTGAGCTTGCCCGAGCTGGTGCGCGGCAGGGTGCGCGGGGGGACGAGTTCAACCACGCAGTTCATGCCCGTGATCGAGCGGACCTTGTCGCGGATCTGGTCGTGCAGCTTGCGGCGTTCGATCGGGTCGGTAACGCGGCAGTGGACCAGCACTGCGGGGACTTCCTCGCCATTGTCGGCCTGGACCGAGAAGGCCGCGATGTCGCCCTGGTGGAAGCCGGGCAGCTGTTCGACCGCCCATTCGATGTCTTGCGGCCAGTGGTTCTTGCCGTTGATGATGATCATGTCTTTGGCGCGGCCGACGATGAACAGATAGCCGTCCACCATATAGCCCATGTCGCCGGTATCGAGCCACCCATCGACCAGGCAGGCGGCGGTCGATTCGGGATCGCGGAAGTAGCTGTGCATCACGCTGGGGCCTTTGCACCAGACCTTGCCGATGTGATGATCGGGCATCGCATGGCCATGCTCGCCGCGGATCTCGAGCGCCATGTCGCGCACCGCTTTGCCGCAGTTGACGATTGCGCGGTAGCGCGCGGGACGCGAAAGGTCGCGCGGGCTGCCCGACAGGCGTTCTTCCTCGACCAACTCGACACGGATGCCTTCACCCGGCGGCATGATGGTAACCGCCAGCGTCGCTTCGGCAAGGCCGTAGCTCGGCAGGAAGGCGGCGGCTTTGAACCCCGCGTCGGCGAAGGCGTTGACGAAGCCCTGCATCACATCGGGGCGGATCATGTCGGCACCGTTGCCCGCGATCCGCCAGCGCGACAGATCGAAGCGGTCGGCGACGTGGCTCTGACTGGAGATGCGGCGCGCGCAGATGTCATAGCCGAAGGTCGGCGAATAGCTGCACGAGGTGCCAGGATTGCGGCTGATCAGATCGAGCCAGGCGAGCGGGCGACGGGCGAAATCCTCGGTCTTGAGGAAAACGGCCGAAACATGGTTGGAGATCATCGACAGGAAGCAGCCGACCAGCCCCATGTCATGATACCACGGCAGCCAGCTGATGCAGCGATCGGATTGCTGAAACTTCATGCCATGCGCGTGGCCGCCCAGATTGTTGAGCAGCGAGGCATGGGTCACCGCGACACCATGCGGAAAGCGGGTCGAGCCGCTGGAATATTGCAGATAGCAGATGTCATCGGGCTTGCTCTGGGGCAGGGCGCATTCGGGAGCGGGGTTTTGCGCGAAATCTTCCCAGGTGATCCATTCGCAATTCTGGCGCGCGGCAGCGGCTCCGG
>JANOOJ010000058.1:0-6557 GCA_031421295.1 Novosphingobium sp.
CGCGAGATGCTGCTGTGGCCCGGCGTGTGCATCGTCCACGAGGCGTTTTCGGAGACCGAGCTGCTCAAGCTCAAGGCGCAGCACCCCGGCGCGCCGATCGCCGCGCACCCCGAATGCCCGCCGCAGATCGTCGACCACGCCGATTATGTCGGCAGCACCAGCGGCATCCTGCAATTCGCCAAGACCTTCCCCGGCGACACCCTGATCGTCGCCACCGAGCCCCACATCATCCACCAGATGCAGCTCGCGATCCCGGAAAAGCAGTTCATCGGCGCGCCGGGAGCAGACGGCAACTGCAATTGCAATATCTGCCCCTATATGGCGCTGAATACGCTGGAGAAATTGTACGTGGCGCTGAGGGATTTGCAGCCGCGGATCGAGATCAAGGAAGGGCTGCGGCTGCGGGCCAAGCGGAGTCTGGACAGGATGCTTGAGATGGCGAGCGGGACGGTGGGCATGGGGGATTTGGGGACGCAGTGATGCAAGAGTGTATTAGGCCGGTGACCTTTTGGTTCAGTCCAGCCGGAGGTGCAACAATCGCACTTGTCGGTGTTGTTTTGACGGGGCTGGTGACCTGGTGGCTAAGCGGTCGGACTCGACGCTGGCAACTCCAAGATGATTTCCGCAATCGACTGCTGCATCGTGGTGAGGAAGCCTATTCTCTCGTTCGCAATTGGTACCTAGATCAGCATCATTGGTATTTGCATCATAGATTGGTGATGGAAGGTAAGGTTGACTACAATTCCGCTCTCGACGCTGTGATTGAGCAGGGCGGCGCGCGTTCGCTACAGGTTGAGCGTGTTGACTTGATATTGGATGTATATTTTCCAGAGATTTCACCCATTTGGAAGGAAACCGTATCCGCAATTCAAGGTGCAGCGGCAGTCGAGAACGATTTTCGAGCAGCTTATAAAGACGGATTGTTGTCTAGCGAAAGCCACAGGACTGATTTTGATAGCGCATTTATCGACACAGAGCAACGAGTAGGCAGGACTTTAGAAGCGCTTTCCCGTGCCATTAAAGGAATTGCAAAAGCGGGATTGTAGAAGCACAAGTTTCAGCAACCCCTACCCTTCAGGGGAGGGGCAGTGAGACTTGGTCCTGCGCAGCAGGGCCTTAGTCGCAGCGGGGTGGGGGTTCTCGTCCGGGCGTTGCGCTTGACAGACAACCCCCACCCCAACCCCTCCCCTGAAGGGGAGGGGCTTAGTGAGGCTCGATCTACCCGCTTTGAACTTACTTAGAGCCTTGCTCTGGTGCACGACATGCACTACTAACCCGTAATGGTGACCATGCATCGCGGGCCGAACTGGAAGGTTTCGGTCTATGGCCGCGAGCATGGTGTGGCGCATTTCCATATCGAGGGGCCGGGATTCCGCACCTCGGTGGGGGTTGCAACGCTTGAGGTGATCGTTGGCGCGGTGCCGACCAGAGTTTTGCGCGATGCCATTGCTTGGGCGCGCGAGCATCGGTCGGAATTGTCGGCCAAGTGGCAGGAGTTGAACCGATGACCAACGACACGATGCGCACCATCCGCAGCGCCACGGGGCTGGAGGACCAGCGCTTGCAACTGGTATGGTCGGACGGCACCGTGGCCGAGGTAGCCGTGCGAATAAGCAGCGCGGGGGTGGAAGTTGGCGAATGGGGCCACAGCCTCGTCTGGCCCGATGGCTTCGAGATCGGAGCCGACAGCCTTTGGCTCGATACACTCGAGGCGATCGGAAGGGGCGACGCGCGAGAATTCCTGGGGTGGCGGTTGGCCAATGGGTTGTCGCTCGCCAAAGCTGCCGAAGCCCTCGGTTTAGCCCGCCGGACTGTAGCTTACTACTCGAACGGCGATCGCCCGGTCCCCAAGTCGATCCTGCTTGCCTGCAAAGGCTGGGACGCAATGCACGCCAAGCGGAAGGCGGCTTAACCCACCGCCGCCAGCGCCTCCGGGCAATTGTCGCGCAGCCACTCCAGCATCGCCTCGCGCATCGCGGGGCGCAGCGCGGCCAGTGCGGCGGGATCGCGGGCGCTCATTACCAGCGTGAGCTCGATCGCATCGACCTTGGCCTCGGCGACATTGAGCGCGGCTCGGCGCTGGTCCCATTCGGGGCGTTCGGCCAGCAACTGCAGATAGGCCTCGCGCAACGGAGCGATCGGCGTGGCGGGCCGCACTGCCAGCGTGACCGAGCCCGAGATGCCGCTGCCGACGCGGGTCCAGTTCTGGAAGGTGGTCTCCAAGAACTTGATGGTCGGCACGATCACCCGCCGCTCGTCCGGGGTGACGATCACCACATAGGTCATGCGAATGTCCTCTACCCGGCCGTTCTCGCCATCGATGGTGACGAGATCGTCGATCCGGATCGGTTCGGTCAGCGCCATCTGGATGCCGGCGATCAGCGACTTGAGCGCAGGCTGCGCTGCCGCGCCGACCGCGAGGCCGACCAGCCCGGCCGAGGCCAGCAGCGTCGCGCCGACCTGGCGCACTTCGGGAATGCGCAGCAGCATCAGCGCGACCGTCACGAAGACGATCAGGAAGCCGAGGGTGCGCGAGAGGATTGCCACGCGGGTGCGGCGGCTGTTGGCGGCGAGCGGATCCTGCGCCAGCACCGCATTGCGCTCGACCGTCAGCTGAAACGCCTTGACCAGCGCAAACGCAACCCAGCCGAGCAGCGCAGGGACCAGGAACCGGTCGACCATTTGCCACAGCGCCAACAGGGTCGGCTGCTGCTCGGCGGCGACCGAGATGGCGATGGCAATCAACGACCAGCGCACCGGTTCGCGCAGCCGTTCGACCACGAGTTCGTCGAAGTGCAGTTGCGAGAGGCGTGCGACCTTGTGCAGCAACGCGAACAACAACCAGTGCAGCGCCAGCGCGACCGTAATCGCGACACCGGCCGCAATCGCTGCCGAGGTCAGTTCGGCAGTCCAGTGTTCGATATTGCTTATGGTGATGGGAGTGGGCCGCATCGCCGCTCTATGCGCAGCGCGGCGTGATCGAGCAAGCTTCTAGGCTGTCTCGACCAGCGGGAATTCGAGCCGCAGGCTCATCCCTTCGGGGCTGTGATTCCGCTCGAAAGTTCCTTGTAATTGCCGTGCTGCGCTTTGCACCAGCAGGCTGCCGAACCCCTGCTTGTCGTCGGGCTTCGGGCACGGGGCCGAACAATGCTCCTGCCATTGCAGGCTCAGCTCGGGCGGAGTGGCTGCATCGACCGCCCACTCGATTGCGATCGTCCCGCCGGGCTGGGCCCAGGCCCCATATTTGACAGCGTTGGTCACCAGCTCGTGGAGCACCAATCCGATCGGTACGACTTGCGCTTCGGGCAGCAAGACCGCCGGACCGACAATTTTGCAGAGGTTCTCCTCAGATCGGTAGGGCGCGACCGCCGTTTCGACCAGCGCCTGGAGCTTGGCCACGCGGTGCTGCGCCGCGCCTTGGGTCACGTCATGCGCTTTGAGCAGCGCCTCGATCCGATCGGCGATGCGCTCGATTGCGGGAGCGGCCTCGGGACTGTCACGTCCGCTCATCCGCACGATCGCCAGCACCACCGCGAACAGGTTCTTGACCCGGTGGTTGAGTTCGCCCGCCAGCAAATCGGCCCGGTCGCGCGCCGCTTCGAGCGCGGGCGCCTGCGCGGCCTGCGCCTCGGCTTCGGCAGCGCGGAGCACTTGCCACAGGCCCAGCGCCAGCGAGATGACGATCAGCGCCAGCAATATCAGCAACATCGGAATCAGTTGTGCTTCGCTCGCCTCGGTTTGGGCGCGCAGACTTTCCATCTCCGATTGTTCAAGCGATTCTATCGCTGAAACGGCCCGACGCCACCGCTCCATCAAATCCTGGCCTTCATCGGTCAGGATGCGGCGATGCGCTTCGGGGACGTTGCCCTGCTGGATCAGCGCAACCGTTTCTTCCATTTCGGCAAATTTTGCCCCGCTTAGCTGGCGAATATCGTCGAGCAGTTCGCGCTGTCTGGGCAGCGGCGCATTGCCTACCTTCGCCTCAAGCCGCGCCAGCGCAGGCCGGTAGCTGGCCTTCGCCGCCATGTAGGGCGCCAGATAACGCTGGTCGAGCGTGATGAAGTAGCCGCGCTGCCCGGTTTCGGCGTTGATCACCGCACGGTTCACATCGCGCACCGCGATCATGACATCGTTCATCCGGGCGATCTGTGCGCGATCGGCGCGTTCGGCTTGGATGGTCGAGAAAATCAGCATGATGCTGCCGACCAGGCCAAGCGCGACAAGCCCGAAAAGCAACAGCACAGGCAGCCGGGGGCGATCACGCCACATCGCCCGTGCCGACTGCACTTCTCCAGAGCGGGCTTGTCCCATCGCCAGTGCGACTACTCGTTGATGTTTCATTTTGCAAAAAGTTGACTTCACACGATTATTTCTAGTGCGCGGCACCCCAGCTCAATCCCGTTCCGATCTCGATACCAAGCGGAACGGTAAGGTCAACCGCCGGACTGGCCGCTTCCGCCATGACCCGTTCGATAACCGGGGCGGCCCGGGCAACGTCGCCCTCGGGCAGTTCGAACACCAGTTCGTCATGGACCTGCAGCAGCATCCGGACATGTCCGAGCCCGGCCGCTTCGAGCGCAGGCATCATGCGGATCATCGCGCGTTTGATGATGTCCGCGCAAGTCCCCTGGATCGGGGCGTTGATTGCAGCACGCTCGCTGCCCTGGCGCTCGGCTTGTTGCGACGATTTGATCCGCGGGAACCAGGTTTTGCGTCCGAACAAGGTCTGCGAATAACCACGCTCACGCACGCCTTCCAGCGTTGCGTGGATATAGTTGCGGATCCCCGGAAAGCGTTCGAAATAGCGGTCGATCATCGCCTGCGCCTCATCCGAAGAGGTGCCAAGCCGCCCCGCCAAACCCCAGCGCGATATGCCATAGAGGATCGCGAAATTGATCGTCTTGGCGCGCCCGCGGGTGTCGCGGTTGACCTCGCCGAACATCTCCATTGCGGTGCGCGCGTGAATGTCCTCGCCCGCCGCGAAAGCGTCCTTGAGCGCGGGCACATCGGCCATATGCGCAGCAAGGCGCAGTTCGATCTGGCTGTAGTCCGCCGCGAGCAGCACATTCCCCGGCTCGGCGACGAAGGCATCGCGAATCTGGCGACCAAGCTCGGTGCGGATCGGGATATTCTGGAGGTTTGGCTCGGTCGAAGACAGCCGCCCGGTCTGCGCACCCACCAGCGAATAGCTGGTGTGGACCCGGCCCGTCACCGGATTGATCGCGGCCTGCAGCGCTTCGGTATAGGTCGAGCGCAGCTTGGAGAGCTGGCGCCATTCGAGCACTTTGGTGGCCATCGCCGCACCCTCGCCCGCGAGCCGTTCCAGCACACCGACATCGGTCGAATATTGCCCGGTCTTGCCCTTTTTGCCGCCCTTGTAAACCAGCTTGTCGAACAGGATGTCGCCAAGCTGCTTGGGGCTGCCGATGGTAAAGCTCTGGCCGGCGAGGAGGTGAATCTCGCCCTCGAGCTTGGCGATCTCCTCGGCAAAGGTCGACGATAGCCCCGCCAGTCGCTCACGGTCGACCTTTATGCCGTGGCGCTCCATCTGCGCGACCACCGCGATCAGCGGGCGGTCGACCCGTTCGTAGATGCGGGTCGCGGCTTCCTCAGCCAGCCGGGATTTGAGCGCGCGGTGCAGCCGCCAGGTCACCTCGGCGTCTTCGGCCGCGTAGGGAGTCGCCTTTTCGAGCGGCACTTCGCCGAACGGGATCGCCTTCTTGCCGGTTCCGCAGATGTCCTTGAACGCCAGGGTGGTGTGGCCAAGGTGGCGCGTGGACAATTCATCCATCCCGTGACCGCCGCCGATCCCGTCTTCGCTGCGACCCGCATCGAGATCGAAGCTGATCACCATGGTATCGTCGATCGGGCCAACGTCGATGCCGTACCGCGCCAGAATGTTCAGATCGTATTTGGCATTCTGTCCGACTTTGAGCACCGCATCGCTTTCGAGCAGCGGCTTGAGCCGGGCAATCGCCTCGGCCAGCGGCACTTGCTGCGGCTTCTCGGCAAACATGTCGGTCCCGCCATGACCCAGCGGGATGTAGCACGCCGCCCCGGCCCCAACCGCAAGGCTGATCCCGGCCAGATCGGCCTGCATCGCATCGAGCATGCTGGTTTCGGTATCGAACGCCACCACCCGCGCCGCGAACGCGCGCGCGATCCAGCGATCGAGCGCTTCGGGCGTCTGGACGCATTCGTACCGCGAGCGGTCGATTGCGGGGAGCTCGGCCTGGGGTTGGCGATTGCCGCCGAACAAGATCGGCGCGCCTGCCACAACCGGCTTGGCCGGATTGAGCTGGGTCGAGCGCTCGGGGCTGCCCCGGCCGCCGTCGAGCCGCTTGAGCAGGCTGGTAAAACCGTGCTCGGTCAGGAACGCCGACAGCGGATCGGGCGGAATTGCGCCAAGCTTGAAAGCGTCGAGCGGCAGCGGCAAAGGGCAATCCTCGCGGAGCTGGACCAGCACCCGGCTGAGCCGCGCCATATCGGCCTGCTCGATCAGGCTGTCGCGCAGCTTGCCCGGCTTCATCTCAGGCGCGGCGGCGAGCACGGCTTCA
>JANOOJ010000059.1:0-7996 GCA_031421295.1 Novosphingobium sp.
AGAGCTGATCGAAAAGGCGACCAGGCTCAAGGTCGTCGGCCGCGCCGGGATCGGGGTCGACAATATCGACATTCCCGCCGCCTCTGTGAAGGGCATCGTGGTGATGAACACCCCGTTCGGCAACTCGATCACCACCGCCGAGCACGCCATCGCGCTGATGTTCGCGCTCGCCCGCCAGCTGCCCGAGGCCGATGCCAGCACCCAGGCCGGCAAGTGGGAAAAGAACCGCTTCATGGGGGTCGAAGTCACCGGCAAGACGCTCGGGCTGATCGGCGCGGGCAATATCGGCAGCATCGTCGCCAGCCGCGCGCTGGGGCTGAAGATGAAAGTGGTGGCCTTCGATCCGTTCCTCACGCCGGAGCGCGCGGTCGAGATGGGGGTCGAAAAGGCCGATCTCGATACGTTGCTGGCCAAAGCCGATTTCATCACGCTGCACACGCCCTTGACCGACCAGACCCGCAATATCTTGAGCCGCGAGAACCTCGCCAAGGCCAAGCCGGGGGTGCGGATCATCAATTGCGCCCGAGGGGGACTGATCGACGAGGAAGCGCTCAAGGATGCGCTCGATTCGGGCCATGTCGCGGGCGCGGCGCTCGACGTGTTCGTCAAGGAACCGGCCAGGGAATCGCCGCTGTTCGGCACGCCGAACTTCATCTCGACCCCGCACCTCGGCGCTTCGACCGACGAGGCGCAGGTCAATGTCGCGATCCAGGTGGCCGAGCAGCTCTCGGACTATCTGGTCAATGGCGGGGTCACCAATGCGCTCAACATGCCCAGTCTCTCGGCCGAGGAAGCGCCCAAGCTGCGGCCCTATATGGCGCTGGCCGAAAACCTCGGGTCGCTGGTGGGCCAATTGGCGCATGGCAATCTCGACAAGATCAGCATCGAGGTCGAGGGCGCGGCGGCGCAGCTCAACCCCAAGCCGATCACCGGCGCGGTGCTGGCCGGGCTGATGCGGCGCTATTCGGACACGGTGAACATGGTCAACGCCCCGTTCCTCGCCAAGGAACGCGGGCTCGACGTGCGCGAAGTGCGGCATGACCGCGAGGGCGTGTATCACACGCTGGTGCGCGTCACCGTCGCCACCAGCCAAGGCGATCGCTCGGTCGCGGGGACGCTGTTCGGCAACACCCAGCCGCGACTCGTCGAAATCTTCGGAATCGGGATCGAGGCCGAGCTCGACGGCAATATGCTCTACATCGTTAACGAGGACGCTCCGGGCTTTATCGGTCGGCTGGGCACCCTGCTGGGCGAGAACGGGATCAACATTGGCACCTTCAACCTCGGTCGCCGCGATGCCGGCGGCGAAGCGGTGCTGCTGCTCTCGGTCGATTCGCCGGTCCCGCAGGATGTGCTCGACGCCGCCTGCAAGCTGCCGGGGGTGAAGGTGGTCAAGGCGCTGGCGTTTTAGGGATTTGGGCGGGTGTGGCGCGCGGCCTTCGACAAGCTCAGGCTGAGCGGAACGTGGATTCATTTCAAACCCCGCTCATGCTGAGCCTGTCGAAGCACCCGCACTGACATTCGACACATTCGCCGACCCCAGCTAAAGGCCGCAGACATGGACAACACCGACCGCGATCTGTTGCCTGCGGGGCTTGAAGACCGTCTGCCGCCCAGCGCGGCGGCGGCGGCGCGGGTTACGCGCGCGATCCTCGATTGCATGGACGGGCACGGTTACGACCGGGTCCAGCCGCCGAGCATCGAGTTCGAAAAATCGATGGCGAGCCGCATGGCGGGGGTCCAGCCGCGCCGGATGTTCCGGTTCGTCGATCCGCAGAGCCTGCGCACTTTGGCGCTGCGCAGCGACATCACGGTGCAGGTCGGACGCATCGCTGCGACCGGCCTTGCCGGGGCCGCGCGGCCCTTGCGGCTGTGCTATGCCGGGCAGGTCCTGACCATCAAGGGCGACGGGCTCGATCCCACCCGCGAGCGCTTGCAACTCGGCGCAGAGCTGGTCGGCAGCGATTCGGTGGCGGCGGCGGCGGAGATCGTGGCCATGGCCATCGAAGCGCTGCAAGCCGCCGGAGCGACCGCGATTTCGGTCGATTTCACCCTGCCCGATCTGGTCGATATATTGGCCGACAAGGCGCTGCCGCTCGCCTCCGGACAGGTCGAAGCAGTGCGCCGCGAACTCGATGCCAAGGATGCGGGCGGGCTGGTCGCGGCGGGCGGCGAGGCCTATCTGCCGCTGCTCTATGCGATCGGGCCGTTCGATGCGGCGATCGAGCAATTGGCGGCGATTGACGCTGGCGGCGCGCTCGCCAGCCGGATCGCGGGGCTGCGCGAGATTGCGGCGCGGGTCGGCGGGACGGCGCGGCTGACGCTCGATCCGTCCGAACGCCACGGCTTCGAATACCAGAGCTGGTTTGGCTTCACGCTTTATGCCGAAGGGCAGGGCAGTGCGCTCGGCCGGGGCGGGACCTACCGCATCCTTGGTAGCGTGGTCGGACAGGACGAGCCCGCCACCGGCTTTTCGCTCTATCCCGACCCGCTCATCGATACGCTGGCGACCCGCAAAGACCACCGCGATACGTTGTTCCTCCCGCTGGGTCACGATGCGGAAGCCGCAGCGCGGCTGCGCATGATCGGCTGGCGCACGGTCGCGGCGCTGACGGACGCGGACGACGCCAAAGCGCTCGGCTGTACGCATCGCTATGAAGGCGGGGAAGCGGTCGAAATCCTCCCCTGACCGGGCGAGTCGATCGCGCGGCTGGAATTGTCGCGGTTTGTCGTCTGCGCTGCCTTGCCCTCACCCAAGGCTTCCCCTAGGGCGCGGCACGGTTTCCACCCTCAAGGAAGGGCCTTCCCTTGGCCAATGTAACCGTGATCGGCGCTCAGTGGGGCGACGAAGGCAAAGGCAAGATCGTCGATTGGCTTGCCAGCCGCGCCGATGCGGTGGTCCGCTTCCAGGGCGGGCACAACGCCGGGCATACGCTGGTGGTGGGCAATGAGGTCTACAAGCTCAGCCTGCTGCCATCGGGGATCGTGCGCGGCACGCTCTCGATCATCGGCAACGGGGTGGTGCTCGATCCCTGGGCGCTCAAGGCCGAAATCGCCAAGCTCGAAGGCCAGGGCGTGACCATCAACGCCGAAAACTTCGCGATTGCCGATAATTGCGCGCTGATCCTGCCGCTCCACCGCGATCTCGATGGGCTGCGTGAGACCGCGGCAGGGGCAGGCAAGATCGGCACCACCGGGCGCGGGATTGGCCCGGCTTACGAGGACAAGGTCGGCCGCCGGGCCTTGCGGGTCTGCGACCTTGCCCATCTCGACGCGATGGAGCCGCAGCTCGACCGGCTCTGCGCGCACCACGATGCGCTGCGCGCCGGGTTCGGCCAGCCGCCGGTCGATCGCGCCGCGCTGCTCGACGAGCTGCGCGAGATTGCCCCCTCGGTGCTGCAATATGCCCAGCCGGTGTGGAAGCGGCTCAAGAAAGTGCGCAAGGCCGGGGCGCGAATCCTGTTCGAAGGCGCGCAGGGCGTGCTGCTCGATGTCGATCACGGGACCTATCCGTTCGTCACCTCGTCCAACACCGTCAGCGGCGCGGCGGCGGCGGGATCGGGGCTGGGGCCTGGCTCGACCGGTTTCGTGCTCGGGATCGTCAAGGCCTATACCACCCGCGTCGGCTCGGGCCCGTTCCCGACCGAGCTCGAAGACGCCACCGGCCAGCGGCTGGGCGAGCGCGGCCATGAATTCGGCACCGTGACGGGCCGCAAGCGCCGCTGCGGCTGGTTCGATGCGGTGCTGGTCCGCCAGAGCTGCGCGATCAGCGGCGTCACCGGCATTGCGCTGACCAAGGTCGACGTGCTCGACGGGTTCGAGACGGTGAAAATCTGCACCGGCTACCGGCTGCGCGGCCCAGATGGTACAATGAGGGTGCTCGATTACTTCCCGAGCCACTCCGCCGATCAGGCCGCAGTCGAGCCGATCTACGAGGAAATGCCCGGCTGGAGCGAAACCACGGCGGGCGCGCGCAGCTGGGCCGACCTCCCCGCGCAGGCGATCAAATACATCCAGCGCGTGCAGGAACTGATCGAAACCCCGGTGGCGCTGGTCAGCACCTCGCCCGAACGCGAGGACACGATTCTGGTGCGCGATCCGTTTATTGATTGATCCATTCTTGACATAATCCCTGTTTGTTCTACTCCTGTTCATCGAATCGGAGTCGGAACGCCATGTCGCAAGCTAATTTCGCCTATAGTGCTGCCGCCAACGATCCGGCAGGCTTGCCGCTGACGCTGTCGGTCTTTGCCGACCGCGCGCATCTGCGCGATGAGATGCGCGACGATGCCGAACTGGCGGGCTTCCGGATCGCCGAAGTGGGCGCGATCGATGCGCTGATCGAGGGGGGCGATGCCAAGCCACTGGGCGAGGTGGTGCTGCTCGATTGCCCGGTGGTCGATGGCAGTGCTTTGGCGGCGCTGGTTCGGCTCGATTTGCGCGTCGCCCAATCGGCGGCGCAGCTGGTGGTTTCGACCAGCGTCGCCGCGCTCGACGACGTGTTCGGCTGCCTCGATCAGTCGAACCCGCAGATTTTGGTCAATCCCAGCCGCGCCGAGCGGGTGATCGCGCTGGGCCGGGTGTTGGGGCGGATGCCCTCGCTCCGGGTGCGCGAATTGTCCGAGGAGGACCGGCTGACCCTGCTGCGGCTGACCGAGCAGGTCGGCCAGATCGCCGAGCGGCTCGAGCGGCTGGGTGGTTCCGCGCGCTCCGACCGCGATGAAGACAGCGCGTTTCGCTTCGAATCGCCGAGGCGCGGTTTTGCGGGCGAGGAGGCCGACAGCAGCGAACGGCTGATCCGCGCGACCCGCCCGCCGCTACCCGATCCGCGGCTGGTCCGCCGGATCGTCCGGCAGCGGCAATTGCGCGCACGGTTTTTCGACGGCGAGCTGTTCGGCGATCCGGCGTGGGACATGCTGCTCGACCTCACTGCCGCGCGCGCCGAGCATACCCGCGTCTCGGTCACCTCGCTGTGTATCGCCAGCGGGGTGCCGCCCACCACCGCGCTGCGCTGGATCGGGCAGATGACCGACGCCGGTCTGCTCCAGCGCGTCGAGGACGAGACCGACCGCCGCCGAGCATTCATCACCCTCACCGACAAGGCGGCCGATGCGATGGCGCGCTATTTCGCCGAGCTGGGCAAGACTGCGGGGCGGATGGTCTAGGCGGCAGAATCGCGAGTGCTTCGACAAGCTCAGCACGAGCGGATCTTGGAATAAAGCCTCCGTCCGTTCGTCCTGAGCTTGCCGAAGGACGCGAACAGAGGCTTTCCCAAAGGGCATGGCCGTTGTAGGGGGCGGCTCTGGCCCAGGTGCCGGGCGCTTAGCTCAGTTGGTAGAGCATCTCGTTTACACCGAGAGGGTCGGCGGTTCGAGCCCGTCAGCGCCCACCATCGCCGCTTCCGCAGTCAGGCGGACAAGAGCCCTTGAAACCTCGTTCGCCATGCCGCAAACTCACCAGCGATCGAGAGGAACTTGCCATGACCGACACCGAGCTGCCCAGCGCCACTTTTCACGACATGTCGGCCAGTACCCAGGACGACTGGATGGCGATCATGCAGCACAATATCCCGTTTTCGCGGAGCGGCGGCAGCAGGGTGATCGAGCACCTCAAGCTGCTCGATGGCGATTTCGGCGGGTTCGCGGTGGACCGGCTGACCCACAGCCTCCAGACCGCGACGCGCGCGCACCGCGACGGCAAGCCCGACGATTACGTGGTGATGGCGCTGCTCCACGACATCGGCGACACGCTCGGCGCCTACAACCATCCCGACATCGCCGCCGCAATTCTCAAGCCGTTCATCTCGGAAGAATTGCACTGGATCGTCCAGCACCACGGCATCTTCCAGGGCCACAACTTCTTCCACCACCTCGGGCTCGACCGCAACATGCGCGACCAGTTTATGGTCTCGCCCCATGCCGCAGCCTGCCAGGAATTCATCGACAAATACGATTGCCCGGCCTTCGACCCGAACTACGATACGCTGCCGCTCGAATTCTTCGAACCGATGGTGACGAAGCTGTTCGAAGTGCCCAAGACCAGCATCTACAAACGCGCGACCGAAGCGGCGTAAGTCCCCCTCCCGCAGGCGGGAGGGGTTAGGGGGGGGAGTGAGTCCGACAGGACTCGCTGGGCGGCAAGGCCCACCCGGCTGCGACTAGGCAACGAGTTGCCAAGTCTCGCAAACCCCTCCCGCCTGCGGGAGGGGAGCCGACAATTACTTCGCCTCCGCCAGCATCTTGGCGGTCTCGGCGCTCTCCCAGTCGTGGCCGCCGACGAAGCGCCACACTTCGCGGCCGTCGGCACCGTAGTAGACCGTCGTCGGCAGCGTGCCTGCCTGATAGTGCTGGGCGAGCTGGTTGTCGGGATCGAGCCAGGGTTCGAGGTTCGTCAGCTTGCGGTCGGTGAAGAATGCCGCGACCTTCTGCGGCTGGCCAAGGTCCTGCGAGACGGTGAGAATTTTGAGCTTGCCCGCGCGGGTTGCGGCGAGCTTGTCGAGCATCGGCATTTCGATCACGCAGGGCCCGCACCAGGTCGCCCACAGATTGATCAGCAGCGGTTTGCCTTTGAGACTGGCGAGGCGCAGTTGCTGGCCCGCCGGATCGGCGAAGCTGAAATCGGGCAGCGCGCTGCCCTTGTGACTGCGGTCGATCACCCCTGACAGCTCGGTTCTTGCGGCGGGGGCGGCGGCGGTTGAAGCGGCAGGTTGCGCCGCTTCCTTGCTTTGCCTATCGCACGCGCCAGCCACTAGCGCGAAACCGAGGACAGCGAGCTTGAGCGAGCGGGACGACAATTCGGGCAAGAACAGCTCCAATCAAATGTGGGGTGGCCGGTTTGCGTCGGGTCCGTCGGCAATCATGCGCGAAATAAATGCCTCGATCCCGTTCGACAAGGCTCTGTGGCGGCAGGACATCGCCGCGTCAAAGGCGCATGTTGCGATGCTCGGCGCGCAAGGCATCGTTTCGGCCGAAGATGCGGGGGCGATTGCCGACGGGCTCGACCGGGTGGCTGCCGAATACGAGACGAGTGGCGTGCCCGAGGACTGGGACCTCGAAGACATCCACATGACCACCGAAAGCCGGCTGGCCGAACTGATCGGCGCGGTGGCCGGGCGGCTCCACACCGCGCGCAGCCGCAACGATCAGGTCGCGACAGATTTCAAGCTGTGGGTGCGCGATGCCTGCGACGCCGCCGATGCTGGATTGGCGGCGCTGCAAGCCGCGCTGGTGGCGCGCGCGGAGGAGCACGCCGACAGCATCATGCCCGGCTTCACCCACTTGCAGACCGCGCAGCCGGTGACGCTCGGTCATCACCTCATGGCCTATTACGAGATGGCGGCGCGCGACCGGTCGCGGTTTGCCGCAGCACGTGCGCGGATGAACCAATGCCCGCTGGGTGCCGCCGCGCTGGCCGGGACCGGCTTCCCGATCGACCGCGCGGCCACGGCGCAGGCGCTAGGCTTCGCCGGTCCGACCGCGAACAGCCTCGATTCGGTTTCGGACCGCGATTTCGCGCTCGATTATCTGATGAGCGCCGCACAGTGCGCGCTGCACCTCTCGCGGCTGGCCGAGGAATTCATCATCTGGGCGAGCCAGCCGTTCGGGTTCGTCGTGCTGCCCGATAGCCTGTCGACCGGCAGCTCGATCATGCCGCAGAAGAAGAACCCTGACGCGGCCGAGCTGGTGCGCGGGCATTCGGGGCGGATCGCCGGCTGCCTGACCAGCCTGATGATGACGATGAAGGGGTTGCCGCTGGCCTATTCGAAGGACATGCAGGACGACAAGCCGCCGGTTTTCGAGGCCGCGAGCCTGCTCATGCTGAGCCTTGCGGCGATGGAGGGCATGGTTGCCGGCGCCACTTTCCGCACGACAAGGATGCGCGCCGCCGCCGAGCTGGGCTATGCCACCGCCACCGATCTCGCCGACTGGTTGGTGCGCCAGGCCGGGGTGCCGTTCCGCGAAGCGCACCACATCACCGGCGCGGCGGTCAAGCTGGC
>JANOOJ010000060.1:0-4826 GCA_031421295.1 Novosphingobium sp.
GCGGTTGATGGCCGACAGCCAGGCACTGTGGGAAGGCGTGCTGGGTCTCTATGGCATCGGTCCGAAGGCGGCGGCAGCCGGGCAGGGCGCGCCGGAACTGCCGCGCAAGGACCGCCGCTTCGGCGATCCCAAATGGCGCGAGCAGCCGCTGTTCGCCGCGCTGCATCAGACCTATCTGATGCTCGCCGAGCAGATCACTGCGATGGCCGAGGGGATCGAGGGGATCGACCCCGAGAAGAAGGAACAGCTCCGTTTCGCCACGCGCACGCTGGTCGAGGCGCTGAGCCCGGCCAACTTCCCGCTGACCAATCCGCTGGTATTGCAAAAGACGGTCGAATCGCGCGGGGAAAATCTGGTCAAGGGCATGGCGCATCTGCTGGGCGATCTGCGCCGCGGCCAGCTGACTCACACCGATCCGAACGCGTTCAAGCTGGGTGAGAACATCGCGGTCACCCCAGGCAAGGTCGTTCACGAAACCCCGATGTACCAGCTGATCCAGTACAGCCCGACCACCGAGAGCGTGCTGGAAGTTCCGCTGGTGATCTTCCCGCCGTGGATCAACCGGTTCTACATCCTCGATCTCAACCCGGCCAAGAGCTTCATCCGCTGGGCGGTCGAGCAGGGGGTGACGGTGTTCGTGGTCTCATGGAAATCGGCCGATGCGTCGATGAGTGAAGTGGAGTGGGACGATTACATCCGCGCGCAAATCGAGGCGATCGACACCGTGCGCGAACGCCTGGACGTCAAGGCGGTTCATACGATCGGCTATTGCGTGGCGGGGACCACGCTGGCGGCGACGCTGGCGATCCTTGCGCGGCGGGGGCAGGCGGACAAGGTCAAGAGCGTGACCTTCTTCACCGCGCAGATCGATTTCGAGACGGCGGGCGAGCTCAAGGTCTTCATCGACGACCAGCAATTGGATGCGGCGAGCCGGATGGGCGCGGAAAAGGGCTATCTCGACGGGCGGGTGATGGCGGCGACTTTCAACCTGCTGCGCGGCACCGATCTGATCTGGAATTACGTCGTCAACAATTACCTGCTGGGCAACGACTATCCGGCGTTCGACCTGCTCCACTGGAACGGCGACACGACCAATCTCCCGGCCAAGTGGCACAAGTCCTACCTCAAGGACCTCTACCGCGATAACCGGCTGGTGGTGGCCGATGCGATGCAGGCCGACGGCACCGCGATCGACCTGACCCGGATCGAGACCCCGGCCTTCATCCAGGCCGGGCGCGAAGATCACATTGCCCCGGCGGAGAGCGTGTGGCGGATCACCCGGCATTTGCGCGGGCCGTGGACCTTCGTGCTGGCGGGCTCGGGCCATATCGCCGGGGTGGTCAATCCCCCTGCGGCCAAGAAGTACCAGTTCTGGACCAATCCCAAAGCCAGCGACTTTGCCGATTTCGTAGCGGGCGCGTCGGAAACTCCGGGAAGCTGGTGGCCGCACTGGATCGAGTGGCTCACAGCGCAGGATGGCGCCCAAGTGCCCGCAAGGGGCAAGCGCGTGCCCGGTGCGAAGGGCGATAAAATTGTCGAGGATGCGCCGGGACGCTATGTAAAAGAACATTAAATCAAGCGATTATGATTTTTGCTGCACTGCACAAATAAATCTTGACTTCGCAGTTGCAATGCCTATTTTGTGCAGTGCAACATAAACCGGCTGTTCCGATGGTCGTCAAGCGAAGGAAGATTGTTTCATGGCCACCGCCGCCGATACCAAAATGGACAGCGCGATTGCCGATGCAGCCGCCGAGAAAGCCTATGCCGCCGCAGCCGAAAAGACCGAGCTGAGCACGCCCAAGGCCGAAGCGCCCCAGGCCGCACCTGCTCCTGCTGCGCAGAGCGAGGCTCCCAAGCCCGTCGTCGCGAAGCTTGCCGCCAAGCCTGCGCCGGTCGCCAAGGCCAAGCCAGTTTCCGCCAAGAAGGCGGTTAAGACCGCAACTGCTCCGGCCAAAAAGTCGGCTCCGGCGGTTGTCAAGAAAGTGGCCGCCAAGCCGGTCAAGAAGATTACCAAGTCCATAACCAAGGCCGCGCCGACGAAGTCGGTTGCTGCCAAGCTTCCCACCATTTCCAAATTGCCCACCTTTTCCAAATTGAAGGATACCATCATGGCCAAGACCCAGAACACCACCGAAGATTTCACCGGCAAGCTCAGCACCGTCGTTGCCGACGTTCAGGAGCGCGCCAAGGTTGCTTATGAAAAGAGCACCGTGGTCGCTGGCGAATACACCGAATTCAGCAAGGGCAACGTTCAGGCTCTCGTCGAAGCCGGGAAGATCCTTGCTGCCGGCGTGCAGGACATGGGCACTGCCTATGTCGCCTATGCCAAGTCGGCTTTCGAAACCATGACCGCTGACGTCAAGGAACTCGCCGCCGTCAAGTCGCCGACCGACTTCTTCAAGCTCCAGAGCGAAATCATGCGTCGCAATTTCGACGCTGCGGTTGCCACCGGTTCGAAGAACAGCGAATTTGCCGTGAAGCTTGCCAACGACGCTTTCGCGCCGCTCTCGAGCCGCGTCAGCATGGTGATCGAAAAGGTCAAGAAGGCCGCCTAATCGCGCGCTGACGGATTAAGGAAAGGGCCGGACTCGTCACCGCGAGTCCGGCCCTTTCGTTTGTGCTTCGGCTTCGCGGCGATCAAAGGCGCTGCGGCGCGGCGATCAGCGCCAGCGCGGCCTGTTCGAACCGCTCGACGATTGCCGACTTCTCCCATCGTTCCGCCGCCCGCTGGCGCGCCGCTGCGCCGAATTTCGCGCGGCGGACCGGATCATCGAGCAGTGTCACGATTGCCGCCGCCAGCGCCGCTGCATCGCCCGGTGGCGTGATCATTCCGCATCCCTCGACTTCGCCGGCCAGACCGGTACCCGGCTCGGTCGTGGCAATCACCGGACGCCCCGAGGCGAGCATGTTGGTGAGTTTGGATGGCAGCATCAGATCGGCCGCTCCAGCGATTTGCGGCAGGAGATGAATGCTCGCCATGGTGAGCATGGCACCCATGTTTTCAGCCGGTTGGAGATCATGCAATTGAACGTTGGACAAGCCCGACGCCAGCGCATCGAGCGCGGCGCGGTTTGGCCCTTCGCCGCAAATGACGAAGGCGACGTCGGTCCGGTTCGCCAGCAACCGCGCTGCTTCGACCAGCACCTCGATCCCCTGCTTGCGGGCGATGTTGCCCGAATAAAGACACACAGCGGCATCTGCCAGGCCCCAACGGGCGCGCAACTCGGGTTCCCGCCCGATGTCGGCAAGGAACCGCGTGTTGGACCAGTTGCGGATTTCGATCACACGCGCTGGCGCGATGCCCTTGCCGTGTAGCCGCACACACATTTGCGGGCTGATGGTCGAAACCTGATCGGCCAGGCCGAGGATCCGTTGCTCGACCCACAGCGCCAATCGGGCGGCGCGGCCATTGGGTCGTAGCAGACCGGTGGCCAATGCGGCTTCGACCTCGAAGTCCTGAAGGTGGACCCATAGGCGCGCTCCCGCCAGTCGCGCGGCGAGCCATGCCGTAACTACGCTAAATAGCGCAGGGGCCACGGCTATGACCAGTTCGGGCCGTTTCTCCCGTCGCCCCAACGCAGCGCGCAATGCCGGAACGAGCGCGCTGGCTGCAAAGCTGGCGAGATGGAGGATGCGCCGCAGCCCGGTTGGCTCGGCGGGGATGTAATGCGGGCACCGGGTGAGGGCGACGCCATGCTCGACGCTCACCTTCCAGCCCCCGGCGAACGCAGGATTACCGCGCCATTGCGGGTAATAGGGCTGGCCGGCGATCATTTCGACCTGGTGGCCGCGCTTGGCCAGTGCCTCGGCCAGCCCGGTGGTGTAGGGGCCGATCCCGACCGGCTCGGGCGCAGAGTTGAGGCCGACGATCAGGACCCGCATCAGCGGTCCAGCCAGCGGCTGAGCTGCACCAGCTGGCGCGACTGGCGGCGCACGTCGGCGTGGGTCAGATCGCCAAGGGTGCGCTTCAATCGCGACCATGCCCAGCCGATCATGCCGCCCTCGCTCGCCATGTCGCGCTGGACCGGCGGCGCGTCGCCTGCGGTGCGCTCTCCCCGGGCCCGACGCACGAGCGTGGCGGGGCCAGCCTTGAGCGTGGCTGCCAGCACCCGTGCGCTCTTGCGGGTGTCAAGATTCTGAAGGAGCAGATCGGGCGCGCTGGCCAGCAGCTCGATGGGAACCGGAGGTCCGGCGTCGAATACGATCGGCTCTACAGGGCGATAGCGGGCGACCAGTTCAAGGACCAGTCGCGCGCCGTCCCGCCACCCTTCGCGCGCCGCACCGGCCCAGAACTGCGGCCAGTCGATAGCGACCTTGCGCAGCAGGAAATCGATGTCCGTCAGCAGCAGCGGGCCGCAATCGAAGCGGTGGCTATAGACCGCGTGGACGATCAAATGGCCGAGCATGTCGGCCCCTTGGGGATAGTCAATGCCGTCTGCATCGCGCCACGCCCGCGCGCGGATCGCGGCGAGATCGGCCAGCGGCGAGCGGTGATCGAGCCGTCCATCGGGTTCCCACAACCGGTGGTGAAGCTCGATCACCGTGCCGCGCGGGGCGACCAGCGGGGGCAGGTGCTTTTCGATCCGCAGCGTGTCCGCAAGCGACATTTCGGGGGGCTGGGTCAAACGGTGGCCTGCGGCTGTCAGCACTTCGAAGGCTTCGATTACGGCGTCTTGGGGGACCAGCAGATCGATATCGCGGCACGGCCGCAGCGCTGCCTCGCAATAGGCGTGCCGCGCCAGCCAGGCACCCTTGAGCGCCAGCGGCGCAATGCCCTCCGTCTCGAGCAGTCGCACCGTCTCGATCAGTTCCGCGCGCTGGGC
>JANOOJ010000061.1:0-6915 GCA_031421295.1 Novosphingobium sp.
CTAGAGCGGGATAACATTACGCTGCACCATAACCTGAGTTAGTGATGTATGCGGCGCATTCGTGGGGTGGGAAGTCGTCAAGCAGTGTTCCGATACGTTTCCACGTTGCCTCTGCGGATCGCTCGGCAGCTTTTCGCATGAGATGTTTGAGCTTGGCGAAGACTTGCTCGATGGGGTTCAGGTCTGGGCTGTAGGGCGGCAGGAACAGTAGCCGCGCGCCGACGCTGCGGATTGCTGCACGGATGGCAGGCCGTTTGTGACTGGAGAGGTTGTCCATGATCACGACGTCGCCCGGTGAGAGCGTGGGCACGAGGAACTGCTCGACATAAGCGAGGAAGCTCGCCCCGTTGATCGGCTGATCGAGAACGCAGGGGGCATCGATCCGGTCGCAGCGCAGGGCGGCAAAGAAGGTCATCGTCTTCCAGTGACCATAGGGCACTTTGGCGTGGAGCCGCTGGCCCTTGGGTGCCCAGCCACGCAACGGGGCCATATTGGTCTTGGCCCAGGTCTCATCGATGAAGACGAGGCGGCGGGGATCAAGCCGCCCCTGATATTTCTTCCATTGCCTGCGCCGCCTTGCGATCTTGGGCCGAAGCTGTTCGGCGGGCAGTACGCTTTTTTTTGAAGCTCAAGTTCTCCGCATGAACGAAGCGCCAGACCTGCACGTAGTCGACCCGCACCCCACGTGTCGCGAGCTCGGCAACCAATCCCCGCAAAGTGAAGTCGCTGGCGGCCCGCTCCAAAAGCCAGTCTCGATGCGCGCCTGACAGGATATTGGGCTTGTGACCGCCGACCTGGCCGGGGGCTGCGCTGCCGGTCGCGCGGTAACGCTGCGACCAGCGAACCACCGTCGCCGCACTGATGCTCAATGCCAAGGCTACGGAGCGGACACTCTCGCCCGCCAAAACACGCGCCACCGCCCGGTCGCGCAAATCCATCGAATAAGGTCTCGTCATCGCCACTGGCCTCCAAAACCCAGCCAGCAGCTTGAATCAGAAAATTACACCAATGGGAATCCCCAACGATTCATTCAAATGTCATCCCGCAGCCTAGTGCTTCATCCCGCCGTGCTTCATCGTCTGGCCGCGCACCGCGCCCGCCGGGAAATCGACCGTGTGGACGTTGACGTAATAATCGCCCGGCCGGTTGACGATGTTCTGCGCCAGACTGCGGGCGATCGTCATGCAGGTCTGCACCGGCGCATTGGCGCGCAGCGTGACCACCGGCGGACCCGCCACCCCGGCCGCGCCGGTGTGGATATGCGCCATGGTGCGGGTGCCGATCATCGAGCTGGTCAGCGTGTAGCACAGCCGCCCGGTGCCCGGGTTGACCGAGCCCATGAAGTGGCCCCGGCCGTCGACGTCGCCCGGCCCGGGGACTTCGGTCGCCCCGGTGAGGTCGGCCATTAGCTTGACCCCCATCGGATGATTATGCCGCGCGCGGGTCTGATGCGCGGCGGCGCTGGTCGCCAGTCCGAGCACGGCGAGCGTGGCGGCGGACAGCGCGATGGTGCGCAAGCGGCGTGAGGTGGTGGTGGTCAAGGCTCGTCTCCTGAATGTCCTCCCGCGGCAAGTGCGGGGTCATGCAAGGGTAACGCAGCGGGTCCGAATCGTTCCTGCGGAGGCCGATGCCGGGCGGGCGGCGCTGGGCGGCAAGGCCCGCTCATCCTGAGCTTGTCGAAGGGCGAAAGGTCACACAAAGGTCACGCCAAGACCATGTTGCCGATTCTTGCCGCATCTGCCCTCTTTCCAACCTGACCTGCCCCGCAAAAAATGGCGGAATCTTCAGTAAGTAGAACCCTACCCCCAGGGTGGGTTACCCCCGCATCGCCCTCAATTCAAAAACCTGCGCCGAGCCGGCCCGGCGGAGCCATGCCGAATCGGTCGCGGCGGCAGTGTGGCAGGTTCGGGGGATGTAGGAAAAAGGTCCCAAGCCGGGGACATGCTTTTGCGTGTCCCCGTCCGACAGTGCCTTTGGCGGTGAGTTTGGAGGTTAAGTAAGGTGTCACCGTAACTCCGGTTGAGTCTGGTGTGGGAAATCCCCCTCCCCGCTCACCCTAAGCACTTCGAAGGGTCGTCCCTGAGCGCATCGAAGGACGGGAATATCGCTCGACAGCCCGGTGGGTGCGATGTTCATGCGGTGATCTTCTGATGCAGAAGCCAAAGCCGATCAGGATATGCGATTGGGGGGATGTAGGAAAATTGGACGGTTAGACGTCTAAATCTGGGCTTGGCGTCGGTCTCGAGCGCTTGCGAGCCAACCACGTTGCTCTTGAATAAAATTGCCGTTCGGACGTATAGTCGCACATCCGCGCTGCATTTAATCTGTGAGATTTGATGGAAAATTTTTTCAAAACGCTGGGATATGTGAGTGTTGGGTTGACCCTCATATTTCTGCTTGTAAGGATTGGCTATTGGATTTCCGCAAATAGATTTCGAAGAAGTGCAGCCAGACTTACCAAAGCGCAGAATATTTCTCTATTTACGCCAAATTATACCAAAGATGAAATATCAGAATCTCTAAGTACTTATATTAATCCAGATTGCGGACAAGCCGACCCTTCGCACGAAAGCGACTTCCGGCATATAGCCGATATTCGTGAACCGATATTTGAGGCGTTGGATAGGTTTTTATCACATGCGGATCGCAAGCGCCATATTCTTATCCTCGCAGATTCGGGGATGGGTAAGACGTCATTCTGCATAAATTATTACAACTATAAACGTAGTCACATGGACTTTTTTACAGCAATAATCAGCCTGTCTAGACCGAATTCAGATAAATACATATCTGACATTAAAAATCCATCTTCGACTGTATTAATACTAGATGCTCTCGACGAAGATGCAGCCGCACTGGATGGAGCTGAAGATCGTATCGCAGATTTACTATCCAAATCTGCTGATTTTAAGTCTGTTATTATAACTTGCCGATCTCAATTTTTTCGCGACGCTCGATCAATTCCAAAGGACACTGGAGTTTCAGTAATAACTCCACGCAAGCGATCGGCTGCTCGCACATATACGCTCCATCACCTCTATTTGATGCCATTTTCCGACTCTCAGATCGATCAGTATATCAATAAACAATTTCCCATTTGGAATATCAGGAACATAAAACGAAGGGGATTAGCAAGAGAATTGGTGAAACGAGTTCCCGAACTCAGTGGACGTCCAATGTTGCTTGAGCTCGTTCCAGACCTCATAAGAGACGAATCAACATCGAAAGAGCTGTACGACCTTTATTCCTATCTTGTCGAAGGATGGCTAAAGCGCGAGGCCGATTGGATTTCCAGCGAGAAATTACGAGAGGTTTCGAAAGATTTAGCTGTCGAAATCCATACCCTAAGCTCGAAAGGATTGGGAGATAGAATTACCAGAAATCGGCTTAACGAAATAGCGCTGAATGTCGATTCCGCTATCTCAAAATGGGAGCATCTATCAACCCGATCTCTTTTGAATAGGGACAATGATGGCCTAATAAAGTTTGCTCATCGTTCAGTTATGGAGTATTTTTTCGTTTTGGCTGCAATCGATGGTGACGTGCGATGTCTCGACCTTCGTTGGACCGACGTAATGCGCGACCTGCTTGTAAGCTGGGGTTATACGCAATCAGGCGTTGAACGCCTTAGCGACGCTCGAAGACTTCTGAAGAGCGATCTTGGCCGAACTTCGCTTATCCCACTATCGGATCCACCAGCGGAACCAGGTTTCGTTACATCGACTGATTTCCAGTTGGCGACCGAGCGTCGATCAAGTCGATCTGGCGCGCGAAGAATTGTTAGCAGACACTGGAGAGCAGACAGCTTGAGTTGCCAAACGCAGTCTCACGGACTTACTATCGTCGATGTCGAGTGCGATCTCGAATGGCTCCTGCCCTTTGCCGGCGGGGACGTGGACGCAGAGACCGCAGGTCAGTTTCAGACAACCGTTGCAATACACAAAAATGCGGCCAGCGAACAAAACTTCCGTGATCCCTCATATGAAGAGCTGATAACATTAGTGGAAGGGTTGGAGGCAAGCGGCAACCTACAGGCTTTAGTGTTAGGAAACCTGTATTTCATTGGAGACGTGACCGGCGAGAGGACTCAATTACTTGTAGAGATTTTTTCAGATAAACCGCGTCACAATCATTTGCGTTGCATAGACTATTCCCGCCAAATTTATGCCAGTGAACACAAAATTTCCGTGTACGAGTTATCTTTGTACCGGGATGTGGAGGAGTTCCATCGCGTCAAAGCCTTCCCAATTTATGTCCGAAATCTCCCAGATTAAGTACCTTTCGCCATAGGGTGCGTCGCATTTCGTCCAAAAGCGGAGGCCCTTCCGGAGCCTTCGTCTGCCGAGCGCCCCACCCACACCTTACTTCGCCAGCTGTCCCCGCAGCGCGCCGCTCGGGAAAGCGGTGTTGTTGACGTTGGCGTAGTATTCTTCCGGGTGCTGGATCAAATTCCGGTATGCAATTCCGGGGACACTATGCAAATTAGGCAGCTCGCTGCCGCTCCCCCTCAAGCCGCCAAGTCCAGCTCCGCCACCGCCCTGTCCCACCCCACCGCAACCTCATCCGCCGCGCGGCGTTCGATCAGGCCGGTGGCGGTGAGCATCGCGACTTCGCGGTGGACCGATTTGTAATCGCGCGCCAGCTCCCCCGCCAGCCGCCGCACCGACATCGGGCCCGCGCGCCGCAAATGCCGCATCAGTTCGAGCCGCCGGGGCGACATCGCGGCCATAAAGGCTTCGAGCGAGAGGAACGTCACATGATCGCGCGCGGGCTTGCGGCCGCTGGTCGCGGTCTTCCATGCCGCCGCGAAGCGCGCGCCCATCTCGTCCAGCGAACCGACGTGCAGATTGATCGCGGCCTCGGTCATGCCCCCCTACTCCTTCGCCAGCTGCCCGCGCAGCGCGCCGTCGGGGTGGGCGGCGGTGTGGACGTCGATGTAATAGTCGGCGGGGTTGTCGACCAGCGGTTGGAGCTTGTCCTGGTCGATCGCGATGCACATGTCGTTGTTCTTGCCGGTCACCTCGAGCGCGAAGCGCGCCGCGCCGTCGCCGCCCGCCGGGCCGGAATGGAGGTGCGCCATCGTTGCCCGGCCGATCTTGTCGATCCACAAGGCATAGCAGAAATCGTTGCTGTCGGGATCGAGCTCGACCCGGAAGCCCCCGCTGCCGTCGGGATCGCCACCCCTGATCGGGGCGCTGCCCGAAAGCGTCGCGGTGAGCGTGGCGGGCGCGGCGTGGGCGGGGCCCGCCATGAGCGCGGCGAGCATGAGCGCCAGCGACGCGGCGGCGAAACTGCGGAGCTTTGCCTTGGCTGACATGCGGCGCCTCCTTCCGGCCCGGACAAGAGACTCGCAAAGCCCCCACCCGGCCTGGCGGGCAGTTTACACCCGCAGGCGAGCGGGGAACAGCGCGGATTTGGGCTGGGGGGCGGCATCCTTCGACCGGCTCAGGATTGGAGGCAGATGGCATTACATTGAATCATATTGCCCCCTCCCCGGCGGGGAGGGGTTGGGGGTGGGGGAGCGAGGCGCAGCCGAGCGTCCACGCTGGCGGCAGTACACCTCCACCCGGCCTCCCCCTCAAGGGGGAGGGGCTAGGCGGTTCAACATAAAAGCCATCCTGCTCTACCGCGCCAACAGCGCCCCCAGATACCCTCCGGTAAAGCTCCGCGCGTTCTTGGCGACGGTTTCCGGCGTCCCCTCGGCCACCACTTCGCCCCCGCGCACGCCGCGTTGAGACTGCGTCTCGCCTGGCGGCTCGGGGCCGAGGTCGATCACCCAGTCCGCAGTCTTGATGACATCCATATTGTGTGCGATCACCACCACCGAATCGCCACGCACGGTCACGACCATGAAGCCGATCTGCGCGTGGCTGTGTATTCGCTCCGGCCGTTTCTGCGCCGCACATTAGGGGACTGACATGCGTTATACTGCAACAATCGCTGCTCTGGGCTTTTCGCTGCTCGCACTCGCCGGGTGCAAGCAGGAAACCAATATTCCGGCCGCGGAAGAGACAACCACGGCGGTGGTCCCGGTTCCCGGCCCGACCTCGACCGAAGTTGTCGCGGTTCCCGTCCCCGGTGCGACCACGACCAATACGGAAGTTGTCGTCGTCCCGGGTCCGACCGTGACCGAGACCGCTACCGCAACGCCGAACCCGTAGTAGGTCCACCCGGCTCTGGTTCGCCAACACCCCCCTCCCCGGCGGGGAGGGGGAGTCTGGGAGAGCGGGAGTCTGGGGCTCAGCGCGCCAATAGTGCTTTGAGATAACCGCCCGTAAAGCTGCGCTTGTTGGCGGCCACCGCCTCAGGCGTCCCCTCGGCCACCACTTCCCCCCCGCGCACGCCGCCTTCGGGGCCGAGGTCGATCACCCAGTCGGCGGTCTTGATCACATCCAAATTGTGCTCGATAACCACCACGCTGTTGCCGCCATCGACCAGGCGGTGGAGCACCTCGAGCAGCTTGCGGACATCTTCGAAGTGCAGCCCGGTGGTCGGCTCATCGAGGATGTAGAGCGTCTGGCCGGTGCTGCGGCGGCTGAGTTCCTTGGCGAGCTTGACGCGCTGGGCTTCGCCGCCGCTGAGCGTGGTCGCCTGCTGGCCGACCTTGACGTAGCCGAGCCCGACCTCGTTCAGCATATGCATCTTGTCGCGGATCGGGGGGACGGCCTTGAAGAAGCCCTCGGCGTCCTCGATCGTCATGTCGAGCACATCGGCGATGCTGTGGCCCTTGAACTTCACCTCGAGCGTTTCGCGGTTGTAGCGCTTGCCGTTGCACTCCTCGCAGGTGACGTAAACGTCGGGGAGGAAGTGCATTTCGATCTTGATCAGCCCGTCGCCCTGGCACAGTTCGCAGCGCCCGCCCTTGACGTTGAAGCTGAACCGCCCCGGCTTGTAGCCGCGCGCGGCGCTTTCGGG